>CALFBG010000399.1 GCA_937951685.1 uncultured Saprospiraceae bacterium | reverse complement strand
GTGCAACGCCATTTGGAATCGCAATCAGGTTGTACAAAGAATCAAAATTAGTATACTGAATATAAGTCGTGCAACTATCCGGCGTAGGACTCGTCCAGAAAGTACAATTGGAAGCGATACAACCATCTGCATTCGTTACCGTTACGCAGTACGTGCCAGTTAAAGTTGGAAGAATAATACTAGTAGTGTCGCCGGTAGACCATTCATAAGTATATGGTCCAGTGCCGGAAGGCGTCGCGGCCAAACTTGAAATAGGCGCGCCTAATATGCCTTGAGTAATGATAACATCGCAGGAATCTGCTGGATTACCTGCCCAGTAAGCACAAGCTTCTGAAAGACAACCCGCAGCATCAACGACAGATACACAATAATTTCCTGCTCCGAGGGGAAAAATTGATTGGGTATTCGCACCATTACTCCATGAATAAGTATAAGGAGCCGTTCCAGTCATATTCGCCGTTAAACCCGTCGTTGGATCAACCGTAATATTGGTAGTGCAAGTTAAGGTAGTATCAATCAAAGTATAACAAGCACTCGCTTGGCAACCTAGATTATCAGAAATACTGACACAATACTCTCCTGGCTGCGCAGGCAAGATACTCTCTGTTGTTTCGCCCGTAGACCAAAGGAAATCATAAATGCCAAAGCCCGTTGTTTGTGCCGTCAACCCTGCTGTGGCGCTTTCTATAATATTTACACTGCAATTGGTAGGAGAACTCAAGATTCCACAAGCAGTACTCACACAACTATCCGCATCAATTACCGTGACGCAATAGTAGTTAAGTGTATCGTTGGGGCAAGTCGTGTCTCCAACATCTCCATTATCCCAAGTATAAACAAACGGTGGTGTACCGTAAGCCGTAGCTTGTAGGCAAAACCCACCTTGTACTTGATTAACAACGACGTAGCATAAAGTATCTTGTGCTTGTACGAAGTTCAAACTTAGGAAGAAAGCAAAGAGTAATAATAATTTTTTCATTTTAATTTTAATTAAGTAATGATAGAAAATGACTTAATATTTAGCTGTCAAAGGGATACACGCAGTATTTTGGGACAAGGTTGGGTCTGGTTGTCTTTTTTTTCAAAAAAATAAGCTGCCTACTCAAAGATAGACAGCTTACGATCGCCAATCTACTATATTTCCTTCTAAAAAGACAGTATAGCTATTTACTTTAAATTGATGACTTTATTACTTTGTAATATAAATTATCAAACATTTTTGAACCTGCCTTTT
The DNA here is from genome assembly GCA_937951685.1 of uncultured Saprospiraceae bacterium. Taxonomy (GTDB): domain Bacteria; phylum Bacteroidota; class Bacteroidia; order Chitinophagales; family Saprospiraceae; genus CALFBG01. The sequence continues at coordinate 7,342 of CALFBG010000399.1, read as the reverse complement.
TGGCCTACTCTGCGTCGGCTCCTCGCCTTAATCTTTTTCAAGAAATAGACTCCGGGGCTTCCTTGATTAGGACGAAAATCCAACGCTCAAAATATTCACAAACTTAAATTACAAAGTATTATTGATTTCTAATTACTCTAAAGGTTCCACTCAAGTTACTCGTCCCGCTAGGTGCGTTGCTTGGAATTGTACCTGAGAAATTTCCTTCTACAAACGCTCCGATATCACCATATGAAGTAATCGTTACATCAAGATCGGGGCAACCTTGGCAACTTCCACTATAATAGCTGTTGTTTGCTATATCTTCGAAAGTGGCATTAGTATATTGTGGATTTTGGGTTCCAAGACCACCCATTGGAAGCTCCATTATAAAAAAGCTAGTATCCCCTACCGTAGCACTCCCTGATATCGTAAAAGTATTATTGAAGTTCAGCGAAGATTGTGTATTATTATAAATGAAATTTGTGCCATCAACGTCTAAGTTAATAAATTCGTCAATCACGTCACAGGCGATAATATTCACAAAATCTAACTCACTTACGCCTACTATATTATAAGTACTCGTGCTACTCTTTTTAAGATTCTCCAAATCGTAGGCAATCAAATCTAAGGTTGAAGACGCGCAATACACTAAGCTAAAGTCAATCATGCCATCCGCGTTTGGGTATAAAATTCTAAAGTTTTCTTCGGAAAATACTTTCAAATACCCATCCGTAACCGGATCTCCATCACAATCCAGTAAGGTACCTTTGATTTGCACAAATTCTCCATTCGAAACATTATCCAAGTCGATCGTAATCGCAGGTAGTACCACATCTTCACTAAACGGTCCAATGCTTGCCGTATACATTTCTGAATCACACCAACCATAAGATTTCACGGTGATCGTTAAAGCTTCATCTTTCGGGATTTTACCAGAAAAAGTACCACTCGCATCGGTCATTCCACTCCTCGTCAAGGCAGAATTATTAACTTTAATACTAACGTGTTGTTCGCTAATTGGGTTGCCATTTTGATCAATCACCGTTCCTTCAAATTGAACGACAGGAAAGGGCGCATCGCAATTCCAAAAAGAAAAATGACTCACTTCTCCTACGTATTCCGTGCCGTTGAACGTCGCTTGACCTTCTTCGATCCAGTGACCATTATCCTCGTTGTAAGACCACAATGGAATGGTAGCGGGTGCAGTAGTACTAAGTTCACTCGGTACTGGGAAAGTCAAGCTTGCGGTGTTTCCTGTCGCAACTTGTAGTGATTCGCCACTATCGCTTTCTAATTCAACCGCAAGCATCCCGTAAGTAGCTAATTGTACAAACTCCTGCGCTGCATCAATTGCTCTTAAATCTCCTGGCATGAATTCCTCTAGTTCATTTCCCGTAGGATCAATCCACTTTGCGTAAACATTAACGTTACCCGTATACGCATCACCGCCTTTGGTCATTATTCCATTGGGTGGTAAGGAGATTTCACTATTACCATTTGCCGTAACGGTACCTCCTTGTGCAGAAGAAAAGCTTCCTACCAAGGTTTTGGTTAGGAGTCTTACTCGAGTAATCGCACGTTGTCCCGCTTTAGGATTCACCATCTTGCCCCCCATAAAATAGCCTGATTTTTCTACTTTAACGAAAGTGCCATATTCATTCATTTTAATATTCTTAAAATAAAACACTCCGTTTTCATCGGTTGTTAAGGAATTATTATTCACATAAACGGTCGCCCCTTCCGCAGGAGAACCATCTTCTAAAACGACCGTTCCCGACAGGGAAGCCGTAATTATTTTTTGTGGGATACTGTAAGGATCTACCGTAGGTGTAAGTTCCGTAACTTCAGGATCTTTTTTACAAGCAGCGAAGATTAAGCAACAAGCGAATAATAATAATCCAATTTTTTTGAGAGCCATATCGTTTTCTTTTGAGGTGAAGCTGCACTGAGCGCACAACTTTTAATGAATAATTTTTTGATTACAAAAGAACACACGTAACGATTCGTTAAGAGGTTGGGTCAGCCTTGCAAAACTTTCAAAAATATTGTCTAACTCTTTTTTAAAGGAAATTAGCTACTTCAAGATCAACGCTTTTTTTAACAAAAAATATTTTCTGAAAAGACTGCGCAGACTCAAAAGATTAGCGGAGACTTTTGTTCTATTATTTAACACATTACTTTGAAGCCTTCTTTTGTTAGCGGGTTTTGTGATAAAATCGAACTACTTTCTAATACAAGTCTTATATTTGCACTTTAAAGTCTGTTCACCCTATCAGTTCAAAACTTGAAGTTCCACCATGAAGCCACTAGCGGAAAGAATGCGCCCCAAAACTTTGTCGGAATATATCGGTCAGCAACATTTGGTTGGGCAAGAAGCCGTTTTGTACAAAGCGATTGCCGCTGGTAAAATTCCTTCTTTCATTTTGTGGGGACCGCCGGGCGTGGGTAAAACGACTTTAGCCAATATTATTGCCAATCAACTCGATCGTCCTTTCCACAGTTTGAGTGCTATTAATGCGGGCGTAAAAGATATTCGCGAGACGATCAGTAAAGCCAAAAATCAACGTTTTTTTAGTGCTGCTAATCCTATTTTATTCATTGATGAGATTCACCGCTTCAGCAAATCGCAGCAGGATTCTTTACTTGGTGCCGTTGAGCAAGGCGTTGTAACCTTAATTGGCGCAACTACCGAGAATCCTTCTTTCGAAGTCATTTCGGCACTTTTGTCACGTTGCCAAGTTTATATCCTTCAGCCTTTACAAAAGGAGGAATTAATTCAGTTGGTCGATCAAGCCTTAGCCAAAGATGAATATTTAAAAACACGCAGTATAAAAGTCAAATCATACGACGCGATGTTAAAGTTTTCGGGTGGCGACGGTCGAAAACTACTCAACATTCTAGAGCTCGTTTGTAATTTTGCCGAAGCCGACGAAGCGATTGAAATCACCAACGATTTTGTCTCCGAGAAAATTCAACAAAATATTGCGCAGTACGATAAAACGGGAGATCAGCATTACGATATGGCTTCTGCCTTCATCAAATCCATTCGCGGCAGCGATCCAAATGCCGCAGTGTATTACCTCGCTCGCATGATTGAAGGCGGGGAAGATGTAAAGTTTATTGCTCGTCGTTTAATTATTGCGGCCTCCGAAGATATTGGTTTGGCTAATCCGAATGCTTTATTAATGGCAACCACTTGTTTTCAAGCAGTACAAGCCATTGGATTGCCCGAAGCTAGAATTATTTTATCGCAATGCTGCATTTATTTAGCCACTGCACCGAAGAGTAATTCTGCTTACCAAGCCATTAATCAGGCGCAGAAATTGGTGCGGGAGACCGGAAATCTATCCGTTCCACTCAGCATTAGAAATGCGCCGACGAGTTTGATGAAAACCTTGGATTACGGAAAAGATTATAAATATGCCCACGATTATCAAAATAATTTTGTGCAACACGAATTTCTACCCGAGGAGATCATTGCCAAAAAGCTGTACGATCCGCAAAATAATCCGAGTGAAGCCCAAATTAGAAAAAGACTGCAAGCCAACTGGAAAGAGAAGTACGGATATTGATATTCTTTAAAGTAAGTTCAATCGAAATAACCAAAGCTCAAGTTTCCTTTTTTCACTACTTCTCCTTTTTCCCTTCTAATTTATTACTAATTGAAATAGTAGTTTTTAACTAAATCGCTGACAAAAAGTGTTTTTGTCTTTTCAATAAAGCTTCAGTATCAACATTTATCCGTATATTTCGAGCACAATTTAAGCAACGGTTTTGGAATGATATTTAGTAGGTATTAGGTAATTGAGACCAATTAAAAATGATTCATTTAGCAAAATATCTTGATCACATTCCAAAATTGGCGCCTCCAAAAGAAAAAATCATTCCTTCCTGTCGATCGTTTGGTCACTTCTTTTGCATCAAATCGGTACTTCTCGACCACATTTATGGGCTAGTGTACCATTTAATTTTTTTAATAAAACCAAATTAAATTTATTATCCATAAAGCGTAACTTATGAACGTAGCGACGACAAGTGAAAATTTAGAAATGATTGAGCAAAGTGCAAAAGACTTTGCGGAGCAATATATTAGACCACACGTGATGGAATGGGATGAGGCACAACATTTTCCGGTAGATTTAATGCACAAATTGGGCGAACATGGCTTTCTTGGCGTTTTAGTCCCCGAAGAATACGGTGGATCGGGCTTAGGATACCAAGAATACGTTAGTATCATCGTCGAAATCTCTAAAGTTTGTAGTTCGATTGGTCTTTCAGTAGCCGCTCACAATTCTTTGTGTACAGGACACATCCTTGCCTTTGGCAATGACGAACAAAAAGCAAAATATTTACCCAAATTAGCTACCGGAGAGTGGATTGGCGCGTGGGGATTGACGGAACCGGGTACGGGAAGTGACGCAGGAAGAATGCAGTGTGTCGCAGAAAAAGATGGGGATCATTACGTGATTAACGGTGCTAAGAACTGGATTACACACGGTATTTCTGGTAACGTTGCCGTTGTGATGACGCGTACGGGCGATTTACTGGATAGTCATGGAATGACGGCTTTCATCGTAGAGCGAGGAACGCCTGGCTTCTCAGCGGGTAAAAAAGAAAATAAATTAGGCATGCGGGCCTCTGAAACGGCAGAAATGATATTTGACAATTGTCGGGTACACAAAAGCCAAATGCTAGGTAAAGAAGGAGACGGTTTCATCCAAGCGATGAAAATTTTAGATGGTGGTAGAATTTCTATCGCAGCACTTTCTTTAGGAATCGCGAAGGGTTCTTACTTGGCTTCCGTTAAGTACGCTCAAGAAAGACATCAATTTGGCCAGCCCATCGCTAAATTCCAAGGTATTAGTTTCAAACTAGCAGATATGGCGACTAAAATTGAAGCGGCAGAATTGTTGACGCGCCAAGCGGCAGACATGAAGAACAACCATCAGAAAATGACGAAGGAGTCAGCCATGGCGAAATACTATGCTTCGGAAATTGCCGTAGAAATTGCAACGGATGCCATTCAGATTCACGGTGGGTACGGTTATACTAAAGATTTCCCTGTGGAGAAGTTCTTCCGAGATTCTAAGTTATGTACCATCGGAGAAGGAACTTCCGAAATTCAAAAATTAGTTATTTCCAGAGAGTTACTCAAAGGAAATGTATAAACATCATCCCTTAAGCTAGTCGCTTATTGATCAGATTTATCCAAGCGCCTTTAAGCCAAGTTGCGAGATCTTTTTTACTGATCCAGCCAGCGCTTAAAGGCGTTTACTCTTTCCCTACTAATCAAAATCTCTTCTTTCTCTGCCCCCAGCAAGGTTAATTTCAAGCGACTATTCGAATAACTCGTCACCTGCACAATGGATCGAAAACCAATGAGGTATTTCCGGTTGGCTCGAAAAAACTTTTTTGGAGATACTAAAGTTTCTAATTGCTCTAAGCTATAATCAATGGAATGTTTTTTTTGCTGGTACGTCCAAATCCAAACCGCTTTGTGCTCACTATAAAAGTACGCAATCTCTTCGGTAGGTACCGAACTCAGATGATGACCCGCCTTCACGATAAACCGAGACTTGTACTCTTTATTCATCATCTGCATCGCATTTTGTAAGGCTAACAAATCAAGACTTTGTGCTTTTTCTTTTCCCCGTAAAATACTTAGTTTTTGAAAAGCCGCTTGCAACTCTACCAAACCCAAAGGCTTCAACAAGTAATCAATACTGTTGACCTTAAAAGCACGCAAGGCGTATTCGTCGTAAGCCGTCGTAAAGATGACAGGACAATTGATTTCTACTTCTTCAAAAATATCAAAACTCAAGCCGTCCCCTAGTTGAATATCCATAAAAACCAAATCAACGGTAAGTTCCATTTTGAACCAGGTAACCGCCGAAGCCACCGAGTCCAAACAAGCCAAAACTTCAATCTCAGCATCATGCTGCATCAGCAAGTCCATTAACCGTTCTGCCGCCAAATCTTCGTCCTCAATAATTACTAGCTTCATCTTAATTTAATTTTTGTGGAATACATTCAATGAAGTACTTAAAAAAATCAATTAACTCAAGTTAACTCAAGGTCACTAAAGGGATTTTTACTTGAAATAGCGCTTCTGTTTCCGACAGTTGTAAGGTACGATCGGTGATATACGCGTAGCGAGCTTTGATATTTGCCAAGCCAACTCCCGAAGAATCTTGGACTTGCTTTTTCTTTTGTAATTTATTTTCCACGACCACGTAGCTTGCTTCCGCGTCAAGATATACTCGAATGGGCAATGGATGTGCTTTGGAAATAATATTATGCTTGATCGCATTTTCTACCAACATCTGCAAACTCAACGGAGCAACCATATATTCCTTCCCGCTAGGAATATCTATACGAAAATCGATGTTTTCACCGTAGCGAATTTTAGATAAAAAAACGAAAGCATGCAAAGCTTCTACTTCTTCGACGAGGGAAACTACTTCCTTTTCTCTCGTATCCAAGATATAGCGATAGACCTTCGATAATTGCTTGATAAACTGCTCTGCTAGATTGGCATCTTTATGCACCAAGCTCGTCAAGACATTAAAACTATTAAACAAAAAGTGTGGATTAACTTGATTTTTCAAGGTCTCATACTGCGCGACGATACTTTCTCTTTTGAATTTTTCTGCCTTAATTTGAGAATCCTTCCAAGATTGTAAAAAAGAACGTCCGTGTAAAAAGCCCGTAATAAATAGCGTAATGATGACCAAACTTAGCAAGGTCGTATCTACAAAAAGTTCGTAAAAGCGAGCTAAAGAAACTTTGTAAAAAAACCAAAAAATAATTCTCAAGGTAATAAAAGAAGCAACAATCGTGTAGGCTAAAACGGAAACCAAAGTAATAATCATACGCTTGAGAGGCTCCTCCGTCCAAGGATAATATCGATCAAACCATTCGCTCACAATTCCATTCCCAAAAAATAATACGACACACAAGGCACCATTTTGAATAAACTGTCGATACAAAACAGTCCAATCCAAATTATTACTAAAAAGGGCAAAAAAGACCGTGATGGCAAAACCACCAACGAAAAATGTTTTCACAGAATCGAGGAGCAATGCTTTAATACTTAATCCTTGTTTTTTTTCCACGAGTATTGGTGTATGATGCATTGAAGTCATGAAATACTTATTTCACTTTATGCAATTTAAAATAATATCGATTGGATAACGCAATTAATGCCCCACCGATGAATGTTGGCGCAAGCCAATTGATCACCTCGATCCCAAATACGTTCTGCAACGCACTAAATGCCGTCATCGCCGCGATGTAAGAGACATACATTCTACCGTAATGTTCGAACAACCATTGTAGGCGATGTCCACTCGTTCTTTGG
>CALFBG010000398.1 GCA_937951685.1 uncultured Saprospiraceae bacterium | reverse complement strand
ATCTTGAAAAATTTGAAGTTTTAAAGCCAAATGATCAGAAAATCACTCTTTTGGGGCTAAATACTTTGATGCTACAATAGACTTGCGTAAGAGAAAATGATTAAAAAGGGAAGAGAAAGATTCTTTTTTAGCAGAGAGAGGAATAAAAGGTTTAAGTACCAAAAAAAGAGCCTCCGTGATCAAGCGTCAAATTGATAACATTTTCAATTCACTTTAACACCAAGCAGAGAAAAGGATTTATACAGAAAAAAAGCGATTAGCGGCTAAGGAAAGTTGAGCGGAGATAGGAAAATTAGGTGAATACTCGCCGCAGCGAATTTGCCTTACACCGAACTAGTGGGCAGAAGCGTGCCCGACTAGTAAAAACCAAGAAATGAAGTGATGAACTTGAAATGTAGTATATATTCCAAGAAGTATCTGCTTCCGAAGCAGCATTCGACTACATATAGCCTAATGACTTCACCAAATAAGTGAATAAGAAAGGTAAAGCGACCCAAAACCACTCTGGCAATAAAATCATTAACGCAATTGTAACGACTAGTGATACAAAAAATAATGACCAATCCATTGCTGTCCCCTTCGTTCTATTAGATTTTTCCATTGTATTTTTTTTACTTTCTTAGGTTTTTTTTCGTGATTTGATTCAGACAAGCCGAAATTTCCACCCTAGTTTTTTCTTTCGCCACAAATCTAAAAAGTATTTTTATAAATTGCCCGTTATTGGCAACAAAATAATCCAACTATTCTCGTTAAATGCATAAATATTAAGCTAAGGCACCTTTCTTGACCGCTTCTACCACTTCTGGATTCAGTAAGGTAGAAATATCGCCCAAGTTTTTGGTGTCTCCCGACGCAATTTTGCGCAAAATTCTCCGCATGATTTTTCCCGAACGTGTTTTGGGTAAACCGGACACCAATTGAATACGATCTGGCTTAGCAATCGGACCAATCTCCCGCGTTACAACCTTTAATACTTCTTTTCTAAAACGATCTTCGTCCTTTACCGCCGCATTGACGATGACGTAAGCATAAATTCCTTGTCCTTTAATCTCATGTGGATAGCCAACGACCGCAGATTCAATCACTTCAGGATGCTCGTTAATGGCATTTTCCACTTCTGCCGTCCCCATTCGATGTCCCGAAACATTAATCACATCGTCTACCCTTCCGATAATGCGATACAGGCCATCTTTATCCCTGCGTGCACCATCTCCCGTAAAATACTTATCCTCAAAAGCCGAAAAATAAACGTTTCGACATCGTTCGTGATCACCATAAGTGGTACGAATCATCGAAGGCCATGGAAACTTAATACACAACAATCCTTCCTGATCATTCCCCGTTATTTCATTCCCTTCCGCGTCGACCAAGCAGGCTTGAATACCCGGCAAGGGTAATCCGGCGTAAGTGGGTTTTATCGGAGAAATATCCCCTAATCCCGCAATCATGATTCCTCCCGTTTCCGTTTGCCACCAAGTATCTACAATCGGACATTTTCCTTTTCCAATTTTTTCGTTGTACCAATGCCACGCTTCTTCGTTAATCGGTTCCCCAACGGTTCCCAATACTTTCAATTCACTCAAATCATAGTGCGTAGGCCAATGATCGCCCTGCGCCATCAAAGCCCGAATCGCCGTAGGTGCCGTATAAAACTGATTGACTTTATGCTTTTCGCAAATGTGCCAGAAGCGCCCCGCATCTGGATAGGTCGGTACTCCTTCGGACATGATCGTCGTCGCTCCTGCGAGCAAGGGACCGTAGACAATATAAGAATGTCCCGTAATCCAACCAATATCAGCAGTGCACCAATAAACATCGCCTTGCTCGTATTGAAAAACATTTTGGAAGGAGAAACAAGTATATACCATATAACCGCCACAAGTATGCACTACACCCTTCGGTTTCCCCGTAGAGCCCGACGTGTACAAAATGAAAAGTACATCTTCTGCATCCATTGCCGTAGCTTTACAAGTCTTCCGGCGACGACTTAATTCTTCGTGCCACCACTTATCCCTTGATTTTTTCCAACGCACTTTCTCCCCCGTATTTTGGTGTACCAAAACGGTTTTGACCGATTTACAACCCATTTTCAAAGCTTCATCTACTACCGCCTTCACCGGAATATTTTTAGCACCGCGCGCATTATAATCCGAGCAAATGACCATGCTACAACTGGCATCTTTAATCCGATCCGCTAAAGCTGTCGCCGAAAATCCCGCGAAGACAACCGAATGTATCGCCCCAATTCTGGCGCAAGCCAAAATACCAATCGTCAACTCCGGAACCATTGGCATATAAAAACAGATTCGATCTCCTTTTTTAACCCCATTTGCCTTGAGTGCATTCGCACATTGACAAACGGCCTCATATAATGCTTGATAAGTATAAGTTTTAAATTTTTGGGAAGGATCATTAGGTTCCCAAATCAAAGCGGTCTCTCCGCCTCGCTCGGCTAAATGTCGATCTAAACAATTTTCGGTAATGTTGAGTTTACCACCGATAAACCATTTGACATCTGGTTTTTGAAAATCCCAGTCTAAAGTTTTCTTCCACTTCTTTTTCCAAACGAAAGTTTCTGCTTGTCGACTCCAAAAAGCTTCGGGGTCTTTTATACTTTCTTGGTAAGCCTTACGATAAGCTTTCAGCGAATTGATTTTGAGGGTAGACATATCTGGAGGTATTTGATGCGAGTTAATCTGCAAGCTCCCTGGAGCGTGCGTGCTCTAAGATAAAGATTTTTCTAGGAATGAAAAACCAACGGCGATAAAACTAAGTACACTAGTACTAATCCAAATCAAACTTGATACTTCGATTTTAGAAGGAAGTTGTTTTGCCACTAAGCGTATCACCAAACGGCTTCCCGGCTATTGCAAAACAACTCCCATCCGGTTAGGCTTGTACGGCTGCTGCCAATTCCATCAACTCTTCGTGTACCGATGCTAACGAACGTTCTGCAAAATCGGCTCGGGTACAAATATCCAACAACAATTTATCCTGTGCTCTCCCCTGCTTCATTGCTTGCGCGTAAGGCATTTCTGGCTTGAAACTCACGAGCGAATATTTAGAATAATAATCAGGGAACTGTTGTTCCAACTGCATTTCTAAACGACGCTTTTTGAGGAAATTTTCATCGTTAACTTTATCTTGCATTTCGTGGAAATTATCAATCGCAAGATCCGCAATTGCATTCGCCTGCGTTACTCTTCTTTCTTGAAAATTAAGCAAGACCTGCTCCCAACTCCCTTCGTATTCATTCAAGACATCATCAAAAACGCGCACATCTTCAAAAGAAGCATTCATTCCTTGTCCGTAAAAAGGAACAATCGCGTGCGCTGCATCTCCCATAATCAAAGTCTTACCGTAAGCTTGCCAAGGATTACATTTGATCGTACCGAGTGTCCCAACTGGATTGGCAAAATATTCTTCAATGTAATTTGGCATAAATGGCAGTAAGTCCGCAAAATACTTCTCAAAGAAATTACGCACTTTTTCCTCCGTGTTCAAACTTTCAAAACCAATGTCTCCAAAAAATGGGTGAAACATCGTCAAGGTAAAACTACCATCCATATTTGGTAAGGCAATAATCATGAATTGTCCTCGTGGCCAAATGTGCAAGGCATTTTTTTCGATGCGGTAAGTTCCTCCTGCGCCGGGTGCAATACTCAATTCCTTGTAACCATGTCGCAAAAAATCTTGTGAATAATTGAACAACAACTTCGTCGTTTGCCCCATCATACTTTTTCTGACGATGGAACCAGCACCATCCGTACCGATGACGACCGCTCCTTTTTCTTCGTGGGTAACCCCCGTTTCTATATTTTCAAAAACGGCACTCGCTGCTTCGAGGTTTACCTTACGACACTTGCTATTAAAATGAATTTTTACATTTCCCATCGCCGACGCTTCGTCCAATAAACGTTTATTCAATCCTCCTCGAGAAACGGAGTTGATATAATCTTCTTTTCGACCACTGTAAGGCGACAAAAATTTCTCTCCGCTAAGTGGATGAATCAACCGCCCGCGCATCGGAATACAAGCTTCCAATATCTCGGCACGTAAACCCACACGGTCTAAAGCCATTAGGCCTCTACTCGACAAGGCTAAATTAATTGAACGACCTGCTGCCATATCTTCTTTGCGCATATCGCCACGTTTCTCATGCAAAGAGACTTGATATCCTCTTTGTGCCAAGCGAATGGCAAGTAAGGTTCCACATAAACCTGCCCCTACAATGATAACTTTATCTTTAGTCATGATCCATTTCTGTTTTTAAAATTTTTACAAAACGATATACCTCTTCGTAAGAATTGTATAAAGGAACGGGCGCTACTCGAATGACATCTGGCTCTCGCCAATCTGCGATAACTCCCGCCGCCGTAATTTTTTTATATAAATTTTGGTCTGCTGATTTCACTTGAATTGAAAGTTGACAACCTCGCTCAGAAGGAGACTCAGGCGTAATAATTTCAATCGCTGAAAATCCTAATTCCTTAATTAAGTATTCTAAATATCCCGTGAGTTTTCTAGATTTGGCAACCAATTGCTCGATGCCTACTTCGTCGTAAATTTTTAGCGAAGCCAAAATAGCCGCCATCGACAAGATCGGAGGATTACTCAATTGCCAAGCTTCTACGCCCGGTATCGGATCGAAACCATCGCGCATCCCAAACCGAGTTGCTTTATTATGTCCCCACAAACCGGTAAAACGAGGTAAGTCTTTATTGTGCGCGTGCCGTTCGTGTACGAAACATCCTCCTAAACTGCCCGGTCCCGAGTTAAGGTATTTATACGTACACCAAACCGCAAAATCAGCGCCCGAATCGTGTAGGTTCAAGGCTACATTCCCTGCACCGTGTGCACAATCAAAACCAACAACGCAACCTTGTGCGTGTCCCCATTCCGTGATTTGACGCATATCGAAAAATTGTCCCGTATAGTAATTGGTATTTCCCAACATCACCAAGGCAATTTCAGCCCCTTCTTTTGCGATTGTTGCCTCAATATCTTCCATTCGTAAACAAACTTCTCCGGGGCGTGCTTTTAATTCAATCAAACTATCCGCGGGATCGTAACCGTGAAATTTTAATTGAGAGGCCACCGCGTACTTGTCGGAAGGAAAAGCATCATATTCAATCAAGATTTTATGGCGTGTGGCAGTGGGTCGATAAAAGGAAACCATCATCAAATGCAAATTGACAGACAAGGTATTCATCACCACGACTTCGATTGGCTTGGCGCCAACTACTTTTGCCATTGCCTGCGTCAGAAATTCATGGTAAGGCATCCAAGGCCGTTCGGCGTGAAAATGACCTTCGACGCCATAAGTTTGCCAATCTAACAATTCTTGCTCAATGGCTGCGCGAGTTGTTTTGGGTTGTAACCCCAAAGAATTACCACACAAATAAATCGCAGGATCTCCGTTTTCTTGCAAAGGCAAATGAAATTGATCGCGATATTTTCGCAAAGGATCGGTTTGATCCAATGCCTGCGCAAACGCTAAAGTTGCTTGATAAATAGTTGTTGCCATTATGCTAATTTCAATCTTTGTTTTAAATCGTTATCGTGTTCAATACCCAACCATCGAAGTACATTATCCTCCCAAATTTGTCGGTGTTGCTCTTTATTGATAATGGCATCTTCCAAAGCCAAATCCAAAAGTTTTCCGGGGTAGGAAGATTGTGCATCGCACTCCATCTCTCCCAACGGATAAGGATCATCTAAACCCGTAATAATTTGCTGCGTACCGCCTAAGCGTTTGATCATCATTTCTAAGGAAATTGTATCATGAACTAAGGTATCAAAAAATATATTCGGATGCCCAACTGCTTTCCGAGGATGCGTCATTCCTTCAAATAAGTCGGGACGTCCATCAAATCCTTGGATGCGCCGGCCTAGGTTAATCTGAGCCAACTGTCCGCCGTGCGCAAAACAAACTCTAATCTTCGGATACTTCTCTTGGTAACCTTGCAAGGTATACATATGATACGCATCCGCACACTGCGCCAACATCCATACGAGATGAAAACGCCAAGCTGTATTTTCTAATTTAATAAATTTATCTCCATCGTAAGGATGAACTTCGATGGCTAATTCGTACTTGTTGGCCAGTGCTAAAACCGGTTCGATATCTATATCAAAAATACTCCGCCAAGTGCCGATAGAATCCATAAAATGTGTGGGTAAGCAAAGGACTTTTAAGCCCAGTTCTTCTACACAACGTTCAATTTCCCACAAAGCCCCCTGAATGAATCCAGCGTGAATAACAAAGCCGCAGGTGAACTTTTCGGGATAATCTCTTTGTACGCCCGCATTAAAATCATTTTGAAAGCGAAGCACTTGTTTCATCTCTTCCCAACGTAATCCATTGCCATAAAGTTGAGACAAATTTAAAACTACCGCGTGATCAATTCGATTGCGCTCCATCCAAGCGAGCTTTTCGTGGAGAAAAAAACTGGCATCTGTCACCGGTCTTTTCCAGTTTTTCTGCAACATATACTTGCGATCATCGTCAACCCAGAAGATTTCCTTCTCCTTCATGAAGTTGGGAATTTGCTCGGGATAAGGCAGTAAATGAGAATGTCCGTTAATGCGCATTGAAATTGATTTTGACTAAGAAGTATGTAAATGATGGTTGTAATAATACCCTAGCGCTCTCTTAAGTTCAGGTGGTAAAACGGGTAATTCTGAGCGTGGAATGAGTAAGGTAGATACATTATGCAAATCCTTATAAATATGATGCTTTTGGGAAGTTGCGTGCAGGTATTCAAAGCCCGAGGAACCACCCGTTCCCACTTTATTCCCCAGCATCCGTAGCACCATTTGTGCGTGGCGTTGTCGCCAAGACGTTAATCCTTGATCCATTTCTACGAAACAAGTTAGCAATTGAAAAGGCAAATGCAAAATGGGTTCTTCTCGGTATAGATTGATAAACAACGCTGCGATATTCGCTTCGTAGCTCAATCTAATTTTCTTTTCTTTTTGCAATTTTAAATGATGATCTTTATTCAAAACCGATTGAAAATAGGTGTTCGTATTCCCTAACATTTTTAAGCGCATCTCTTTCTCTTGTGCTGTCAAATAAGCAGAACTTTGAATGGCCGCCGTTTCTTTCTCTAACATCCGATCAACTGCTTCCCGGTAAGATTTCAAGAAGTCAAAATTACCAAATTCAATAAAAGGCGTGCGTTCCAACCAGTTTTCCATTGCTTCAAAAAGCGAATCTTCTTTCACCGTTTCCTTCAACACTTTCTGCTGCCCTTCTTGAAAGACAGAAAAATAAGGACAGCCATTGTAAGTTAACCGCTGCTCATCTTCCAAGCCTAATAAATTTTCAATCATCCGAAATTGAAAGCTCTGAAAGCCCGAGGCAGGAAATAAGTAATTGCGAAAATCCAAAAAGTCCAACGGAGTCATCGTCTCCATAATTCGAATTTGATCGACGAGTAATTTCTGAATTTCTACTACGCGATTTAAGCGGCGAATTGCGGTCCCGATATTTCTTTCATCAACTTTTTCTCGCCGAAATAAGATCAAAACGGAACTGAGTTCGTGAATGATTTGCTTGAACCACAATTCGTAAGCTTGGTGCACAATAATGAACAACATTTCTTCGTGCGCAGGCTCTTCTTCCAAGGCAGCACTTCGTAGATGTTGCGCGTCCAGAATTTTTCCTAATCCCAAATAATTCTGGTAGTGAACCGTACTATATTTACTTCCTTTCTCTTCCATGTTTAGTAGGCGTTTTCATTGAAGCTATTTAAAAACTCCAAAATGTTTTCGAATGATTAAACCACTTCATTTAGTTGTCTAAATTTTCCAATTTTAGCTTGAATCGCCCGCGCACCTTCTTGCAAAATACTTACGTAATCCTGTAAGGCTTCTTCGCGAAAACGATTCGCGGGACCCGCTGCGCTCAAGGCAGCAACCAATTGATTTTGTTGATTAAAGACCGGGACTGCCACACAGATTAAACCCAATTCCAATTCTTCTCGGTCGATGGCGTAACCTTTACTTTTAATTTGTGCGAGGGCTTCCCGTAATTTTACTTTATGACGGATGGTAAACTCCGTTTTTGCGGTTAACTTGATTGTTTTGATAATTTTTGTAAGCCGTGCCGGCGCTAAGTGTGCCAATAAAACCTTCCCTAATCCTGTACAATACGCCGGACTTGTTTCCCCTACCCGAGAGTTCAACTTTAGACCTTGTGAACCTTCTACTTTATCAATCATGAATACCCCAGTTTCTTTGAGAATCCCTAAGTGTACCGTTTCTGCAATTTCCGCAGCTACTTTTTCTAATTCGGGATGTGTTTGGCGAACCAGCGCGTTTTGAATATCGACTCGATTGCCCAACTCAAATAATTTGAGCCCTAAACTGTATTTCTCGGAAATGGGATCTTGTTGTAAGACATTTAATTCTTCTAAGGTAGCTAGTAAGCGGTAGGTTGTACTTTTATTTGCGCCAAGCGTTTGGGCTAATTCGCGGACGCCCCAAGCAGGTTTAGCAGGGCTGAAATGCTCCAAAATGGTAAATGCTTTAGCAATGGATTGGTTAAATCCTTTTGGTGCTGCGTTGGACATTGAGTTAAATAGGCTTTTTAGTACAAACAAATATGCGTTTCAACTATTGAAACGTCGTTTTATTATATTGCTAAAGGTAAGCTATTTTTGAGGACTTGTAAAGCGTAAAAGCTATTTTTTTCTTGCGGTGCGGATCATCATCCGATGATATCGGACAAAAGCGATACGCTGCGACGATTTGTGGTAATGTCGGATTCGATTATTTATCCGGAAACAAGACTTAGAAGATACTGAAGCCTAATTTTATTTGCGCTAAGTAGGTCTACTTAATAGATTGGTGATTTTGACGGAAGAAAATTTTGCTTCAATCGAGGCGAAAAATGCAGGAAACCTAGTGGTTTTCAAGGCTTTTTAACAAAGCGTGAAACAAAATTTACTCTTTATAAATTAGTGAATTTATTAGGTAAACCTACTT
>CALFBG010000397.1 GCA_937951685.1 uncultured Saprospiraceae bacterium | reverse complement strand
CACTAATTTATGACGAGTAAATTTTGTTTCACTCTTCGTTAAAAAGCCTTGAAAACCACTAGGTTTCCTGCATTTTTCGCCTCGATTGAAGCAAAATTTTCTTCCGTCAAAATCACCAATCTATTTGGTAAACCTACTTAGACATTTTGTTACCAATCATTTATTTTATCCCCTGTAAGCTTGAAAATATTTTGCTATTTCAAAAACTAAACCCATGAAGCCCCTTTTCTCCCTACTTTGTCTTTGCTTTTTTGCTTGCCAAACTAGTCAAAACTTACATCGAAATACCGCCGCTGTCAACGCTAAATTACCCGGACAAACCGCACCTAATGATATGATTTTCGTCCCTGGAAATGGCGATATTGCTCCTTTCTACATCAGCGTTAGTGAAGAACCCAATATCAATTACATCACCTACTTATTATGGATAAAAGCAGTATGGGGAGAAAGCTATCCAGAAGTAGTAGAAGCTGCCATTCCTAAGTCTGCAAAATTCGATCAAAGCGATCAATACATCGACGCTTTTGTAGATGCTTATTTGACAAATCCGGCTTATGCTTATTATCCCGTAACGAATTTGACTTGGAAACAGATTGAAAATTACTTAGTGTGGAAAACGGATCGACTGAACGAGTATATTCTAATTGAAAATAAAATACTCAATTTCAATCCCGAGCAAAAAGACGAGGATAATTTCAACACAGAAGCTTATCTAGCAGGACAATACCAAGGTGACGTCCGACGAAATATCCCCACAAAATATATGGGGGAACGTCCCGTCAAATTCAACGATGGCGTTTTATTTACAGGTTTCCGTTTACCAACCGAAAAAGAGTGGGATTACGTCGCCAATAATCCTTCTTTACAAAAGAAAAAGGGCAAAAGCAAAAAGCGCGCTTTCCATCCTTACGGAGAAGATTATTATCCTTTACTTTGGCTAAATCATTTATCAGGTGGTAGTAACTATGACGATTATGATTCTGCTTTGCCTGTAGGAATGAACACCTATCCTCATGAATTAAAAAAGTTAAAATCCCCAAATAAAGAGATCTTAGCCGCACAACGAAAAATGCCATCCAACTTATCCGCGATAGAAGATTACGATGCAAAAAGCTATGGCGTCATCCATATGGAGGATGGCGTACAAGAATGGCTACTCAACGAATATCAGGAGCAAGTCTCCAGCAAGAATTGGTTGATGGTATTCAAAGAAGGAGGCTTTCTCATTAATGACCAAGCAGTCAGAGACGCCGAAGGACGCTACATCGAAAAAGACTCCCTCGGAAGAATGCGTAATTTTCGTTTCATCGACGTCGATCCTTCTGGTAGACCTTACGAAGTGGAACGTTATCATCCTAAGCATTCAACCATCGAACTATTATGGCGACAAAAGAAAAAACTTGAAGCGCAAATCAAACAAATAACACCATTAGAACCGCTATCTAAAGATCTTCGGGAACTATCTGAACAACTTCTAAAAAGAAAAAAAGAAATCATCGAAAAACTGCAAAAAGAAATTCCTGAAATTACGGATGCGAATAGACTTTTCAGAGCACGGCGACAACTCGAAAGTTTAATCAACAATCATAATTCAATTGCATATCGAGTTCCCTTTTATAAAAAAGAAACTGAAAAATTGGAAGCAAAAATTGAGGCAATCAATTTACGAATACACAATCTAAAACAAAAATCATTTAAAACCCGTCAACGTGTAGTCAAAGGAGGAGACTGGAAAAAGCCAGGGCAACAACGGCGCGCTTTAGCAGAAAATGAAGCAGCCGCAAATGTTGGCTTCAGAGTTATCTTACCTTACACTGGTGCTCCTTTGAAAAAAGAACATAAAGTAAAGTGGGGAAATAAACTAACGAAAACGAATTAGAGGCAACGCAAGCTTTTTTGCAAAGCAAACATGGTAATCCAAAAAATACGCTACTTTTAGGAATGAATACAAAGGCTCACATTTTAGAAAGTATTAATAAGTCTTGCATCCAAATGCTACTCCAAGAAGCTTTCTATGGGCGAATAATGATGCAACTTCCTAAGGTCATTGAGGAGCACGCAACGAAGCCAAGTATACAACTCTGGAAAACGCAGGTGTTAAGTTTTGTGGTTTCTCCTCAAGCCTGGCAATCGCGAAGCGAAGTGCAACGGTTAGACTTGATCAAGCGTGTTATTTTAGAATTGATTTTTAGTTATGCTTTCTTTCCAGAAAATGGCTCAGCGGACGCTTTGTATAAAATGGCTTTACAAATTTGTGCCTCACAATATTTGTCGCCCGTAGCAGCAACCGAAGAACTTCATTTTACGAAGATAGGCGCCTTGGCGAAACAATACCAAATTGATCTTCTACCGCAACAAGCACTTGCTTATTATTACCAACAATTAGAAAAACTGACTCACGCCATTAAAAAGAATCCTGCCGCAACGCTTCCGGAAGCACAAACTACACTGCGAGCGTATTTAGATTTTTTAAGTCAATCCCAAAGGCGCCTACCGCAAGATTTCAATCCAGCGGCACAAAAAATTCTAACGTATCAAGTGGAAACCTTATTACAAAAAAGTCTACTTCAATTATCCCCTACAGAAAAAACCAATTCTAAGTTTCCATTGAAACTCATTGAAGAATTAGTTCGTCAAAATCGAGCACAAAAAAGTGTTACCAATTGGAAAAGACAATTACGGCTCTTCGCTAGTAGTAGTCGAAAAACAATCTTGAGTAATACCATTCACCGACCGTCCAAACGTTACGGTACAAGGCCAGGACAAAAGATAAAACGACGACAAAAAATTTGGATTGCGATAGATACTTCAGCTAGTATTCAGCAAGAAGATTTTGATCTTTTTTTTCAAGAAATTAATCAAATCTGGCGGAGTGGTGCGGAGGTTTTTTTATTAGAATGCGATACTAGGATTCAAAAAAAATATCGCTATCAAGGTCAAGTACCCAAAAATATTAACGGGCGAGGTGCCACTAGTTTCACGCCAGTGCTTACCTTAGCCAATCAGCAAGCACAATTGGATGCAGTGCTTTATTTTACGGACGGTGATGGTTCGCCACCCAATATCACTTCCCGCTATCCTTTACTTTGGGTAATTAGTACCAATGGCATGACCGCAGATCATCCTTTTTGGAAAAGACTGCCTGGTAAAAAAATTAAAATTCGTTCTTAAATTATGGAGCAAGCTTATCTGTCTTATGGAACCCCTTCAAGTGCGCAGACTGTGCTAACAGTTACACAACACTTGATTACCCAAAACCTAGCCGCAGAAGCACGCGGACAACAAAAGTTCCCCATTTGTATTTGGGGTACGCATGGCATTGGAAAAACGGAATTGGTACAACAATTAGCTAAAACGCTTGACTACCAATGGGCTTACGTTGCACCAGCGCAGTTTGAGGAAATGGGGGACTTACTAGGAATGCCAAGTATACAAGATGGACAAACCATTTTTCATCCACCGAGTTGGGTACCAACGACGGAAGGTCCAGGAATTTTACTGCTCGACGATATCAATCGTGCGGACGATCGTATTCTCAGAGGGTTAATGCAACTCTTGCAAAACTACGAACTAGTAAGTTGGAAATTACCGCCTCAATGGCAAATCGTCCTGACGGCTAATCCCGAAGGTGGCGACTACAGCGTTACACCACTTGACGATGCAATGCTAACGCGCATGATGCATATTAGCCTTAAGTTCTCCGCGAAAGATTGGGCAATTTGGGCAGCAAAAAATCAAGTTGATCCACGTGGAATTGATTTCGTTTTGCGGCATCCTGAGTTGGTCACTGGACAACGAACTACACCGAGAACCCTCGTGCAGTTTTTTAGTAATATCGCCGCGATTCCTAAACTAACGGAAGCCTTGCCTTTGGTTCAATTGCTTGGTGCGGCTTGTTTGGACGAAGCTACAGTCGCCGCTTTTATTCATTTTGTACAACAGGAAGAAGCAAATATTATAACGCCCGCAGCTATTTGTAAGGCCACTAAATTTGAAAGTCAAGTATACGAACCCTTACAAGCGATCGTTCAACAAGAAACACTGCGAGTCGATATTTTAGCGGCGCTTTGTACTCGATTAAAAAACCACCTCGTCGTCAACAACAGTAGCCCGAAAGGGAAAGAGCTACAGAATCTACAAGATTTTATTAAAATGGATTTCTTACCAAACGACTTGCGTTTAAGCTTTTTGCAAGACCTAATCAATGCGGAAAATAAAAAGCTAAAAGCGGTACTTGATGACCCAAGTATTGCACAGCTATTATTACAAAAAATGTAAAAGAGGGTTTTGTTAGTCGGTTAAGCGAAAACGAACACCCAAACCAAAGCCAAGTTGGTCGTAGGCAACGGGAAGTGTCAACGCAGTTTGGCTTCCGTTGGCATTAGTAACTGATGGAATTTCTTCAGTGTATTTGATCGTATTTGCTGCGCCTAAGTTGTCAAGCGATTCGACACCACCAACTTTATAGCTGGTAAACCTTGCCTCTTTCGTTTCTACTTGCAGGGCGAGGTAATCCATTTCAAGAAAAAGGCTAAGTGATTTGCTCAATTCAATGTTGGCACCAATCGCAGTTTTCAAACCCACTGAGAAACTGTTTTTTAAAGAAATAGAAGCTTCAACCTCTTTCGCCAAAATCTCGTCGCGATAAGTATACCGCAAGTCTGTACTTTGATAAACCGGTAACGTGAAACCAATCTTACTATAAAATTGAAAGCCATCACCGCCTGTACTTAAGAGCAAGTTAGGCGTTAGATAAAGTCGCTGATTTTGTACTGTAAAAGCAGTAATCAGGGGCGAAAGGCTTGAAGGTGGTGGTCCACTGATATTATCCACAAAATAAGGTGCTGGCATATTTTCTACTCGATAAATTCCCCCCGTGACATTGATTTCATTACCTAATAAAAAACTAGCATCTAAGGTAAAGGCAAAGTTTTCGCTTAAGCAAAAAATCCAGCTAACTTCGGGATGAATGCCGGCACCCAGCGAAAATTTTTCACTGAAGACTTTTCCCGCGTCAACTTTAATCACACTAATCGACTCATTTCGACCAAAAGCATATCCGGCTTTGACAGAAATGAAGGATTGAGCAAAAATCAGAGTGCTCTGCAAAAGCAAGAAAAGACACAAGGCATTTCGCATAATGAAATATTACAGCAGCGTTAGTTCGATTACTTTTCCTAAAAGCCGAAGCCGACAGATATTTGATAGTTTATATTGTGGTCGATATCGTTTCTAGGCAGTAGCGTACCGTTATCCGAAGTTAATTTCGAAAAATCAAAATCATTATTAGAAGCATCAAGTAGCCCATAAGTAAAAGTAAATCCTAAGTAGAGGCCTCGATTGATGTAATAGTTTGTCCCTGCAACTAATCCTACATCGAAGATATTATAATAGCTACCATCTTTTTCCGTTCGTTCATAATAAGCACCAACTTCTTTATCTAAGATGACTGATTTACCATCCAGAATAAAGATAATCGGATCTAGTCCCGCTTCATCTGCCGCTTGACCGGGTTCATCTTTAAAATAATCGTAAACTAGAATTTGAGTATACTCATTCAGTACGGAACCCGTTGGCGTAACGCCTTCGTAGCGTAATTCTCCTTCTCCACGTGACCGCACTAAAAATCCTAGTTCTACGCCACCAAATAGTTCTAACCGTCGATTGAGTACTTTGACGTAAGCCATAATAGGTATCGTAAGGTAAGAGTTGGTAATATCCAACGAAACATTTCTCGTACCGGTGGTAAAAATTGTTTCATCCGTTGAAGCGGTGAACGTTTTAAACGATTGCCCACTATATTTGTAAGCAGTACCTTTTTGAGTGTAGACCAAGCCAGCTTTCAAACCGAAAAAATCAGTAATTTTAGCGACGACGCCACCTCCGACGTGGAAACCAGTTCGGGTACCAAAGGATTCTAACGAATTTCCATCTGCTGATTCTGCATCACCAACAATTTGGGAAAAGTTTAAACCCGTCTTAAATCCGTATCCCCATTCCTGTGCAACGGCGGATGATGTACTGATAAAGGCGACAATCACAAAAAATAAAAACAACCGCTTCATAGATCTCTTTTTTAGGTTTTTGATAATAGGAACATTTAAAGCTTGTCAAACAAACCTCTTGTTCTAAAACAAAGGTAATACTCTTAAGTTTAGAAAATGAGCCTACCTTGACATTTCTGGTAAAAAATACCAAACAAGCTATTTCAAGGGATTCTACGCCCGTTTTGCTTAGTAAATGCTTAGAGAAAACTTGCAATTACAAGTCAAGAAAAGCAACTTTACAGTGGAAAGTCGCTTTAAACCTTAAGAAGTTGCTCGACAAAACTAATATTATGAATTTAAAATCCATTTTGCGCATTTTCAGTGTCCTCCTAGGGCTATATATTCTTTTGCTCCTTGCGACCTATAGTTTTCAAAAGCAAATTATCTTCCGACCGCAGCCATTAGCGGCTACGCATATTTTTAAATTTTCGGCAAACTTCGAAGAGTTTGAGCTCATTGCCGAAGATGGTCACGCAATTAATGCTTTATATTTTAAACGTAAGTCTCCCGCAAAAGGATTGGTGCTCTATTTTCATGGCAATGCAGACAACTTGCAACGTTGGGGTAAATACCACGAGGATTTCACGGCGCGCAACTACGAAGTATTAATGATTGACTACCGTGGATACGGTAAAACGAAAGGTCCGCTCAGCGAAGTAGCGATGTACCAAGATGCCCAATTAGCCTACGATTGGGCGCGAAAAAAGTATCCCGCTGAAGAAATTATCATCTATGGACGATCCCTTGGTACCGCAGTCGCCTCTAATTTAGCGCGTAAAAATAAGGCACAACGATTGGTTTTAGAAACGCCTTTCAATCACATCGAAAAGCTGTTTTGTATTCAAGTTCCCATTCTTTGGTTGCCCTTTCCCTTGAATTATGCCTTTCCCAATGATGAACACCTACAAAGCGTTGATTATCCCGTCAGTATTTTCCAAGGAACGGAAGATCGTTTAGTGCCCAATCGTTCCACGGAGCAACTACGCCCTTTTTTAAAACCCGGCGATCAGTTCTATAGTGTAGTTGGTGCCACGCACTACAACTTGAGTAAATTTGAAGATTTTCAAAAACAGCTGGACTTAATTTTGGGAACAAAAAAATAGTTCTGATATTTGCAGCATGAGTAGAAGAAATAAATTAGCAAAGTTTTCGGAGTTGGCAAGTCTGCCCAATGTATACGAAAATGCCGACCCTAAAAATCCAAGACTAGAAGGATTAAATCATCAATCCGTTGATCTCAAAGGTCGTTGGGCGGCTACTCATTTTAAAAACGAGCAACCGATCGTTCTCGAGTTAGCTTGTGGTCGTGGAGAATATACCCTTGCACTCGCCGAGCGCTATCCACACAAAAATTTCATTGGCGTTGATATCAAAGGTGCTAGAATTTGGCAAGGTGCAAAAAAGGCGCTCGAACAAGAATTATCGAATGCAGCTTTTTTACGAACTCGTATCGAACAAATTACTACCTTTTTCGCACCAGAAGAAGTTAGCGAAATTTGGATTACCTTTCCCGATCCATTCCTTCGAGAAAGCAAAATTAATCGCCGACTCACCGCGGCTAACTTTATTGCACATTACCGGAAGATTCTCGCCAAAGATGGGATTGTTCAGCTCAAAACGGATGATGATACCTTGTATGATTTCACCCTAGAAACGATTGAGGAAACGGAAGGTTGTCAGCTTTTATACCAAGATGATAACATCTACAACAAAGCTTTACCCGTAGAAGAACTAGAGATTAAGACCTATTACGAAAAGATGCACCTTGCTAAATTAAAGAAGATTAAATATATTCAATTTAAGATTAACTAGTCTTCACAAAAGTAAGTGTTTTGTTTCGTTCGATCATAGATAAGTTTTCTTAATGTAATTTTTTTGACTACTTTTAGTCAACATTAAGTTTTCATCTGTGAAATGAAATACAAAAACTACCTTTTTCACTGTTGCATTTTGCTTTTTTCACAAGCGCTTCCTGCTCAGGTTCCCAAGCTGTCTTTTCAATCCATTGGCTTAGAAGAAGGGCTCGATGAGCGTTATCATACTTTCCTCAAAAAAGATACGAAAGGCATTCTCTGGATTAGCTCAACGAATGGTTTATTTAGCTACGATGGTCAACTTTTAAAAAAATATGTGACGCAAGCCAACGCGCCAAATGAAATACTCGACAATAATATCCAGAGCAGCTTTTTTGAAGATCAACAAGGAGATATTTGGTTTACAACTCTTACTGGCGTTAATATTTACCATCGCCAATCGGATCAGTTTTCAAATCTTCAATTAAAAGACGAACAAGGGCAAACCTTAAATTCCAACTACCACCTTTTTGCTTTCACGAATCAACGACAGCTTTGGTTACGGATAGACAATGCAATTTACACTTATGATATTGAATCGAAAGTTAGCAAAAAACGCTTAGACAGTAAAGGTGTTTATTTTCATGCTCAACTAGATCCACATCAGAAAGTTCAATATATTTTTAGTTGCCCTTTTTTCAGGCAGTCGGGCTTTGAATTAATCACTTGCTTGCCCGATGGCACCTTGGAGAAAACTGTTTTCTGGAAAGAAGGATATCAAGATAAATTTATTGAAATTAGAAATGTCCTTCCCATAAATGATCAATCCGTTTACTTTTTTGCTGATCGTGGCATTGTTTTCTTTGACTTAACTAAAAAAACACCTGTATTAATTCCTGCGCCCGCCGCTGCAAATGACGGCTTCATCTCAGGAAGTTTTCTTGATGCTGATAATTTACTCCTCACCAGTTCTTCCGGTTTGTGGATATACACAATTAGCACCGCAAAATTTTCGCGCTACTTACCAGCAGAAAAAAGTTTAAGACAAACAAGTATTGCCGTTTACAGTGACTACGAAGAACAAATTTGGTTAGCCCTTAAAGATGAAAATGACTTGTATACTACTTGGAAGAAATCAAATCCATTTCAGCAAAATATTTCTCCCAAACTTTCAGAAAGTCAAGTTGTCAGTTCCATTGCAGAAGATCACCTTGGCAATATTTGGCAATTAACCGCAAAACGTACTTTAGAAATTTATACTCCGACGGGAACCTACCTAAACAGTGCTTCCAGCGATTTTGGTGATCAATCCCTTACCAAAATAAAGCAACTTACCGCTTCTCCTCAGGGTGATATTTTTATCTTAAGAGGCAATCAGATTTTTCAATATTTAGTACCTCAAAAAAAATGGCAGTTAGTTTATCAGAGTAAAATAAATAAAATTATTTTCTTTAAAGCCATTAGTAAATCAAGGATTGTATTGATGCAACAAAAAGAGCAATTATTGCTACTACAAAAAGATAGTAACGCTCAATGGAATATGCAGACCTTCCCTAGTCCAGTAATTGAGCCGCTTAGTAGTACTCGTTTTTTTATTCCGAATAATAATCTTTTATTGCTACCAATTGGACAAAACCTTGAGCTTTACGCTTTACAGAAAGATACTACTTATTTATTACAACGAATTCCGATCGACTTTGAAATCTCTAGTATAGTCGCATCGAGTACTACAGAAAAATACTGGCTCGGAACGAATCAGGGACTCAAACAGTTACAGTACAAACAAGATCAATCTGTCTTACAGCACGATCTTGCTGAAGCGACAAGTACGATTCGCAATGTGTTAGAAGACCGAGCGGGTTTGGTGTGGTTTACAACTGCGCAAAATCTACATTGTTTCAATCCTGAACTCGGCACACAAACAAGTTTTAGTATACTCGATCAATTGCCAACAAAAGCCTTTCAACTCTACGCCGCACAGCAAAGCCGAGATGGGAAACTTTGGTTTGGCACCAATCAAGGAAGCATTAGTTTTGATCCAGTTACAACAAAAGTTTATCCTTTCTTACCCAAAGTGCAATTGAAAAGTTTACAGCTTAATAATATTCCTTTTTTAACAACGTCCGAATTAGCTCATCGTAAAAACTTAGAACTAGCACACGAACAAAACAATTTGAGTTTTGAAGTACAAGTCATTGGTACTTATCTTCCTCAACATACGAAGTTGTATTATCGCTTACTCAATTATGATACGCTTTGGAAAGCGATTGAACCTACGGAGAAAATTAGATTCAATCAATTGCAAGCGGGTGATTATCAATTAGAGTATTACACTCTAAATGTTAATCAGCAAAAAACCAAAACCCAACGACTCGCCATTACTATTTATCCTCCTTTTTGGCAAACTTGGTGGTTTTACCTTTCTTCGACGTTAGCCTTAATTGGCATTGTTTTTCTCTTTGCAAAACTCTACGTGCGACAGAAACTTAAAGTCCAAGAAAGACAACTTGCCCAACAATTAGCCTTGCAAGCAGAACGCAACCGCATCGCGGGAGAGCTACATGATGATTTAGGCTCCGGCTTATCTACCATTAAGTTTTTGAGTGAAGATTTAAGTCAATTACCGACGCAACAAAATCAAAAAAAGCGCCGGAAAAGCATTGCCCGTATCAACCAATCGGCACGGGAACTACTCGAAAAAATGAGTGATATCATTTGGGCGATGAATACGGATAATGACCATCTCGAAGATTTGCTTTTGTACTTGTACCAGTACGCCGATGAGTATTTCAGCACGCATCAGATTACTTGTCATATTCAACTCCCTGCGACGATTCCATCAATTCCCTTGAGAAGTGAAAAACGAAGAAATATTTTATTGGTCCTAAAAGAAATTTTCCATAATGTGGTAAAGCATTCTCAAGCAAGCGTTGTCCATTTTGAAGTTGAACTTACTGCACAACAATTACAGATAAGAGTCCACGACAATGGAATTGGTTTTATACCCGATGCTTCCACGTCAACGGGTAATGGCATTCCCAACATCCAACGCAGAACAGCAGCAATAAATGGAAAGATACAGTGGCATTTACAAGAGGGAACCTTGATTGTTTTAATCATTCCCTTAGTACCAACTAAACAAAAGTTATAGTACAACCGCAGCAACAAAAATCTACCTTAGGCTTATGATAACCGTAAACATCGTAGAAGACATTCCAGAAATTAGAAATAGCATTCAACAACACCTTGAGCAAGTAAGTGACCTGAATTGTCTCCATACTTTTGCGAGTGCAGAAGCAGCGCTCGGCGGAATTTTATTGCAACGTCCCGACGTCGTATTAATGGATATTGGATTACCAAAAATGAGTGGCATCGAATGTATGCTCAAAATTAAAGCACAATATCCAGAAATTAAATTCTTAATGTTTACAGTTTTTGATACGGACGAAAAAGTTTTTGAAGCACTCAAAGCGGGTGCCGATGGCTATATTCTAAAACGCGAACCGATTCCTAAAATCATTACTGCGCTTCGCGAAATCTGCGCCGGTGGTGCGCCCATGAGTAAATCAATTGCCCTGAAAGTCCTCCGTAGTTTTCACGTAGAAAAACCTACCGTAATCCCAATCGAAACCCTGAGTAATCGTCAAGCCGAAATCCTAGAAAAACTAAGTAAAGGAATGCCCTATAAACTCATCGCCGGTCAACTTAAAATTTCTATCGGTACGGTGAAGCAACACATTCATCAAATTTACAAGAAGCTGCAAGTCAATAATAAAACCGAAGCCATCAACAAATACTTGGAAAGAGGTTTTGACTGAACAAAAGTTATAGTTCACGGAGATCAAGCTAGTTGTAGTTTTGTAGTGATAATTATTTATAACCCTTTTTTAAAAAAAAGAATCTTATGAGTTATGTACGTGCTGGTATTTTAATCGATAATAAAGAACTAATTTCTAATGTCCTTGATGATTTGGGAAAACCCAAGTATGGTTATCCCAAAGGAATCGCTTTTAGACTTTGTAAGCATGCAAATAGAGATATTGTTTTTGATGAAATTGAAGTCTTAAAGGTTTGGTTTGATAAAGAAAAAAAGGATTTACGTTACTCTTCAATTCCTTTAAGTACAATTAGTCCTCAAAAAAGAGCAGTTAGATCAAGCGATAGAGGAGCTGTTCCTAGTCAAGAGAAATCAATTTGGGAGCATGGAGGTTTAATTGAACGAAAAGAACCAGAATATCCTGGCTACAAAAAGTTCTCTTTTAGCTTTTTTCATTATCACGCCGTAGAAATTATGACTAAACAAGGTGTATCAGGTTCTACCAATGAACTTTTTCTCCGAGGAAGCAGCTTTACGATAAAGAATAACGATCATTTTTCTTTTATGCTTGAGCGAAATTGCACCACGGTTGATAAAGGAAATCTAATCAGTGAGACCTTAGGATTACCCTTATTTTCAATTGGTCTTTCCTGCCCACCAGATTGGTATGATGGAGAACAATGTACAAAAGATAGTTTAGAAGCATTCTCTGATAAAATTCAATCCTTCCAGTAGGAAAAATAACTAAGCTTTATAGTCAAAACTCGAAAAGCTAGGCTTAGCCAGTGAATTCGGCTACCTTAAAACCACAGCAGAGCTTAAATTAAGTAACATTCTAACGAATAGTGTATTACTCCATCATCATCGTATACAAGTAGCCTCTGTTGTAGAAAAGTACAAAATACTATTGATACAAGTTGATCAGTTTATTACACAATTACCACCAATTAAAAAAATCAAATTATGAAAAAAGAAATTCTCACCTGCTTTATACTAATTTCTCTGGTGCAAATTTTAGATGCTCAAGATGCTTATAAAAAAAGATACTACGTTAAAGACAGTATTGAGTA
>CALFBG010000396.1 GCA_937951685.1 uncultured Saprospiraceae bacterium | reverse complement strand
TTGGATACTTTTGTTTATTGCCTTTGGTACGCCGATTGAAGTTGTCTTCGCGCTGGTCTGTTCGGTGAGGATTAGGTTTCTAACTTCAGCCTTTCCGCAATCTCCTTATATATTACCTGATTTATAGATAGAAGTTGTTTTAAAATAGATCTTAATACCTACAGCTAAAGCATTGCCATCCAGTACTTCAGCTTTTTCTCGTCACCGCAGCTACGGCTGCATAAATTCTGAACAGCATTTACCGCTTGCGGATGGGATGCAAAAAGAGCTTCGTCCTGACTTACAAGCCTTTACCTTCGGTTGCTAACATCATTTTAAAACAACTTCATATAAATAATTCTAAAACTTTAGCTGTCGAAGGAAAAGCTTAAGGCTAATGCTGTTTGCTACGATCCCATTCGAAACTATTGATCATATACATGATATCTGTTTTGATAAAATTAGTAATGGGCGCTAGAGAGTCGGGTCGTGCTCTGGTATTAAAGTATAAAGCACCTCGAATAAAATGAGTCGTACTATCAGAAAGGTAAAACTGAAATGGAGAAGCTACGGGACCATCTAAATCAAAGACAAAACCAATTGTTCCATTGGGTTTGCGAATGGGTAACTCGTCGATATAGTCTGCTTTTACGCTATGTTCAGTTGCCATTTGAAAAGCATCTTCTCTTAATTTTTCGTACGAATTAACTTGGTCAATAGGGTAGTAACTGCAATGAATGCGAGCATCAAAATTAGGGAAGTAAAGGTCGAACCAACAAGGGTTGACGGGCTTTTCGTCAAAGAAGACCGTATCTTGAATTACCTTGGCGTACTTGGGATATTCGAAAGAAAAGTCACAGTAAGACTCGACGAAGTTTTGATAACCACGTTCGGGATAAATAACTTTGGGAAAGCCTCTTGGCTTGGGAGTGTAAATCGTATCGTCTGTACAAGCAGTAAAAAGCGATAGACTATAAATGATCGCTACGATTAGGGATAAACGCATGGATTGTTTGATTTAATTTTGTCTTGGTGCTTAAGCAAATTCACTTGCAAGTAAAGGTAAAGTATTGTAAGGAATAGATAGGTTTAGATCAAAGCTAAACTTTATCTTCATCCACCACGTTCGGCAAGCAAATTTTAATTTGTTTAATTCTTCTACTATTAACAGAAACGATTTCGAACTGATATTCATTGTATACTACCTCGGCACCTTCCTCCGGAATTTCTCCCAAAACTTCGAGCATCAATCCTGCTAAAGAATCAGAATCTCCTTTGACGTCATCAAAACTACCGGTTTCAATACCGACGACTCTACAAAAATCATTTAGTAAAGTTTTACCTTCAAAGATATAATTAAAGTCATCTATTTTTTTGAATTCTACTTCAGCCTCAGCGTCAAATTCATCCTTGATTTCTCCAATAACCTCTTCTAGGATATCTTCGAGGGTGACTATTCCAGAGCTTCCTCCATACTCGTCGACAACAATTGCCATGTGTAATCTTTCTAATTGAAACTCCTTTAAGAGATCATTAATTTTTTTAGCTTCCGGGACGTAGAGTAAGTCCGTTCGAATTAGTGCTTGCCATTCAAAATCCTCGTCCATATCCAAATGTTCCAGCAAATCTTTCACATAAAGGATACCCATTACATTATCAAAATCTTCGTCGAAAACAGGAAGTCGTGAAAAACCAGACTGGCGTACTAGTTTAAGCAATTCAGCGTAGTTTAGCCTAAAATCAACCGCAATAACATCTACGCGTGAGCGCATGATTTGTTTGACGGAGACGTTTCCAAACTTCACAATACTTTTAAGAATATCCGTTTCTTGATCGGTTTCTTCATTCTCATCGTTGGCTAAAGTAAGTTCGATCGCTTCGTCAATTTCTTCTTGGGTAGTAAGGTTGCTTTGCGTGTATTTATCTAATTTCTTTTCTATTAAATTGGTGCCACGAACCATGATGTTACTAATTGGGCTAAAAATGCGTACCAATATTTGCATAACGGGACCGATAAAAGTAGCCAATCGAATATTATTGATTTTGGCGTAGACCTTAGGAGCAACCTCCCCAAAAAGAACAAGCAAAAAAGTCACTCCTGCTACGGCAATGGTAAAGTTGATGCCATCTGCAAGTGCTTCGGTGGAAATATAGGCTTGTAAGCTAAACAGATTAATTAGGTTTGCTGCCCAATTTTGGCAAACCACACTTGGTAATAATTCTTGTAAGATATAGTCGGAGAGGATAACAATTCCAATGTTAATAAAATTGTTAAAGATCAGAATCGTAGCGAGCAGCTTCCGCGGCTTTTCTTTGAGTACTAATACCTTATTTGAATTAGCAGTATTCTCATTTTCTAAGTACTTGAGATCGTTAGGGGTTAAAGAGAAATAAGCAACTTCTGAACTAGAAATAAAGGCAGAGCAGATGAGCAAAACAAAAACAAAAATAATAGCTAGAATCATTCCCGAGGTTGGAAAAGCTAGAAGGGGAAAGAAAAGAAGAAGACCTAATGTAGGATCGGGTTCGGATTCCAATTTAATTGTTTATGTAATAGAATAGAACGGGTACTGATCATGCTTTGTTACATTATTAGTACTGGATTCTACTTCAAATTAGGAAATAATGATTTCATTTGCATTGGTACTCAAGTACCAATGCAAATTTAATGGTATTTCAATTTTATCCTGCTACGTAAGTAGGTTTACTAAATAGATTGGTGATTTTGACGGAAGGAAATTTTGCTTCAATCGAGGCGAAAAATGCAGGAAACCTAGTGGTTTTCAAGGCTTTTTAACGAAGCGTGAAATAAAATTTACTCGTCATAAATTAGTAAATTTATTAGGTAAACCTATTTAAGTACTAAAATGGTAAATCATCTTCTGCTTCCGCAGTGCTAGATGGCGCAGCAGGAGTAGCAGTTTCTTCTTTTTGGGAAGCTGGTGCATGCTCTGCCGAAGGGAAATTGGTATTGTAACTACCTGAATTTTCTCGTTTTTCCAATAATCGGATGAGGTTGGCGACAACTTCAGTGACGTAACGATCGTTTCCGTCTTTATCTTGATATTTCCGGTGTGTTAGCTTGCCTTCTATAAATACGAGTTTGCCTTTCTTCAAATCGCGTTCTGCACGTTCTGCCAAATTCCTCCAAGCTATAATTTCGTGCCATTCCGTCACGGTCTGCCACTCTCCAGCTTTATCTTTATAGTTTTCGTTGGTAGCAACGGAAAACTTTGCTACGGCAGCGCCATTTTCTAGACGTCTTATTTCAGGATCTCGGCCTAAATTACCAATAAGTGTTACTTTATTTATCATATGATTAAAATCTGTTTGAAAGATAAAAAATAGCTTTCGTAATGCGTTAGTTCAAAATAACTTCAAAATTATAAGTGTCGGAGTAAGTAATACTCCCGTTTACAGAACAAGTTCATTTGTGTTGGTGCGCAGCTGTTTTTAGCATTAGAAAACGGCTGAATTTTTTATCTACAGTAGGCTAATAAAGTTGGAGCGTACGCTAATTGAAAAAAAAAGTTATAGGTCTAAATATAATGAATTATCCTGTAAATACCAATCAAACAATTTCGGGAACGCAAAATTAGAAAGATTTTCTCGGTTGATTCTAATATATCCAATAATTTTAGAAAAACTACTTTCATCAAGGCTAATTTCCCAAAACTGAGCAATGATGGTTTGATGAGTGAGTTGTTGTTTGAAAGGCTTTGAAACGCGATTAATTTCTGGAGAAGTACTAGCAAATAAAGCTTTCCAGGAGGCTAAGGAAATTAACTCTCCTTGCGTCTTCATGGAATCTGTTTCTAAAAGTGTAAATTCGTAAAGATCGCGCCAAATATCGCGTTGTTCCCTTTTACTAATTAGTACATCGGCTCCGATATTTAAGACCAAATAATTAAAATAGCGCGTTTTTTTGACGATTTTTTTGGACTTAATCGGTAGATCTTGCACCATGTTTTTTTGCAATGCTTGGCAGTTTTTCTGGAGTGGACAAGCAGCACAACTAGGACTTTTAGGCGTGCACTGAACCGCACCAAAGTCCATGATCGCTTGATTATACTTAGCGGGTGGAGCATCCGCAAGTAAATCCTGCGCTAAGGAGGCAAACTGCTTTTTGTGCTCGTTAACATCAATAGGATCCGTAATACCGAAAAAACGAGAAAGTACTCGATACACATTACCATCGACGACGGCGTAGGGTAAATCAAAAGCAAAAGAAGCAATGGCTGCGGCGGTATAATCACCTACCCCTTTAAGGGCACGAATATCTTCGTAACGCGTGGGGAAAACTCCATTTCGTTCATTGGCGATAAGCTTCGCGCTAAAGTGCAAATTTCTAGCCCGGGAGTAATAGCCTAATCCTTCCCAAGATTTCATCAAATCATCTTCGGGCGTATTCGCAAGGTCTTTAACGGTCGGGTATTTTCGTTTAAATTTTTCAAAATAAGGTTTCCCCTGTTGTACCCGCGTTTGTTGCAAGATGATTTCTGATAACCAGATGAGATAAGGATCCTTTTCACCGACCCAAGGTAATGCTCGAGGGAAAGCTTCTGACCAATTAAGCAATTGCGTACGAAAAAAAGACTTTTGTTTGGAACTAAATTTATACAAGGACAAGAAATTTACGGGTTAATGGAAACGCAGTAATCGCTGAAAAAGCATATTCAAAAGCAAATAAACTTAAATTAAAGTGTATTTAAGGATTGCGCAAAGGTACATCGGTCAGACCGCTTTGCAAAAAACTTTTCTATCAAAGAAAAAAGGATAGTGACGACGTTCATCACTATCCTTAAGGATATTCTATATTCTATTTATTAAATCAGTTACTATTGCACAGTTGTTAGATAGGTAACAATTCCAGCGTTTCTCCATCCTTTGCATAACGCTTGTGTAAAAGGTCTTTTAATTCCTTGCGAGCAAAGAAAATTCGACTCTTTACAGTACCTAGAGGTAATTCGAGATAGTCTGCAATCTCTTGGTATTTATATCCTTCATAATGCATCATGAAAGGCTTCTTAATACCAGCATCCAAACTGTCGATCATATTATTCAACTCTTCCATCATGATGTTGGATTCTGCTCCATTGCCAATAATTGTTGCACCAGAGTTAATATAGTACATATTGTCAGTTGAATCCATAATAGTATTCGACTTTACTTTCTTACGGTAGTTGTTGATGAAAATATTCTTCATTATGGTAAATAACCAAGCTTTAAAATTCGTACCCGTACGAAATTTTTCTTTGTTGGTTAAGGCGCGAAACGCTGTCTCTTGAAACAAATCCTTGGCATCTTCTATATTCTTAGTCAAGTTATAAGCAAAAGAGTGCAGTAAAGTGGACATAGTAGTGAAACGATCATTAAATTCTAATGTTGACATAACGCATATATTATAGTGAATAATTATTTTCTTTCTTTTGTTTAATCAAAGATACGTATAAATTAAACAAAAAGCATCTTTTCGTTAAACAAATTTAGTGTTTAAACATC
>CALFBG010000395.1 GCA_937951685.1 uncultured Saprospiraceae bacterium | reverse complement strand
GCAGGAGATGTCATCGTCACCATTACCGACGACAACGATGCAAACTGTAGTTTCACCATCAACATCACCGATCCGGGGAATTGTTCGAATCAATGTAACTTGACCGATGCTGGCTTAGCCAACGTGGATTGCAATGATAACGCAAGCACAAATGATGATACGGATGATTTCGTAAGTTTTGGGTTAAACCCAACTGGAACACTTTTAGCCGGCACTTATTCCATCAGTGTTAATACAGGAAGTGTTACCCCGACCAATGCCAACTATGGAAGTAGCACGACTTTCCAATTGCAAAATGGCTCAGCGGGTGCAGGGAACGTTATTTTAACGATCACCGATGATAATGATCTAAATTGTACTTTCGTCATAAACCTTACCGATCCAGGGAGTTGCTCCAATGGATGTCCCGTTACCGCAGATGCAGGATCAGACGGAAGCATTGATTGTTTAAATCCAACGGCGACGTTGATCGGAACAAGTTCGGCTCCCAACGTAAGCTTTACTTGGAGCGGACCAGGCATTACCGTAGGGAATCAAAATCTTCCAAATCCAACCGTAAGTGTAGCAGGATTGTATACCTTAGTCGTTACCGACAATGACAACAACTGTGATGCTCCAGCTGCTACAGTTACAGTCTTTGATAATACAACGGAACCCACTGCCAATATTAACTTCAACGGAGCGCTAGACTGTAATACGGTTAGTCTCGTACTCGATGGTTCTCTTTCGTCCAATGGACCTAATATTACTTATCAATGGTCTTACAATAATAATAATATCCTGGGCGCGACGACGAATCAACTTGACGCCGTGGCAGATGGCCAATACATTCTATTCGTTACGAATACTACAACTGGATGTTTGGCGAGTGATACTGCTCTCGTTAGTTTAGATAATAGTTTCCCATTTGCAAGTATTACGGACGCTGGAAGTTTAGACTGTACAACGCCGACGATTACGCTGGATGCGAGTGCTTCTAGTAGTGGTCCCGATATTCAGTATAATTGGTCTACGCTAGATGGTAATATTAGTTCTGGTGGTAATACAAGCATGCCTACCATTACTCAAGCTGGTGAGTATGTCATCGAAGTCGTAAATGTTACAAACGGCTGTGCGGTAACCGATACCGTAATTGTCACCGCAGATTTTGTAGCCCCCATAGCAGCTGCCGGACTCGATGGTATTTTAGGCTGTAACCTGACGAGCATTACCCTTGGAGCTGGGACAAGCAGTACAGGACCTAATTTCAGCTACAGCTGGACCGGTAACGTTTCTAACGCCACGAGCTTAACGCCAACGACGGAAGCAGCCGGTACTTATATTTTGACGGTAACAAATACCACTAATGGTTGTACCGCAACCGACGCCGTTACCATCAGCTTAGACCCAACCGCACCTTCTGACTTCTTGTATAGCAGTGAAGATCCACTTTGTTTTGGAGACAACAATGCCATGATAAGTATTGATAGTGTCGTGGGTGGTGTAGGTCCTTATTTATACACTATTAATAATGGCATTTTCACGAGTGATAGTAGCTTTACAAATTTAGCGGCGGGTGCTTATACACTTGCAGTGCAAGATGCGAATGGTTGTGAAATTTCCACGCAAGTGATCATCAATACACCTAATCCAATCGCGATTGACCTAGGACCTGACGTTACTTTATCCTTAGGAGATAGTCTTGAGCTTGATCCACAGCTCAGTATTTTACCCAATCAAGTAGACACTATTATTTGGAATACGCAAACACCACTTAGTCAGTGCAATGCGGGCGAAATATGTTTTGAACCTTGGGTAACGCCTACCGAAACGACGACGGTAGAAGCTATTTTGGTAGATACAAATGGTTGTGTGGCAGCAGATCAAATGCTCATTTTTATAGAGAAAGAAGCTTTGATTTATATTCCGACGGCATTTTCTCCGGATGATGATGGACTGAATGATCTCTTTATGATTTATGGCGGTCGTGGTGTCGAACAAATTAATACTTTCCGAGTGTATGATCGTTGGGGTGCCTTACTATTTGAGCAAGAAAATTTCCAACCTAATAACCCTAAACATGGATGGGATGGTTTTTTCAAAAACAAAAAGCTCAATCCCGCTGTTTTTGTATATTATGCCGAGGTGAAGTTTACGGATGGTCAAACCACAATTTATAAAGGAGATGTTACGCTATTTAGATAAATGATCTTATTTTAGCCTTACTTATCCAAACGAAATTGATATAAATGGGTGATTTGACTAGTTCGAATCACCCATTTTATATGGAGTCGTTTGCCACAACTTTTAAATCACTTTTGAAACCCATATGCTCAAAATAGCCTATTCTCCTATTTACAAATATCAATTGCCGGAAGGTCATCGCTTTCCAATGTTGAAATACGAACTCTTGCCCGAGCAATTGTTGTACGAAGGTACCATTACCGAAGCGAATCTTTTTCAACCCAAAGCGCTAACGGAAGCTACGATTTTACAAACGCACGATGCGAATTACTGGCAGAAACTCAAGACGCTCAGTTTGACTAAAAAAGAGATTCGCAAAATTGGTTTCCCACTTTCAGCAAACTTGGTAGAACGGGGAACTTTTATTGCGGGTGGAACGATTGAATGCGCATTGTACGCACAACAATACGGTGTGGCGATGAATATTGCTGGTGGCACCCATCATTCTTTTACCGACCGCGGAGAAGGCTTTTGTTTGCTAAATGACATTGGTATTGCGGCTACTTATTTGTTGCAAAATCAATTGGCTAAAAAAATTCTCGTGGTTGATTTAGATGTTCATCAAGGAAATGGAACGGCGCAAATTTTTAAAAATGAGCCTCGCGTTTTCACCTTTAGTATGCACGGTGAAAAAAACTATCCAACGCAGAAAGAAAAATCAGACTTAGACATCGGGATGCCTGATAAAACCGAAGATGCAGCTTATCTGAAAATTCTAGCCGCTACTTTGGATCGACTCTTCGATACGATAAGACCTGATTTTATTTTTTACCTTTCGGGTGTTGATGTGCTCGCTTCTGATAAATTGGGCCGCTTGAGTATGAGTTTAGCGGGTTGCAAAACGCGGGATAAGATGGTACTAACCCGTTGCCACCAAGCTAAAATTCCCGTCGCCGTTAGCATGGGCGGTGGCTATTCAGAAAAAATTGCTACCATTGTGGAAGCACACGCGAATACTTTTCGGCTGGCACAAGATATTTTTTATTAAATACTTCGCTATTCAGAAATAATACGCAAAAAAGTTATATTTTTACAATAAATAAATGATAAACTTCCATTGAGTCAAGAAAGCTATTATCCAGTTTCTAATTCTAAATTGTATGCACAAGTGCTTTTACCCGTCGCACTGGGAAAGCCGTATACCTATTTTGTTCCCGAAGAACTCGTGGCCGAAGTCAAATTTGGGGTGCGTGTAGAAGTACAGTTTGGAAAAAATAAATTGTACGCGGGCATTGTCGTCGGCCTCGAAGAAGATAGTGAAGCTTCTCATAAAACTAAAAATATACTGACCGTACTCGACGAACAAGCCATTATCCAACCCCAGCAGTACGAATTTTGGAAATGGATGGCGAGCTATTATTGTTGTACGCTAGGGGAAGTGATGCACGCTGCGCTTCCCGCAGGATTGAAATTATCGAGTGAGACGCGCATCATTTTAAGTCCGATCTTTGATGATAATTATCAGGGCTTAGACGATAAGGAATTTATGGTTACGGAAGCCTTGAGTATCCAAAATGAATTAACGATCGATGAGATTCGTAAAATTCTAGATCAAAAAACGGTCTACCCTTTACTCAAAAAATTATTAGACAAAAAAATTATTTACCTCAAAGAGGAATTAAAGTCTCAATATAAGCCAAAGGAAATTGATTGCATCCGCTTACAAGAACCTTACGAAACACAACCGTATTTACTACAAGAGGCTTTTGAACTTTTGAGTCGATCTAGTCGCCAAGTAGAAGCCTTAATGGCTTTCATTCAGTTATCCAAAAAGCAAGATACCGTACGCAAGCAAGATATTTACGAAGTTGCACAGGTAGATAGTAGTGTTGTCAAAGCCATTGAGAAAAAAGGGATTTTTGAAATTTATAAAAAGACGATTAGCCGCATTGGTGGCTACGAGGATGATCTGCTAGCTTCTTCGGAGTTGGTACCACAGCAAATCAACGCTTTGGCAGCCATCAAAACGGTTTTTAGCGAAAAAAATGTTTGTTTACTACACGGCGTTACCGGTAGTGGAAAAACGCGCGTTTACATGGAGTTGATTCGGGAAGCGATGGATCGGGGGGAACAAGTTTTGTATTTACTCCCCGAAATCGCGCTGACGACACAGATTATTATTCGCTTACAAAAAATATTTGGGGAGGAAATTGCCGTTTATCATTCGCGACTCAACAATCATGAACGGGTAGAAGTATGGCGCATTGCACAGGCGGGAAAACCCATTATACTCGGTGCACGTTCTAGTCTCTTTTTACCATTTAAGAACTTAAAACTCATCATTGTAGATGAATCGCACGATACTTCCTTCAAACAAAACAATCCGGCACCTCGCTACAGTGGTAGAGACGCTGCGATTTATTTAGCGCATCTTTTCGAAGCTAAGGTATTGCTCGGAACGGCGACGCCTTCCATTGAATCCTATCATAATGCTAAAAGTAATAAATACGGTT
This sequence comes from uncultured Saprospiraceae bacterium, assembly GCA_937951685.1. GTDB lineage: Bacteria > Bacteroidota > Bacteroidia > Chitinophagales > Saprospiraceae > CALFBG01. The sequence continues at coordinate 3,474 of CALFBG010000395.1, read as the reverse complement.
TGGTGGAAATGCCAGAACGATTTGGTGGGGTGAAACTTCCTGAAGTTGTCATTGTGGATGTTCGGCAAGAATTGAGAACACAAAAGATGAAATCGCATTTTACGTCGGTTTTACTCGCGAGTTTAGCAGAAACACTGGCCAATGGAGAACAGGCGATTCTGTTTCAAAATCGGCGAGGCTATTCTCCTACCCTACGTTGTGTTTCTTGCGGATGGAATTCTGGATGTATTCACTGTGATGTCAGTTTGACGTACCATAAATTTTCAAATAACCTTCGTTGTCATTACTGTGGTTATCAAAATAAAATTCCTACGACTTGCCCCGATTGTGGTGATACGCAACTTAGTTTAAAAGGATTTGGAACAGAAAAGATTGAAGACGATTTAAAAATCTTTTTACCCGATGCGAAAATTGGTCGGATGGATTTTGACACGGTTCGTTCTAAAAATGCCCACGCTAAAATCATCAATGATTTCGAAGAAAAGCGTTTAGATATTTTGGTTGGTACACAAATGATTACCAAAGGACTAGATTTTGATAATGTCGGAATCGTAGGCGTTTTGAGTGCCGATCATTTATTTCAATTTCCAGATTTTCGGGCGAGTGAACGAGCGTTTCAGTTGATTACGCAAGTAAGTGGTCGAGCAGGAAGAAAACGTAAACAAGGGAAAGTGATTATCCAAGCCTTCAATATGGATCATCCCGTTTTGAAGGAAGTGTATCATAATGATTTTACTAGTTTTTTTGCGAGAGAATTGCAAGAACGCAACGAATATCTCTACCCTCCTTTCTTTCGTTTGATTCGGATTAGTTTAAAACATAAGAAACCACAAGTCCTAAACGAAGCCGCTAAGGTTTTCACCAAAGTGCTGAAAGAGCAATTGGGTAAACGAGTGATTGGTCCAGCCATCCCGAGTGTTCCACGCGTACGGAATCTTTTTATCCTAGATATTATGATCAAGCTTGAGCGAGTAGGCAAGCAGATTTATTTGGCGAAACAAACCATTGCTGCTGCGAAATATAAAATGCACCAAGAGAAAGGATTTTCTACCATCCGAGTTAATGTAGACGTTGATCCTTATTAGTAAAAAACGGGTTTTTCAGATCGTTGGATAGTGCTTATCCCTCAATTTTTTATCATCTCATTTGATTAAAAAATTTGCTTGAGTTAAGTAAGTCGCAAGGCAAATATCTTTGTTTAGCTCCCGCGAAATGACCTCTTAATCTTTAAACGACTACTTGCTTTTGTCCAAGTACTTACTTGCTGCTTTTGATCTTCCTTCCTGTCTCCTATCCTTTCCCAATTCTTCGGGTTTCTAATCCGACTTGCTCCTTCCTACTAATCACAATTTTGTTTCTTTGGGTAAAACAAGTTTTAAAAAAGCTTTGTGTCAATTTGACGCAATCAAAAAAAATATTATCTTTAGTTATAGAAATTCTTGAGCGCTCTCCGATTTCTTTTCTATTTGTTTCTGCCCTGTAAGTACCAATACAATTTTAAATCATCCTACGTACATGATTCCCCACAGTGGTGTATCGTGTATCAAAAACCTTTAGACTATGAATCCATTTATAGTAAGGCGAAGCTTGTTCTTTGCTCTCGCAGTTTTATTATTTTCTTGCAACGAAGAAAAAATTAGCAACACCGATTTTGAAACGCTTGACAAAGCGGAAATCGTACAAGTAACCAAGCATGATGGTCGTCCTTTTGATTCGGGAGCCCCCGCGGATGGCACTCGTTATTACAATCCTGGACCTGGTGGCGGCGTCATGATGCAAGGCTTTTATTGGGATGTTCCAGCGGGAGGAACTTGGTGGAACGTGGTGAAATCCAAAGTCAATCAGTGGTCGAATGCGGGCATTGAGGCGATTTGGTTACCACCTTGTTCAAAGGCACAAAACGGTCCTTTTTCGATGGGATACGATCCTACGGATTATTATGATTTTGGAAACTACAATCAAAATGGAACGGTAGAAACGCGCTTTGGTTCTAAATCTGAACTACAAAGTTTGATTAATGCTGCGCACGGTCAGAATATGAAAGTGTACGCCGATATTGTTTTGAATCACAATAGCGGTGGAGCTTTAGAAGCGAACCAATATACCGGAACAAATACTTATACAGATTACCGGGGAATCGCTTCGGGAAAATTCAAACGTACCCAGCACGACTTTCATCCCAACTCTTATAAAAATAGTGATTTAGGTATTTTCGGGGGATTTCCAGATTTGAGTCATAGTGTACCTTACGTACAAGATTGGCTTTGGAATAGAAACAATTCGGTAGGTAAATATTACAAAAATACTTTAGGTTTTGATGGTTGGCGATTTGATTACGTAAAAGGTTTTGAACCTTGGGTAGTTAGCACTTGGAACAACAAAATTGGTGGATTTTCGGTTGGTGAATTATGGGACAGCGACGTCAATTATTTGGAATGGTGGGCGAATAATGCCAATAGTACCGTTTTTGATTTTGCTTGTTATTACAAAATGAATGATGCGTTTGATGGCAACAACTTAAATAAGCTGAATGATGATATGATGTGGAAACGAAATCCATTTAAAGCGGTTACTTTCGTTGCCAATCACGATACGGATGAGATTTGGAATAAGCTGTTAGCTTACGCTTACATTCTGACGCACGAAGGATATCCAACCATTTTTTACCAAGATTACGAAGCGTGGTTGTCGAAAGCGAAGCTCAATAATTTGATTTGGATTCACAATAATAAAGCTACGGGAAATACCTCCATTTTGTATACGGACAACGATGAATACGTCGCGCGGCGAAATGGCTACAATGGTAATCCTGGCTTGGTTGTTTATATCAATAACTCAAATAGTTGGAAAGAACGTTGGGTGCCAACGAATTGGAATAATACGAAGATCAAAGATTACACGGGACATTCTGGCTGGTACCCAAATACACAAGGTAACGGTTGGGTGAAAATTCAATGTCCGCCAAAAAGTTATTCGGTTTGGTCGCCACAATAAGCTTTTTAGTAAAAAGGAAGTACGCTTAACGAACAGGAAGATAGAAAAGCCCGTCACTGCGATGGGCTTTTCTGTTTTGAGCGCAGTAGTACTTTCCTTAAGCATTTTTTTGCGACTCCTTTTCTATTCTAATTCTACGAAATAAGCATTAGCGGAATTGGTTAAAGATTTTCACGAAGTAAGTACTAAGACAAAATTACTTTGCCATTAAATGGTGCTAGATTTTGATCAGTATTGAGGCACGAAAACTGCCCTAAGCCTTTGCTTAGGAAGGCTTTGAGTAACGAAGAGACTGGTCGAAAGATGATACAAGTTAATAAGTAAAATAATTTGTATTGGTACTTAAGTGAAACCCGTCAATAAGTACTACATTATATCTACCATTCACCAGTTTTACACCGCTTCCTTCTAACTGGAAATTTTCCAATTAAACTTTTCCCATTTTTTTTGTCACGTTTTCCTTCCTTCATCCTTTTATTA
>CALFBG010000394.1 GCA_937951685.1 uncultured Saprospiraceae bacterium | reverse complement strand
CTAGCTGGTAATAATAATGTTCCACGTGGAACATTTAATCAGTACTAAATGGTCAAAACTAAAGAGCAGGAGTGAACTTAAAAAAGAATAGAACAAGTATAAATAAAAGCACCAAGTAGAAGTAATCCTACTTGGTGCTTTTATTTTAATAATTATTGAGCAACCAACTTTTGAATTGATCATAGTCAGGGTCAAGATAATGGGCTTCCTTTTGCTTATCCGCTAAAATTGCGAGTCGCTCAGGAATAGGAATTGCTTGATTTAGAATATCTTCCATATCCTTTTTGAACTTAGCAGGATGGGCAGTTTCTAGTATTATTCCTTGAATATTGGGGTTTTGAGCTTTATAAGCTTGTAGGGCGAGGTATCCAACTGCACCGTGAGGATCAATTAGGTAGCCATATTGCTTATATACTTCTTGTACGGCATGCTTAGTTTCTTCATCTGTATAGGAAAACCCTGTGATATCTTTTGTCATATTGTTCCACGTGGAACAATAAAATTCATCCATTCGCGCAAAGTTTGATGGATTTCCTACATCCATAGCATTTGAGATTGTACGAACCGATGGGCGAGGAGTGTAAATACCAGTATTAAGATACGTCGGAACTACATTATTTACATTGGTCGCTGCAATGAATTGATGAACAGGTAAGCCCATTTTCTTAGCAATCAGCCCCGCAGTAAGGTTTCCAAAGTTTCCACTTGGAATAGAGAATACAACTGGTTTAGAAAGATCAGCTAATTGTTTTGCAGCTTCAAAGTAATAAAAGGATTGAGGAATTAATCGAGCAATATTAATAGAATTAGCGGAACTAAGCCGAAGTTGCTTGCATAAAGCTTGATCTAAAAAAGATTGTTTTACTAAAGCTTGGCAATCATCAAAGGTTCCATTAACCTCAATAGCTCGAATATTCTTACCCAAAGTAGTTAATTGCTTTTCTTGTAGCATACTTACTTTGCCACTCGGGTAGAGAATAACGACCTCAATACCAGGTGTATCATAAAAGCCAGCAGCAACCGCACCGCCAGTATCTCCTGAAGTTGCAACGAGAATGATTAGTTCTTGCTTGTTGTCTTCATTGAAATGGCTCATTAACTGAGACATAAATCGCGCACCGAAGTCTTTGAAGGCTAGGGAAGGACCATGGAAGAGTTCTAGAATGTGCAAATCTGCAGCTAAGGTTTTCAAAGGTGCAGGAAAGTTAATCGAAGATTCAATGATGTCTTGAAGTTTATCCTCAGGTAAAGCACCTTGTAAGAGTACTTTCGATACTTCAAACGCTAATTCGGAAAAAGAATATTCTTTGAACCGCTTGAAGAAATAATCGGGTAATAAAGGAATCTGCTCTGGCATATAAAGACCATTGTCGTCGGGTAAGCCCTTAAAGACTGCTTCCTTTAGAGAGACAAATGCTGTAGTATTCTTTGTACTGTATAAACGCATGAAATGAATATTTAGTAATGGGATAGAAGAGTGCAAAAAATATTTACATAACTACTGCTCCTTCTTGATTAATCTTAGAGATAAATAATTGGCTTTCTATTTTTAGATCTGTAAATATACCTTGCATGGCTACACCTATATTCTCCGCAAGATTACTATTTGCACTCAATGCAAAAATGGAAGGTCCCGCCCCAGATATGCTACAGCCCAATGCACCATTTTCAAGTGCCGCCGCCTTTACATCATAAAAGCCCGGAATTAATTTTGCTCGTTGTGGCTCAATCATTACATCTTTTAACGAGCGTTGGATTAAACCTAAATCTGAATTGTATAAACCAATAATCAAACCCGCAATATTTCCTGTCTGTTGTACCGCTTGGGTTAAGCTTACCGTATCTCTTAAAATGGCTCTAGAGTCTCTCGTCAAAATCTGAATATGTGGATGAATGACCGTGGCAAATAAGCCTTTGGGTAAATGCAAACGGTGAATATCTAAACTGGCATTGTCTCGTATCAATTGCATCCCACCCAAAAGTGAAGGACCTACATTATCCGCATGGTAAGCACCATCCGCAATTTGTTCTCCCAAAACTGCAAAGGGTAGCAACTCCGCTTTCGTTAAAGGCATTTTGTATAAAGCATTAATAGCCATTACACCCGCCGCTGCACTAGCTGCACTAGATCCTAATCCACTTCCAAAAGGCATTTTCTTGCGAATTTCAAATTCAATACCTCGATCGGATTCCCCTAAGTATTCTAGTAGCTTCAAAGCCGCAAAGCCCGCAGTATTTTTTTCTACTGCTAAGGGAAGCTTTTTTTGCGCACCAGTAATCTTGGCAATTCTTAAACCGGGAGTATCAACAAATTTTGCAATAATTTCATCTCCAGGATGCGTTAACGCAAATCCTAAAATATCATACCCGCAAGCAACATTGGCTACGGACGCAGGGGCAAAAACTTTAATTCCAAGACTCATAATAGTATATAAATAAAAAATATAAATTTTACTAGTAATGTATTATATCATATTACCAATTGTAATAATTTCAGCAAAAATACCTGCCGCCGTTACTTCTGCTCCTGCACCAGGTCCTCTCACAACCAAAGGACGATCTTTGTAGCGATCTGTCGTAAACACAATCATGTTATCGCTGCCATCTAAAGTATAGAAAGGATCTAACGAATCGACCGTTTTAAGCGCAATGGTGGCTTTATTATCTTCTAGCGTTGCAATCATTCGCAAGCGTTTGTTTGCTTGCGCTGCTTTCAGTCTTAGCGATTCAAAATGTGTATCCGCTTCGGCAATTGCTACAAAGAAATCCTCTATAGACTCAGCATCTTGGCAAGCTTGTGGAAGTATATGCTCCACGCTTACATCCGTAGGTTCAATGGCTAATCCTGTCTCTCGTGCTAAAATGACCAACTTCCGTCGAATATCAACGCCATTCAAATCAATTCTAGGATCAGGCTCCGTATAGCCTAACGTTTTTGCTTCTTTCACAATAGCGCTGAAAGGCGTATCTGCCGATTCAAAAGAATTGAAAATATAAGATAAGGAACCCGAAAGTACACCTTCAATCTTAATAATTCGATCGCCACTATTCATCAAATCTCGTAAGGTAGAAATTACGGGCAAGCCCGCACCAACATTTGTTTCATATAAAAATTGAACGCCATTACGATCAGCAATATTTTTTAAGCGCTGGTAGCGTAGATAAGAGGAGGAAGTCGCAATCTTGTTGGGCGTAGAAATAGAAATACTAGCGCCCAATATTGATTCGTAATATTCTGCAATTTGCTCGTTGGCAGTATTATCTACAAAAATACTATTCGATAGATTTCTTTCTTTCATCTCTTCCACAAAACTCGCAATGTTCATGGGCATTTCCGAATCTAAAAGCTTCGGCATCCAATCCTCCAAATCAATGCCATCGTTGTTAAATTGCATTTTTCGGCTATTTGCCAAACCCACTACTTTGATTTCTAAAGCGCTATTTTCTTTGAGATGCGCAGCGTGACTTTGAATTTGTTTGATCAGCGTGCTACCAATTAATCCTGTCCCCACCATAAATACGTTGATCTCTTTGGTGTCAGATAAGAAAAAGCCTTGGTGCAAAGCATTCAAAGCTTTACTTTCATCTTCCTTAGGAATCACAACGGATACGTTGAGCTCAGAAGAACCTTGTGCAATCGCTGCTACGTTAATACCATTTTTACCTAAAGATTGAAACAGTCGACCAGAAATGCCGGGACGATAGCGCATATTCTCCCCAATGATAGCAATAACGGCTAGATCTTCCTCAACGATTACAGGATCAACTACTCCGCTTTGCATCTCAAATTCAAAAGTGCTATCTATTTTCTTTTTTGCCTTTTTGGCAAATTGAGGCTGAATGGCAAAACTAATCGAAGATTCCGATGATCCTTGAGTAATTAAAATGACATTGATATTTGCCAAGGCTAACGCATTGAATAATCTTGCCGCAATCCCGGGCACGCCAAAGAGTCCACTGCCTTGCAAAGATAATAAGGCAATATCACCAATAGAAGAAATTCCTTTAACCGCATGACCGTTAGCATCGCTTTTATCAGAAATATAGGTTCCTTTAAAATCGGGCTTAAAAGTATTTTTAATCGAAATGGGAATATTTTTCTGTAAGGCTGGTTGCAAGGTGGGGGGGTAAATTACTTTAGCACCAAAGTGCGACATTTCCATGGCTTCGGCATAAGTCATACTCGGAATCGTAAATGCTTTTTTTACCTTTCGAGGGTCCGCCGTAAGTACACCATCAACATCCGTCCAAATTTCAATTTGCTTTGCTTCTAGTCCTGCGGCTAATAAGGACGCCGTATAATCAGATCCACCACGTCCTAAGGTCGTCGTTAATCCTCCCCGAGCAGCACCAATAAATCCAGTAACTACTTGCACTTCAGGATGTTCTTGATAATAAGCTTTGATCTTCTTATAGGTTAAATCGAAATCTACTTTTGCGCCACTAAAATTTTTGTCCGTTTTGATTATTTTTCTTGCGTCCAGGTAAGCAGCATTGATACCAGCAGTCTGCAATACTTTTGCAATGAGATAGCAAGAATTACGTTCTCCAAAACTCAAAACGTAATCCAACGTCCGTCTAGAAGCTTCTCTTACGAGAAAGATACCGTGGAGTAGACTTTTAAGCGTCTCGTGATTTTCTGCCAGTTCTGCTAATACACTGGGTAATAATTCAGGACTGACCAATGCTTTGGCGCTGTCCATATGGCGTTTACTAAATTGATTAAAGAGTAGATCATAACTCTTATCTCCTTTCGCGGCCAAACTACTCATCTTAATCAGCAAATCCGTAACTCCGCCAAGAGCAGAAAAAACGACCGTAAACTTTTCCCCTTGGGAATAATATCCTTTTAGTATTTCTACAATGCCTTCAATGCGTTCTGGTTTAGCTACGGAAGAGCCACCAAACTTCAATACTCTCATATTTTTGGGACAAATTTATTAATTATTTATATAATATAAAACTTACTGATAGTAAGGCAAAAACTGTGCAAAAAAACAAATTGCATCGTAAAACTTTTGCTATTTACTGTTTTTATAAATCAATAGCAATGAAGTGCTTTAAAAATTCGAAAACAACTTGAATCTGCGTGGAAAGTCACGGATATTTTACCATACGATAGAGAAAGCTGAGGTGCTGGAAATATAGATAAGGATTAGGTCTAATTTTGTCAGAAATGGCAAAAAATGGGATTCGACGTTTAGTTTTTAAGCAATAAAAGATTGCTTTCGTAAAGCGAGGCAATCATCTTCTTTAGATCGCATTGATGCTTTTTCTGCTGGCGTTTTATCTCCGTAGCCACATAAATGCAGAACACCATGGATAACGACTCGACAAAATTCATTTTCAAAACTGGTCTCAAATTGTTTCGCATTTTCTTTCACTCGGTCAATACTAATAAAAATATCTCCCTCGATGTTTACTTCCGAGTAAGGAAAAGTAATAATATCGGTATAAGTGTCGTGATTTAAATGCTTGAGGTTGATTTCGTGAAGATATTCATCGGAGCAGAAAATGAAACTAAGTTTCGTCAATTGGAAACGCTCGATTTCAATTACTTCGGATATCCATTGCTGAATACCCACTTCATCTTTTATTTGGAAGTCGACATCCTCCGTAAAAAACTCAATTTTGTCAGTTTCCTCAGGATTAGGAAAGTCAGGTATCATATGTTGAAATAAATTTCTACCGTACTACCATTATTGGAAAAAGAAACTTTATCGGAAAGCTGTCGCATTAAGAAAACACCACGACCTCCAATTTTGAGTAGATTTTCTGGAGCAGTTGGATCAGGAAGATTGGCAAAATCAAAACCATTGCCTTCGTCCGTAATATAAAAAGCTAGTTTGTTTTTTAGCTTTTTCAGATTCACCATGACCAATTTCGTCGCATCGTTATTGTTACCGTGTATAATTGCATTGGTTACGGCTTCGGTAAGACTAATGAGAATATTACCATAAACATCAGGACTGATTTGGTATTCGGCTACTAACTTTTCCACAAAGGGTTCAACGTTAGCAACGTTATCGGGGCTTGAGGTAAGTGTTAACATGTTATGTTGTTTACTCATTTCAAGTAACTGAAATTCGTCTAATATCAAGATAGAATACTTTAATACAAAGATAAAAAATGGTTACGTCTAGCTATTTTACGAAAAAAGATAGCAAAAGATTCATTTTTTCTCTAAAAATCACTGTTTTTTCAAAGTTTTGAAATATTCCTCTACCAAAAACTTATAATATGGCTTCAAAGCAGGCGATACACTTCGGTACATTTCAATCTCTGCTTGTCGCTTTTTAATGTATTCCTCTAATTTTGGTGGCATTTTCCGATCTTTTTCCGAAGCGGCTTCTGCCTTACGTTTGTTGTCATACTCTCTTTCTCTTTCCGCTTTCTCTGCTTCCAAAAGTCTTGTTTCAATATCTTTTTGGCGCTTAAGGGTTTCGTTGTTCAAACGCTTATTGACTAAATCAATTTCCGTTTTATTCATTTCATCTAAGATCTGTTGCAATCCATCCGAACCACCCTTCCCTTGCTCTTGCTTTTGTTGCTGTAATTCTCGTAAAGCTTTGCGCAAAGCAGATTGCTTTTTAGCCATCTCCGCAAATTCTTTACTCATTCCCCCTTTTCCATTCTTCAAACCTTCCTTCATCTGTTCCATTTGCTTATTCAATTCCTGTTGCCCTTGTCCAATCTTATCCATGGGCACATTACCACTCGATCCTTTTCCTCCAGGTTTGGTGCACATTTGGCTTCCCTGCATCATGCTTGACATTTGCTGTTGCATTTGATCCATCACTTCGTTTAACATCAAGGCCAAATCATTTACATTTTTCATGGCGCGTTGCTGATGTCCTGCGGCGTTGGGTTTTCTTCTTTCTTCCAACTCTTCCAAACTTTCGCGGATGTTCGACTTGATATCGGTTACTTTTTCGGTTACGAAAGCTTCAATTTGAAATACACGTTGACTCAAGGCTTGTAAGCTATCCTCTACTAATTTGAAATCATCTTTTAGTTTGTATTGCTCCTGTACTAACTCTACATAACGTGGAGTGGTCACGTTGATCTTCGATAAGTCTTTAATTAACGCTTCTTGATCAAAAGAAAGACCAACTAAGTTTTCTAACAACTGACGCAATGCATCCATATCCTCTTCCATTTGTTCCATCTCTGAAGACTTCATTTTCATGGAAAGCTTATTAGCCATTTCTTGCATTTTCTGCGCAGCTTTTTTCTGCGATTTAGCAGCTTTTTTATTTTCTTGCTTTTCCATCTGCTCCTGACTATCCTGCATATCTTTTTGGATGTCTTCCATTTCCTCTTGCTTCTCCTCCTCTTCTCCCAAGTCGTTAGGTCTTTCCAATTCTTCGTTCTTCTTCTCCGTCTCTTTCATCTCTTCCTTCAACTTCTCAACTTCCTTCTGAATCTCTTCTTGTTTTTTCTCTAAATTTTCTTGAGTATCTTCTTTCTTCTCCGTCTTCTCACTCAACTCCTCCTGCTCTTTTGCAAGCTCTTCCAATTTCTCTATTTGATCCTGTACTTCTTTTTCGACTTCTAATTGTTTAAATAATTCCAACATACGATCTAGTTCCATCTCCAACTCTTCGTCGTTGAATTCCATTTCTTCCATCATATCAAGCGCCTCTTCTTTTTCCAAATCTTGCAGCAACTCTTCGATTTTTTCCATCAACTCTTTCATCTCATCATTCATCAACTCCTCAAAAAGTTCTTGGACTTGCTCTTGCTTTTCCTTTAACTCTTCTTTCGTTTCTGAAAACTCATTCTGGTTTTTGAGATTTTCTTCAAACTTTTCTTTGGCTTCTTTGATTTGCTGCTCTAGCTCTTTTTGCCGCTCCAATAATTTTTCGAGTTCCTTCCGCGTTTGCCAATCAACTTCTTTTTCCTGCATTAATTTTTCCTGCAGTTTCTTCATATCCTGCTTAATCTTCTTCGTCTCTTCCGCCGCTTTCTTTAAGTCTTTCTTGATCGCTTCATTATTTTTGTCTTCTTTCTCTTCAAATTCTTCTACCGTCGGCACTTTAAAATTCATCAATTTAGTACGCGCAGATTTACTACCATTAATTCCGTCGTTGTCAAATACTTCGAAATAATAAACCAACTCATCTCCCGGCTTCAAAGTCATCTCTGCAATATCCCAAGTATGGTCATATTGCATTTGCTTCCCCTTGGGTTGCGCCATCTTCATGGTATTCAATTTCCCCTGTGCGCCCGACGCATTGTTGATTCGATAATTGAAAGTCAATCTCCGCAGACCATAGTCATCAGATGCATCACCAACAAAGAACAAAAGCTTGTTGTCAACACTATCTACAAATTGCTCCACCTGAATACTGGGATTCAAATCTGGAATAACGGTAATGGAATACGCAATAGAATCTGCATTAGGAAGCGCCGCGTTAGAAACGTAAAGTTTGTACGTTTCATCCTTCATCGCTTTTTTCTTCAGGGTAAATAAATCATCACTAAAACGATTTGTAGTTTTTAAAGCAGACTGAGAAGAAAATCGAATTTGAATGGAATCAGTATTCAAAGAATTAAAAACCCAATCAATATTAGTGCCTTGCGGAACCACTAGATCGCCAATGTTAGCGAGTGCTTCATCTTTTCTTTGGGTATAAGCGGGATAATTTAATTTCGTTTCGAAACCAACGATGTTGGGTTTCTTCAAAACTTCTAAGGTGTAAGCATCAGAATTCACCGCACCAGCAAATACCTTGAAGTCAGTAGTTTTTTGCACATTGCTAAACCGATAAGAAAAAAGGTTAGCACTATCTTTATTCAAACGGTACTGATAATTGTCAATATCAATAAAAACTTCGTTGGGTAAAATATCACCGTCAATTTTTACTTTCAAATTATAATCATCAAACTGTACAACGCTGAGGGCTTCTTTTTCAACTAAAAAATGAAAGGGTGCCGCTTTTTCAAAATCTTTATTATTATTAATTAATCTGCTGGTACTATCCTTAATCATACTCGGCGCCGCAAAAAGCAAAACGACCAATAATAATAAAGGCGGCAACGCATAACGTAGATATTTCCGATTTTGTCCTAAATTGATGGCGGTTGTAAAAGGAATTGGCTTGATCTCTTCCGTCTTTTGATCGATACTTGCGTAGATCAGTGCGGCATTACTATTTCCTTCGGATTGCTTGCTAAGTTGTAGAATATTAAGCAACTTATCCTTGACATCCGTAAAGTGATGACCAATAATTTGAGAAGCTTGCTCGTGGGAAATAACCTTTCCCAATCGGAAATAACTGAGCAATGGCATTAACACCCAAAACAAGAGCGCTACCCCACTCGTCGCTAAAAAGGAATAAAACAGGGTTTTACGCATGCCTTGACCAAAATAAAAATAATGCTCCAATAAACTCATCGCCAAGAAAAGTACGACGATTAGTGCAACGCTATACAAAGCGCCACGAATCAATTTATTGATGTAGTATTTTCTAGTAAATTGATCTAAACGAGAGATCAATAATTTATAATTGTTGTTTACTTCTGCCATTCTAAAGGGTATTTTTAGTCTTTTATTCCAAAGTTGCCTGAAAACAACTTCTCCAATTCAAAAACAGCATCTTAACTAAAAAGATTGTCAAAAATCTTGTTTTAACACAAAGCTATATATATCATACGGCTAGTCAACTACATAGTTACCACTACTCAAGTGATATTCACAAATTAGATCACTAGCATTGAACACTGTAAATTAGATATAAACCACCATAAAATCAAGGGTTTCAGTAGAATAGCACTAGAAATATCCATTCGAAAACAAACAAATCTATTTTTTAACTATTTATTGTAATAAATCTAGTCCATCCCTAGCAAAATCAAATAAAATAGGCGATCATCAGCTTTACTGATCATCGCCTATTTTGCGGTTTTAAATGGAAAATAAAAACCTAATACTTAAAACTGTTCGTACATATTTTTCAAGCGCGGGTTAGATTCTTTCTGCTTGATTTCCTCAATCATTACTTTTACCGCTTCCATCGCCTTTTGTGTATTTTCATCGGAATCTTGCTCAAATCGTTGTTGATAAATTTGCACCATCCCACTCATCGCTCGCGTAGCGGATAATCGTCGCCAAGGAGATTCTCCCATATTAGTTGCCACGGCTTTCAATTTGGTCATTGAGGTTTGAATAACTTCCGTATCACTACCTTGCAAAATATTAAGGTAATTTTCGAAAAAGTAAACGGCATCGTATCCATCGACTTTCTGCCAAGTATCTTCAAAGAAACCAAGGTACTTGCTGTTTTGCGTTGCCGCATAAATATTACCAACGGCGGCAATCAATGTCCCATTTTCTTCCTGCTCTAGCTTTTTAGCATAAATTAATGCTTCCGATGGATTTAAAATACTCAAGCCTTCTAACGCGGATGAAATTACCGGATAAGCTTTTGCTTGATCAATCGCTTTTTTCATGATGGGAATAAAACGTTGTTCTTCCGAATTACCCAAAATAGTTAAAGCACTAGCACGTACACTACTATGTTCATCTTTTTCTGCCATGATGGCAATACGATCAATATCTGCCATATCAATCTTTGCACCACTGTCCGGCATCGGTTCTATTTTACCAATTGCCAAACCTCGAATTACCCAGTATGGATCGTTGAGCGCTGCCCGAAATACTGCTTTCGTTTTTGGATTTTTGCTATCCTTTAGCGCATTAACGGCTTCGTAGCGGTCTACAAAATTAGCACCGTTGAAATATTGATAAATGTAAGCTTCCTCTGACTTATTATCTTTTTTCTCACAAAGCAAAACTTTCTCCGCATCTACATTTACGAGGGACGGTTCCAACATTGCATCAAAACTAAAGCGTTGTTTTCTTTCGGTCATGCTTACCATTTTACGAACTGGCATCGCTTTACCAACGTAAATGTCAATGGCAAAGGGCAATTCAAAAATGGGAATGCTACGGTCAGGATCTTGTGTTTGCTCTACGTCAATGTGTATTTTTTTTGCTACAGCATCATAAACGTAATCAATCGTCAACTCAGGATGTCCAGCACTCAAATACCATTGATTAAAAAACCAATTTAGGTCTTCCCCACTGACATCTTCAAAAGCCAATCTCAATTCGTGTACTTCAACGTCGGTGTATTGATGTGTTTTTAAATATCGTTTCAAACCCGCAAAGAAAGCATCATCTCCTAAGTAATTGCGCAACATATGCAAAACTAAGCCGCCTTTATTGTAGCTATGCGCATCAAACATATCTTCCTTATCCTTATAACCATAGTAAATCAAAGGATGAATGCCTCCTCTTCTGATTGAACCTAGATAACCTTGTAATTCACCAAAAAGATGATAATCTCCTTCGTCTGCGCCGTATTGGTGCGCGAGCCATAAGTATTCGCTGTAGTTGGCAAAACCTTCATTCATCGTCAAATTGGCCCAGTTTTCACAGGTTACCAAATTTCCAAACCAGTGGTGAAATAATTCATGGGCAATAATGCGCTCGTTGTGATTGTCAATTAATTCGCGTTCGGTCAATTGTACAAACTCTCCAAAAATTACGGCAGTCGTATTTTCCATTGCACCAGATACAAAATCTCTAACCACAACCTGTGCATACTTTTGCCAAGGATACTCAATACCCAAACGCGTCGAAAAGAAATCGAGCATTTCTTTGGTATTAGAAAAAATATTTTTGGCGTAAGCCTCGTATTCAGGTTCTACGTAGTAAAGCAATTCTATGTCTCTCCACTTATCTTTTACAATGGCAAACTCTCCAATGGCTAACATAAAAAGATAGGGCGCGTGTGCTTGATCCATCTTCCAATAATCGGTGCGGGTCCCATCTCCGTTAGACGTAGAAGAAAGTAATAACCCATTCGAAAGGGTTTTGTATTTTTCGGCAACGGTAACGTAAGTTTCTTGGGTACAACGTTCATTGGGTTTATCAATGGTGGGAAACCAACGGGAATTGTGCTCCGTTTCTCCTTGTGTCCAAATTTGTTGTGGTTTAGTTGGATTGCTCCCATCGTGGTTGATAAAAAATAAACCTTGATCGGAAGTAATCGCCGCGCTGCCACCTATTTTGTCGCGTTCGGTAGGTTTCGCGGTGTAATCAATTGCAATATTGATTTCTTCGGTCGATTGATATTTTTTATCTAGCTGGATCGTCAATACTTGACCGTCGTAATCGTAAGTTAGTGCGGCACCTTTTTTGAGTTGGACTTTATGTATGATAAAATTTTTAGCATCTAATTTTAAAACTTGTTGCGGATAAAAATAAGGCTTAAGTTTTAAATTGGCTTTTCCCAACACTTGCTGCTTTTCCCAGTCAAATCGCACATCTAAATTCGTATGGAGTAAATCAAAATCACGTTTCTGACTCGGACGATAAACTTTCAACTTAAACTCTTCGGTTGTTTTGAGTTTATTGGGTTTGGCGGCACTGACAACTAAGGTATCTAAATCCTCAAATTCTTCCACTGGAGCAGTCATGAAAACCTTCTTCGATTTACAAGCACCCAAAAATAAGCTAAGTGAAATAGTTAGCAAAAACAAAATTCTCATACGGATATCAATTTTAAATTTTCTTCGCCAAAACTACAGGGATTGACGATCTAAATAAAGCGCTTTCTATATTTTTTAAAGCTCCAAATGTAAGGATAATGCCTGAACTTCATAGCTTAATACGCGCGAACTTATAGACGTTGCTACGTCAAACGTTAAATCGACGTGGTTTGTTTAAATAGTATTCCCACAGCGACTGCATAAAGCTTCTTTTTTATTCAATTAATAGATGCAAAACGCTTAATAAATGGCGGATAGTAGAATAAATAGCAAAAAACTTGTAATTAATATGCGTATTATTTATATTTGTGTTATCTTTTTGATTAAATTCCTACAAAATGGAAATACCCGAAGACATTTTCCCATTAGCCAATGAAAAAGGAACAGATAGTCAGCACATCAACGTCGCCTATATGCGTCAACTAACTGCGAATAGTAAAAGCTTGCAGTTGGAAGACCTCGAAATGCTCATCACGGAACATCACGATTACTTAGCCTCGGGAGGTGCGGGCGGACAATGGAAAACGATTGCGGTGAATGGATTAGTTATTGGTTTCTACCTAGGTGCCGAAGGCAAAAAAGGGAAACAAGCCAATTTAGAACGCCGTAAAATACTTCCAAATTTAACAATGAAAAACTTACAAGTTCCTTTTGCCAATTGTTGTGGTATGGAGGCAATGGCAATTGATTTCTCGGGAGGCGATTGGAGTTATACCCTCTTTACAGATGCATTGCTCAATGGATGTGATTTTTCTAAAACAAATTTGCAACAGTCGGATTTTTCTAGGGCACAACTAGTAGGCACTAATTTTAATGATGCTAATTTAAAAGGAGTTGATTTTGAAAACTGTAATTTGGAAGGTGCAAGTTTTATCGGTGCTGCATTGCAAGGAGCTCGTTTCC
This sequence comes from uncultured Saprospiraceae bacterium, assembly GCA_937951685.1. Taxonomy (GTDB): domain Bacteria; phylum Bacteroidota; class Bacteroidia; order Chitinophagales; family Saprospiraceae; genus CALFBG01. The sequence continues at coordinate 13,748 of CALFBG010000394.1, read as the reverse complement.
CTGGAGCAATTTTGAAAGATGTCAAATATTAAAAAAAACTTGAACCTCCCCTGATAAGAAAGTTCAAGTTTTAAGTTTTATCAAAGCCAGTATTTTAAATTATACTGCTACATCAAAATCTCGCAATGCATTATTGAGCGAGACTTTCTTATCGGTCGTTTCTTTTCTTTTACCAATAATTAGCGCACAAGCAACTTGATATTCACCTGCCGGAAATTGCTTCGTATATGTTCCAGGAATGACGACCGAACGCGAAGGAATTCTTCCTTTGTAAGTCACCGGTTCTGTTCCCGTTACATCAATGATGTGGGTAGATTGCGTCAAGACCACATTTGCACCAAGTACCGCTTCTCGTTCTACGCGCACGCCTTCGACCACAATGCATCTCGAACCAATAAAACAGTTATCTTCAATAATCGTTGGTGTCGCTTGTAAAGGTTCAAGTACACCACCGATTCCTACACCACCACTCAAGTGCACATTACGACCAATTTGAGCACAAGAACCAACCGTCGCCCAAGTATCTACCATGGTTCCGGCACCCACCCAAGCACCAATATTAACGTAACTTGGCATCATAATAACACCTTTTTCTAAGTAAGAACCATGTCGAGCAATCGCGTGAGGAACAACCCGTACGCCCGTCTCTGCGTAGTTCGATTTGAGGGGAATTTTATCGTGAAAATGAAAAGGACCTACGGAGAAAGCTTCCATTTTCTGGGTTGGAAAATAGAGCACCACGGCTTTTTTAACCCAGTCATTTACTTTCCATCCACCATCTCCATCAGGTTCTGCTACTCGAATTTCACCTTGATCCAATAAATTGATAACTTCTCGGATTGCCGATAAGCTCTCTTCTTTTTCCAGAAGACTTCTATCTTCCCAAGCTTGTTCTATTGTTTTTTGTAATTCTACCATAAATAATCGATTTTGCTACAAAAATAGTTTTTTCTGATGAACAATAAACTTTCCCTCGCGAGTATCTTAGGTTTTATTTTATCCAGTTGGGCAATCCTCGCGACGGCTACTTTTCTTTGGATTAAGGAAGAAGTTGTAAAGCAAAGTTCCGCTGCACCAGAGCAGGATTATTTTCTCTATGGCACTTTTGCAATTATGGTTATACTTATTGCATTGGCAGTCGGATTTTTCTTTAAATCAAATTGGGCAAGAGTAGCCTTACTCTGGATCTTTTACCTTGCATTGGGGATTTTGACTTTAACGGTAGGGTTCAACTTCTCGGAAATGTCAAATAGAGCTAGTCAATTAGGCTTTGCACTTGGAGCGAGTGCCTTTGGATATTGTTTCTTACTTGCAGGCATCCTATTACTTCATAATGATACCTTGAAAAAGGAATTTTTTCCCGCAATGGAAGACGCTTGAGTTATTTTGGAAGAAAGTTCTTCTACGATTACCAACCATTAAAGGCCAATGGTTGAAATGCTAAATCAGTACTAAATAAAAAATCGTAACGCAATAAATTGCGCCGAAAAGCCAACCAAAAAACCACCGTACAAATCCTGCAAATTGTGTGCATTCAAGATCATACGAGAAGTGCCGACGATTCCAGTCAAAAGGATTGTTATGATGAGCAAAGATTGTGTACTCATGTAAAAAATACCGAGTGCGCCCAAATTTACGGCAAAGCCATCGTAACTAAACAAAAGCATCGTAATGACAATCATGCCCAATAAGCCTCCCATTCCGACGGCGTGCGCGCTAATCTTAGAAAAAAGATTAATAAAAAAAGCAATGAACAAACCGATAATTGATCCCAACACAAAGCTTTTATAAGCCTCAGGAACTTTAGGAAAATGCAATAAATACCGAAATATGGATAAGTAAATAACCGCCGTAATGATGTAAGGAACAGTACGATCAGATCGTTGCTGCATTTCTAACGACTCAATGAAGTCTAGAAACTTTAGCATCAGCACCGAAAAAAATGGAATGAAAAAAGTTGACAAGAAAATAATTAAAATCAGAATAATGCTATGCCCATCTCCAATGTGACTGACACCAAACAGATAAGGATTGACCAATAGTAAAATGATCAACATATAACTTAAGATCAACAAAGGATGGAAAACCACCGTAAAAAAGTAGGCTATATATCTAAGCATTAATAAAAAAAGTTTTAAGACCGTTTTAAACAACTTCGTTGCAAGTTAGCGAATAAAAACTTTTATCGGCAATGCTCCTCTGAATTAATTCGTTTTTTCCGTCGTCACTTGGGGCTTTACTTTGTCTACCGTTATCGGACTTGTGACATCGGTAATGATAATTTCTACGCGACGATTTTCTTGTCGCAATGCTTCCGTAGAATTGTCATTTACAGACTTTGAACCACCATAGCCGAGGGTGTTTATACGAAGGGGTTTAATTCCTTTTTTGTAACAAAGATAATGTTTGATAGCCTCCGCTCTTTCTTCCGATAACTTTTGCAAAGCTACAGCTTCTCCTTGGTTATCGGTGTGTCCTTCTATTTGGATATAAATATTGTAGTTCTGTTTTAGAAACGCCGCCAATTTATCTAAAGCAGGATAAGAGCTTTCTAAAACGGAGGGTTTAGAGCGTTCAAAATAAATCGCTTCAAGTTCAATTTTATGACCAGCTTCCATCGGTTCTAGATATAAATTGACCGTGTACTCTTGGTGATAAACGTAGGATTTGACAAAAGAAATACTATCCGGTCTACCAATATAACCCATTTGTTCGGCGAGTAATTGAAATTTCACTCCTTTGGGAATATTCATCCGATAACTGCCATCATCCGAAATGTAAAGATTACTGTAGCCGTCGGTATCCATCGGCGTAGCGCTTACTTTTGCAGGAATGGGCAAACGAGTTTTTGCGTTGTAAATTTTTCCTTTTACGACGACGGTAATTGGATTCCGCTCGGCGATCTTAGAGCGATAAATATCACTAGAACCGTCTCGCTTTGAGGTAAAATATAGATAGCCTGTATTGGCGTTGAAATAAGGTTGACTTTCGTCGGTCGCCGTATTAATTGGTGAACTGAATCGACCGGGATAACTCCACTTTAACCAACTATCATCCTGGCGCTTTGCATAAAAAATATCATTTCCACCGAGTGTTCCTGATCGATTTGAGGAGAAATACAAAGTGGTCATATCTTCCGAAAGGAATGGAGTTGTCTCTCGCATATACGAATTAATCACAGGCCCCATATTCTTGGGTTTGCTAAATCTATTATGACCTTGCTTGAAACTAACGTATAAATCGTTTTTACCCATCGTACCAGGCTGTTCCATGGAGATGATCAGTATTTGTCCGTCATTGCTCATCGTCAAACTTACGTCGGTACCCGAAGGTCGAAAATCATCAATATGAATAGGTTCTGGAAAAGTCCAAACGCCATTCGAAGTTTCTCGCACAATAGAAAAACCTTTATTCATGCCCCCTTGCTCATTAAATTGATTAATTACAATGGCTTCGTTGCCCGAAGTCGTCAGCGCACAAATACTATTTGGCAAAGCATTATTGAGGGGATAACTAGGGTGAGAAAGACTGACGAAATTGAAATCCTCGTCCGTTTCCGCAACCCAAATATCTTGGTTAAATTGGGAAGCCGCGGGCGCTTTAATCGCTCGTTCGCCCAACTTCGCATAAATGCCTTGGAGATGCAATTGATATTCCCAATCATCCAACGTTGCCGATAAGTCTTCTCCTTCTTCAACTAAAGTACGGTTAAAGTCGGGATGACCACTGCGTGTAAAAAATAGTCTTCGACCATCAATACTGATCACCGGCGTTATTTCATCGTAATCACTATTAATCCCGAAATTGAGTTTTTCTACCGTATAAACTTTTTGAGCACTCAACGAAATAGAAAAAGTAGTTGCGACAAAAAATAAAAAAAGAAGAAGTGAATCCTTTGCTATGCGTATCATCTTAGTTGGTTGTATAGATATGCTGTTAAAACACAGTCGAGAGGGATGGCAATGTAACGGTAAGTAAGTCTTTAAAATTATAAAAGGGCTAATTTTATTTTAAAACCACCTTAAAACCTACTCTATTTTAGAAGTAAGTACCAAGACACAATTTAATAAGTGATTTTACTTGTTTTGGTACTTATTGATCAACAAATCACTAAAAATGAATCGAGTCAATTTGTAACTTCTTCGTAAAAATAAACCCTTATCTGATTCTTCCCAAATAAAACGATTAATAAAATACTTTTACGTGCTTCGCAACTACGAATGGCGATTTATGGCTATTTGCTAGTCCGCAGCGGATACAAACAGATCCGTAAATTTAAAACTACCACCGTCAAACAAACCAAGGTCACTGAGTTTCAATTGAGGAATAACTAATAAGGCCATAAAGGATAGACTCATAAAAGGCGCCGTCAGACTGCATCCCAACTCTTTTTTTACCATTTGGTCAATTTTGGCGTATTGCTTAGCTACTTGATAACCATCCTGATTTGTCATAATTCCGGCGACGGGTAAGGCTAATACTTGACTTTGACTTGAGCTTACCGCAGCAATGCCACCACGATTTGCAATAATTAAATTTACGGCTTTGCAAATGGACTCGTCGTCAACGCCCACTGCAATAATATTGTGAGAATCATGACCAACGCAAGAAGCAATGGCACCTTCTTTTAGATTAAAATTATGGATAAAGGCAAATGCGGGCGGAGCATCTTGGTAACGATTGACAACAACCATCTTCAAAATATCTTTTTCTACCTTGGATACTGCCGGGGTGCCCGCTTGCTGGCAAGTACTCACAAAACTTTCGGTAACAATTTCGCCATCAATTGCTTTGATAACCTGTACGTGATCTGTTTTTGCAAGCAAGTGGAAGTCTTGGACACTTTTCTCTTGAATCGCAAAATTATTAATAACTGTACTTTCTACGGAAGCTAAATGCGTTTTTCCCTCCTCTGCCACTAAAAGTCCATCAATATAGCAAGCCTTAATGGCAAAGTCTTTCAAATCTTCCGTAACAATAAAATCTGCGGGATCGCCTACTTGCAACAAGCCAACGTTTAAACCATAATGCTTCACCGGATTAATGCAAGCCGCTAACAAAACATCAAAAAGATCACATCCTTTCGCTAAGGCTCTTGCCACCAATTGATTGATGTGTCCCAAAATCAAATCGTCAGGATGTTTATCATCTGAACAAAACATCATTCGATCGGCATTTGCCGGAAGCAAATCAATTAAAGCATCAAAATTCTTGGCAGCACTTCCTTCCCGAATTAAAATCTTCATGCCGTAAGTAAGCTTTTCTTCGGCTTCTTCGTAACTAAAACATTCGTGATCGGTACTAATTCCCGCCGCTGCGTATTTTTTAGCGTCGGCACCACGTAAGCCCGGGGCATGACCATCAATGGGTTTGCCTAATGCTTTTGCTGCCGCAATTTTTGCTAATACTTCCGCATCATCGAAAAGTACGCCGGGATAATTCATCATTTCCGTTAAATAAAGAATGGCAGGATGCTCTAAAAGACTACGTACACCTTCCACATCAATCACTGCTCCCGCCGTTTCAAAACTTGTAGCCGGAACACACGAAGGAGCCCCAAAGTTAAATTTGAAAGGAACCTTTTCTCCATTTTCAATCATATAATGCACGCCTTCAATTCCTAAAACATTCGCAATTTCGTGCGGATCAGAAACAGTAGCAACAGTGCCATGTACAACCGCCAAGCGAGCAAATTCAGAAGGAATTAGCATGGAACTTTCAATGTGAACGTGTGCATCGACGAAGCCTGGCAAAATGTATTGTTTGCTTGTTCCCGCTTGCGCTTCAATGGATGTAATTTTGCCATCCGTCACAGTGACGCTGCCAAAAAAAATCTTTCGGTTTTCGATGTCGATAATATTGCCTTGAATAGTCATTGGTAACGGATATAAATTAGAGATGTTAATGGAGAATCAAAAAACTTAATTCCCCGCGGTTAGTGAAGGTAAGCTTAAAAATTGAAAACTTAGAGAAGCATCGCCGTTGAAATCATAGTTTATCAAATGATGTTTAATATTAATTTGTTCCTCAAGTGATAAGTGGTTATCTTGACCTGTCTTTCGAGTTTTTTGGAATTAGAAACCGCCGTTTGCGGACGTCATCAATATGAACGAAATTTTTCAACACATACTATTTACCATCGGAAACCGGGATTTTTCGGTTGGTCATCTCACGGCGGCAATTGCCAGTATTTTGCTGAGTTGGATGCTATATAAGTTGATTAGCAAAAGATTATTAGAGCGCTATTTTACCATAGAAAAATACGAAACGGAAGATAAGGACAAGATTTTTAGAATTGTCAAATACCTATTTTTTCTAGTTGCACTCACTGGAGTAGTTTTAAGCTTGCAGCTCAATCATGAGTTTTTCTCCAACGAAAAAATTAGTTTTAAAGTTGCTACCATTCTAGAGACGCTGATCATTATTCAACTAGCGCGCTTATTAGACTGGATCATTGCTAAAGTATTACAATATAATTATCAAAAAACACATAACACCGAAAAGAAAGAACATCCCGACGGAAAAAACTATGAGGAACGAGAGATGGAACCGTCTACCAGTCGCACCGTTCAGTCCGTTGTCTATATTTTAGCCGTGATTTTGATCTTGCAGAACTTTAATTTAGACTACACTATTTTCTCTTTCGATAGCTACGATTTTAAAATTTCCAACATCTTTTGGTCGGTCTTAATTTTGTTGCTTGCTCAACTTTTTATTTGGATTTTGACACAGTTGATTTTGTTTAATTATTATCGAAAGAATACCGTTAATGTTGGTTCCCAATATGCCATCAATCAATTGCTAAAGTATGTTATTTACCTCATGGCTTTCTTAATGGCCATCGAGAGTCTAGGTATTAAAATGACCGTTGTTTGGGGAGGAGCCGCCGCGTTATTGGTGGGAATTGGACTGGGATTACAACAAACCTTTAATGACCTTATTTCAGGAATTATCTTGCTTTTTGAACGAACAGTGGAAGTAGGACACATGGTACAGCTCGACGAAATGGTGGGAACGGTTAAAAAAATTGGCTTGCGAACTTCAATTATAGAAACGAGAGATAACATCACCGTAGTTGTTCCCAATTCCAAATTGGTCACGGACAATGTTATTAACTGGAGTCATTTTGATGATAAAGTAAGATTTAAAATTATAATCGGCGTCGCATATGGCTCGGATACACAACTGGTAAAAAGCTTATTACTCGACGTAGCAAAAAAGAATATCTACGTTTTAGAGTACCCTAATCCTTTGATTCGATTTACTGACTTTGGAGATTCTGCCCTGATTTTCGAATTGCATTTTTGGTCAAGAAATTACATCGTTATCGAAGATGTAAAAAGCGATATTCGCTTTGAGATAGATCGTATCTTTCGAGAAAATGACATTCAGATTCCTTTCCCACAACGCGATGTTTGGCTTAGAAAATAAAAAACCTTATTGCTTAGCATAAATTTATTATTCGTACTAGGCAATAAGGTTAAGCGGAGTTCTTAGACAAAGGGAACTAACCGTTTACTTAATCAGTTTCTTCATCTGATTATAAACAGAAGTATTTTTATTATTCCCTTTGCAGCTCATCGAAGTAGACTGGCTCTGAATATTTTGTACTCTATTTTCTGGACTCGGATGGGTACTCATAAACTCTGGAGAACCACTGCTACCTTCCATTTTCTTGAAAAAACCAGCGGCACCGGCTGCATTGTAATTCGTAGCACAAAGGTATTTTACCGAATTGTTATCAGACTCTGTTTCATGTCCACGACTAAACTTTAAATTGACCAAACCTAAGGCAATTTGTTCTAGCATCCCCGGATCACTTTTGCCCGTTGCAATTTGTAGCAAAGTCTGCAATCCATAAATTTTTGTCATCTGTCGCGTTGAATGTCTTAAATCGGCATGAGCAATTTCATGCCCCATTACTCCCGCAAGTTGATCTTCCGAATCTAAGAATTTAATCAAACCCGTGTACACATAAATATAACCACCAGGCGTACAAAATGCGTTTAGCGTTTCTGGATCATCGATAATTTTTATTTGCCAAACAAAATCATCTTTATGCTTCACTTGTCCTGAATTAAGGATTTTAGTCGAGATGCCACGTACATAGCTGTACAGTTTTTCATTTCCTTGTTCTCTCAAAATAGGAAATTGCTTAGGATCACTTTCTATTTGCTGATTTACTTGCGCGCCGAGCGCAATATCATCCTGAACGGAGAAAAAATTGAGACCGCCTAAGCCACTACCCGATTTACATCCAGAATAAAAGAAAGGAAGTAACATCATCAGACCGAAAAATAGCTTTTTTGAAATCATAATATTTGTGTATTTGTTTAAAACTGTTCTTCTAATACGTATCAAGCATTGAAAAACTTATAAATGAAATGTTATTTTTTAAAACATAGCTCCCATCCCAAAAGCAATGTAAGCTGCGTCAATTTTATGAGACTTTAAATAAGTTCCAACGTATAAGTTGGTCTTAGGTTTTCCAATTGCAGGAAAATAATAGCGAATCCCAATCTTATTATAAATAGGAAAAGGCGTCAAAAAAGAAGATTTACTCACATAAATTCCTGCTTGCAATAAAATACCAATCCGCCCAATCATAAACTCATCCGCTACAAAAATCATCCATCGTGTGGCTCCTCTTTGTGCTGCTGCTGCGGAGTCAAAGTCAAAAGTATGTAGCCCAAAGCGATAAACCGCCTGGTTAAACTCGTATTCTACGCCTACCAACAAGCGATTTACCTTGTTAAAATGATAAACACCCGCCGCAGAACCAATATAAATGGGATACTTTGGACCACCATAGCTGATCATTTCCCGTAAAGCTAAGCCAAAATGAAGGCTAAATCCAAATCGGTTTATGGGTTTTTTAGAGATGCTAGCTTGACGGTAATCTTCTTTTGTGACGGGATTAAGCTTATAATTGAGCCCAGCATTGAAGGCTACAATGTTAATTCCCAGATTTGGTAACTTGGAAGCACCGTTAGAAAAATGAGTAAAACTGCCGCCCGCAAGCCAAGACCAATTTTCCGATAAACGTCCTCGAAAGCTAGTTTTAAATGTAGTAACATTATTGATAGAAGAACCAATCGCATTATTTTCCGGATTGTTCAAGGCATCATAAGGCTCGCTCAGATAAGCTAATCCGCTCGCGAAACTTAGATCAAATTGTAGCCACTTTTTCTTAAAAATAGCTAATTGTAAGCTAGGCAGAATACCGTAAGCACTCCCTAATTGGTCATTTCCTAATTTATAATATAAAAAATTTATGCCCCACTGTGGGTAATTTTGCCAATGTTGCCAATCTGCTTTACCATAAGTCTGAAATTTAATACTACCATCAATACCAAAGCTACTAGTAGGAATTTGGATCGTTAATTTTGGGGTGTGTCGAAGGATTTTTCCATAGTGAAAACTAGTTTCGATACTAATTCCCTTATTCGATTGTGCGGCGAGAGAAAGCAAGAAGCAAAAAGAAATGAAGATGGAACAGCTAAGTTTTTGCAAGGGATATTTTTTAAAAAAGGTCTGTTAGGCGCCCTAAATTTACAAAAAAAAGCATCCACTACCTTGTCTTGAGCTAGTCAACTGCGGCATTTTAGCAGCATCTGGCGTATTTTTTCTGTTAAAAGCTTTAACCTGCCCGTTAAACATACGTTAAACCAGCCCTTTACAAGGAAGCATTGGAGCAAGCTATTTCGTTCATACACAGGAGATTAGTTGAAAATGCAGTTTTTTAGCTAATTTTTTGGTAGTAACTTTGGAGTAGAAATTAACGTCTATTAAAGTAGAAAGAAGTAAAAAGACTTATTGGTGGTAACTTAGCGACAACAAACTTTTGTCGGCTTCAAAAAAGGAAAGCTTACAATAATATCGTAATTTTGACCTTCTTAATACAGATCAGTAATGGCACGTTTAGCTAATAAATTAAAAATTAATATCATGAATTACATAAAGCTCAATAAAATGGTGAAAAAAATATTATTTGTTTTTGCAATGACTTTCTTGTTCGCATCTACTACTGATGCTCAACGTATTGCCGTAGTTGATATCAATCAAATTATGGAAAGCATGGAGGAATATCAAAACGCACAAACTCAATTGGATGATCTAGCCTCGAAGTGGCGACAACAAATCGCGCAAGAATACGATAAGATTAAAGGAATGTATAATCGTTATCAAGCCGAACAGGTTTTGATGAGCGACGAAGTAAGAAAGCAAAAAGAAGAAGAAATTGTCGCAAAAGAAAAAGAAGTACGAGAAATGCAGAAACAAAAATTTGGTCCGGATGGTGCCCTATTCAAAAAAAGAACAGAACTGGTAAAACCACTACAAGATCGAGTCTATAAAGCCATCGAAGATTATGCAAATGATCGTGGTTTTGATTTCATCTTCGACAAAGGTGGATCACAAGGTTTAATTTTCTCTACGGATCGCTATGACAAAACAGCTGATATTCTCAAGAAAATAAAAGGGAACTAAAGCGGCTAATAAACATATAAGATACTTTTATAATAAATCTATTTTATATCATTTAAATAATCACAACGTTAAAAAAATTCAAGAAAAACCGTATTTTCGCAATCGCTTATCGGGAATACATGTATTTTTAAATTAAATCATATCTGAATACTATGAAAAAAATAGCAAAATTAGGATTATTATTACTTGCTTTAGTAAGTATCAACATAAGTATGTCGGCTCAAAACTTTGGCTACTTAAATTCACAAGTCATTCTTTCAAAGATGCCTGAGGTCAAACAAATGGAGGCAAATTTAGAAGCATTGCAAAAGCAACTACAGAAGCAAGGAGAGCAAATGGTGGCAAACTTTAAAAAGCAAGAGCAAGCGGCTATGCAAAAGCAAGAGAAAGGAGAACTTTCTCCTATCCAACAACAGACTTTAGGCGCAGAATTACAGAAAGAACAACAGAAAATTTTAGATTTCGAGAAAGATATGCAAAAGCAATTGGTAGAGAAAAGAGATGCTTTACTCAAACCAATTCTTGATAAAGTAAATACTGCAATTAAAGATGTAGCAACGGAAGGTAAATTCCAATACATTTTCGACCAAGGTGCTGGTGCTATTTTATATGCTGATCCAGGACAAGACGTTACTCAAAAAGTAAGCACTAAACTAGGTCTGTAAAAATATAGTTACGCCGTCGTTTATACGACGCGAAAAAATATGCTTAACCTCAAAAGGTGACTCTCTCCGAGTTACCTTTTTTTATGTCCAGTACGAAGATCTCCTACGCTGACCTAACCAGCAAATGAAGTTTTCTGTCAAAGCTCCCGAGTCTTGTGTAAATCAAGGCTCGGGATTTTTTTAATAAGTAAAATCAAAATAGAACGATTCGAAAAAATACGGATTGATAAGTACTAAGACAAAAATAATTATCCTCTAAATTGATCTTAAGCTTACATTTTCTTCCTTCGTGAAAAACATTAAGTTGAATTTGTAAACTTGTTCGATAACAAGTTTTTTGAAACAAACTGTCCCCCCTGTCCTCCTCTTCATATTATATAAGGGAATCAATTAAAAAAAGGTGTTTCTAACAAGTTCTTTATGGAGTAGTGCATCTAACCAATCTTAGTTTTTAACTCTTAAAACTCATAAATTATGAAGAAAATTCTTTTTACAATTTCGTGTCTCCTCCTCTTGATGGGGACACAAGTTTATGGTCAGTTTTGTCAAACCTATGACCAAACTCCTCCTGGTCCCATTATGACAAATTTTACACCGAATGTTGTCCCGAATTTATTAGACAACTGGGGAACCTTATGTGGGAATTTACAGTACGCTGATGACGCTTTTAGCTCAGCTCCCGGAAATGTATACTTGAAAGCTTTTGACCAAGGATGTAGTACTGCTGGTAGTTGGATGTTTAACGGAACGGACTTCAATGGAGACTGGACACAATTTAGTGCGAACAATGATTGTTTTTGCTACGATTTCCGCATGATTGATTTTGGAAACAATGCCGGTATTCCTAACTCTTTGATGATTTACAGTGGTAATGATCCATTCACAGCTCCCTTGCGCGCAAGATTTATTTTGAATACCCCTGTTGCCGAAGCGGATGGTTGGGTAACAATTTGTGCGCCCACGGACTTAAGTGATGGGGTAAACTTGCCGGGTAATGCTATTGGTCAATGGCAAATGGTCGGTGGCGGTACTGCTGCCGGTTGGGATGCGCTTATTGCGAATGTAACGGGCGTTGCTTTTTACCTTGATATCGGTAACAGTCCATCAGAAATTTATGGTTTTGATAATATCTGTGTTTCTCCTTGTCCACCTTGTGGTAGTGTCATCAACGAAAATGTTACCTGCGTAAGAGATGGATACGAATATACTTTTGAAGTAGAAAATACTTCTGGTCTTACGGTAGATGGAATTGATATTGATATTCCTGGAGTAGGTTATGATCCTACGGTTGTAATTCCTAATGGTGGTACTTATTCTGTGACGGTTACCATTCCTGAAGACGAAGGACCAATCTACTGCTTCAATGTTTTGATGTATAGTGGTATTCAGCAATGTTGCGACTTTTCTCACTGTGTTGATTTACCAATTTGTAATCCTTGTGAAGATGTTTTCTTATTTGTAAATTCAGATGGTGAAGATGGAGATGAATGTTGCTACGAAATTGGGGTAAGTAATAATGTTAACAGCGCTTTCTTTACAGGTATTAATACTACGATCCTTACGCCAGGTGTTAACTTTGACAACCCTACCACTACGGCGAATTGGACGGTTACTAACATTGCAGCTAATATGTTAAACTGGTCTCCTCCAGGACAGTTCATGGCGCAAGTAAGTTACTTGAATCCAATTAACTTCTGCTTTACAGATATTTTACAAACCCATCAAATGCCTCAGACGGTCGTCTTCGATTGGTTAGCACTAGATGATAATGGTCAAGAAATTGTTGTTTGTTCGGATACCCTTACATTTAACTGCGAGCCTTGTATGGTCATTGAGAATAAAGATGTCAAATGCTTGGATGATGGTACGTTTGAATATTGCTTTGGGGTTACCAACAATGGAGATGATCCTGCGAGTCAATTATATTTAGATCCCTACGGACCAGCAGGTACTACCTTTACACCGAATCCAGTACCAGTAAGTTTAGCACCGGGTGAGACCGGAGAATATTGTGTAAATGTTTCGGGAGTATCCAGTGGTGATGTCGTAGAATACAAAGCCTTACTGAAGAGTTTCCTTGGGGATACGCTCAACTGGTGTTGTATTGTAGATACCTTCAGAGTAGAAATGCCAGAGTGTGATAATTGTGTTTGTGATGAAGCTTTCTTCTCCAGAAATATGGGCTTCTTGCCAATATATAGTATTAACTCGTGTAAAGGAGCACTCTCTCCTTTCGGTATAGATGATTGTTACGAAGTGACTTGGAGAAGAAATGGTGTAGTGATCGGACAAACGATGGGGAATCAAGCTTTACCGATTACCTTCTGGAGTAAGTATGCCAGCTATTGTATGACGGTTAGTATTCCTGGTACAGACTGTGTCAGACAATTCTGTCGTAAACTTCGATGTAATCTTATTAGTGATGGTCCTGGTGATGGAGGCAGTCTTAGCTATCGAACAATGAAAGATGATGGTGAGCAAACTCCAACAACGATTAAGAATATTTATCCCAACCCCGTAGAGGATGTGGTAAATGTATCCTTTAATCAAAACTTCTCCGAAGCACGGGTTAATGTTCAAATCATCAACGCGATG
>CALFBG010000393.1 GCA_937951685.1 uncultured Saprospiraceae bacterium | reverse complement strand
AAGTGTGATCAAAAAGCACATCGGCTACTTTAATTCGTATTTAGTACTTAAATTACAAAGTACTTAATTTCATTCTCAATTCTTCTAAGGAAAGTCAAAGCGCGGAGTCAATCAATGTAATTCCATTTTTGTTAAGTTTAGAAACGGATTCTTCGCCATCAAGTTTTGAGATTATCTTGATCCACGAAGGAGCAATGGATCGCTATGGCTTCGAAGTTGTATCAATTAATAGAAGCACTTAACAATTAACAAGTATAAATAATCTATAGGGGAGACTAGACTTACGGCGCTTCCTCATTTACCCGATTCCCCTCATTCAAAAATCCATACAACGTGCGAATCCCTTGATCCGCCATCACTTGGTCGTAAATGTTAGATAAGAAAGTCGGCTCAATATTTAGTTGCTGACAAACATCTTGAAAAAAGGCTGTTTCTTTGTTGGGACTAAAAAAATCAAAGACGGAACGGATTCCTACGGATCTCAACTTATCGATATCTTTCCCCGCAAAACAAACTAGCTTCGCTTGACCAATCCAATCAAGTAATTGCCTAGATTTGAAAGGTGTTTCGATGAGCAGGTTGGTGATACTAGCTGACGCTAGATTTTGAGCATTGTCAATGCCAATTTCTTCTAGGCGTTCTTTATGTTGCATACTAATACCTTGAACCCGATAAAGCGACAAATGATTATTGGTCAATTGATCCGCATTGATGAAACGCTGGAAAACTTTGACTAAATATTGTAAAACACGCTCCGGAAACATTCCAGTTAAAAAGGCAATGGCCGCAAGAGAAGCATTTAATTGTAGGTATTCCGGATTACTTTTCGCACCCAACATGAACGATAGCACTAAAGCGGTAATCGAAGCCAGTAAAATGCGAATCCCCGCACTATAGTAAACACTAGGCGATAAATCATTGGCAATCAAACGACGAATAATATTGGTCGCAGACCAAATAAAACTACCCAAAAAAGCAAAGGTCAAGACCGAAATACTACGCGCCATTAGTGCCGTATTATCTTTCCCGAAAGCAGCACCACTCAAAACCACATTGTCTTTCATTCCAGAGACAAATTGATCCGCAAAAACAATGTACGCAATGGCAAAAAAGCAAATTAGAAAAGAGAAACCAATGGGCAGAATAAAGCGAATCAAGGAGTAAGTGTCTCGCACTTTCTTTTGGGTGTGAATCCCTAAGTCGTCTAATGCTTTCTGGTATTCCTTTTCTTTTTTTGGAACCAAATACCGTAAATAAGAAATGGCAGTTAATGGAAAGAAAATAGAAAAGATGGCAATGATCATCACCCGACCACAGACACCAACAAAAGTCATACCTTCAAAAATACTTAACATCATAAGGCTAACAAATTGTAAATGATACAAATTGTGATCCTACGGAAGTAACAAAATACTTTGCACAAGCTCTGGTTTGTGATAGGATCAACTTGTTAATAAAGATAGTTAATTATATTAAAAATAATTAATATATTTAGATTACAGGAGTCGATCAATGAAATTTTTGAACATAGCTAAATAACTTCAAAATCAAATCCGCTCAAGATTGACGTTTTAAAGACTAAAATTGTAGCTTTATAGCAAAATTCTATCGCTTGAAAGATTTGCTTTTACTAACACCGCCGTTTACCCAACTCAATACGCCGTATCCCGCTACGGCTTACTTGAAAGGCTTTCTGAATACAAAGGACATTTCAGCTTTTCAGATGGATCTAGGAATCGAGGTCATCTTATCTCTTTTTTCTAAAAATGGGCTGGAAGCCTTGTTTGCTTTTGCAGCAAAAAAAGCTCAGGTTCGTAGCGAGAATGCACAGCGTATCTTTGCGTTGAAAAATTTGTATATCGGCTTAATTGACGAGGTCATTCTATTTTTACAAGGCAAAAACCAGACCTTAGCTCGGCAAATCTGTAGCGAAAATTTCTTACCTCAAGCCAGTCGCTTTGAAACGCTTAGCGACCTTGAATGGGCTTTTGGAACAATGGGGATTCAGGATAAAGCGAAGCATTTAGCAACGTTATTCTTAGAGGATATCGCTGATTTTATCAAAGAAACGGTTGACGAAAATTTTGGTTTTAGTCGCTACGCGGAACGCTTAGGTCGCAGCGCCAATAGTTTTGACGAATTATACGAGGCACTACAAACAGACACTTACATTGATGCATTGACGCTTTCTATTTTAAAGGAAAAAATGGAACGCATACACCCTAAGTTGGTGTGCTTTTCCGTCCCTTTTCCTGGCAATTTATACAGCGCTTTTAAATGTGCACAATTCCTGAAAAAACACTATCCAAAAGTCAAAATAGCGATGGGCGGCGGTTTTCCAAATACCGAGTTGCGCTCCGTATCTGATGTCCGCGTATTTGAATTTTTTGATTATATCACCTTGGATGATGGAGAATTACCCATCGAATTATTAGTGTCAAATATTAAAAATCCAAGCCCAACTAATCCTGATTTTAATTTTTATAAACGGACTTTTTTGCTAGAAGACGGAGCGGTACTTTACAATAATTTTTCGCTCCGCAAAGACTACGCACAAAATGATCTTGGTACTCCAGATTATGCCGATCTTTTGCTAGACGATTATATTTCTGTAATTGAGATTGCCAATCCAATGCACAGTTTGTGGAGCGACGGACGGTGGAATAAGTTGACCATGGCACACGGCTGTTACTGGGGAAAATGTACCTTTTGTGATATTTCGCTGGATTACATCAAGCTTTATGAACCTATCACCGCTCAACTTTTGGTAGACCGGATGGAAACCATTATTGCTCAAACGGGCGAACGTGGATTTCACTTCGTAGATGAGGCCGCACCACCCGCACTAATGCGTGCACTATCGCTAGAAATTTTACGACGGAATTTAAAAGTCAGTTGGTGGACAAATATTCGTTTCGAAAAAAGTTTTAGCTACGATCTTTGTCGCTTATTACAAACCGCCGGTTGCATCGCTGTTTCGGGAGGGCTAGAAGTTGCTTCGAATCGTTTACTAAAGTTAATTCAAAAGGGCGTTACGGTAGAGCAAGTTGCACAAGTCACTAGAAATCTCACGGAGTCGGGAATTATGGTACACGCTTACCTCATGTATGCCTATCCGACACAGACCGTTCAAGAAACGGTGGATAGTTTAGAAATGGTTCGACAGCTTTTTGAGTTGGGCGTTTTACAATCTGGATTCTGGCATCAATTTGCGCTCACGGTACATAGCCCGGTCGGCATGGATCCGGCAAGTTATAAGATTACGCCGCAACCAGCGAAAGTTAGTTTTGCGAATAACGATCTCGCCTTTGTTGATCATACGGGAATCGATCACAACCAATTTAGTTATGGTTTAAAAAAATCTTTGTTTAATTATATGCACGGAAGTTGTTTCGATTTTCCTTTACAGGAATGGTTTGAGATGGAAATTCCACCAACTACAATTCCTAGTGATTTTATTCAACGTAGTTTGGATGACCCTGCGCAACATGAAATGAAGCCCACCGCAAAAATTATCTGGTTGGGCGATTTGCCCGCACCAACGCGCGGCAAAAAAGTATTAGCATTTCATCTACACGATCAAACAGGAAGTGCGGAAATTAGCTTACCACTCGCTCAGGGAGAATGGTTGCTAAAGTTATTACCAACAATTTCGATACAAGAAAAAGACTTGAAAACTTACGCACAGCTCAAGTCGCAGTACGAAGAAGAATTTGATGATTTTCTCAGTTTCTGGTATGGAGATGGGATGCAACTTTTACGAGAATTCGGCTTATTGATTTTGTAAACTTTATTTAAAATTTAAGCCCACACCGCGGCAGTATCCAACCACCAAGCCGTTGCTTGAATATGTGCCGCCGGATAATCTTGATAAGCACCTTCCTGCGAAAATATTTGCTTGACAATTGGTGCTTTTGCCGCGCCCGTTACCAAAAAATGAATTTGTTTCGCGGCGTTGATTACTGGTCCAGTTAAACTAATCCGTTGTTGTCCCGAATCTGGATGTGTAGCCACGACGCAAATTTCGTTCCCGTTCAAAAAATCCATCCGATCTGGAAAAATAGAAGCGGTATGACCATCAGAACCCATTCCCAAGAGCACTAGATCAAATACGGGAATTCCATTGACCTTAGGTAATTGCTTTTGCAAAAGCTTGGCGTATCGTTGCGCTTCTTCCTGCGGATTGGCTTCTCCTCGAATCCGGTGTATGTTGTCTGCTGGAAGGTCGACCCAAGAGAGTAATTTTTCTTTGGTCATTTTGTAATTACTATCGTTGTCTTCGGGCGGAACACAACGTTCGTCTCCCCAATACAAATGAACTTTTTGCCAATCAATCTGCTTTCCATAATGCTCTGCTAACTCGGCGAATAAAAGTTTGGGGGTACTGCCACCAGAAAGCGCCAGATGAAAAGTATCTGCGGTAGCCAATGTTTGGCTAAGGTAGTTGGCAAAAGCGGTAGCTACGCTAGGATTGTCAAGATGAATATGAGCTTGCGGCATAAGTATTTTATTAAGAAAAAGAATAAATATCCTTGCTTAAAGTTCTTGGAAATCTCCTCCTGTGGTTAATTCATTACAAGGGTTTCGCCACGTCAAATCTTCGGCTTCAATGAGTTTGGCGACAATCGGTGGTCCCCAAGTTCCAGCGGGATAACCGTAGACTTTGATTTTAGGATTGTTTTTCCATGCGTCCAAAATAGGCTGCACAAAACGCCATGCTTCTTCGACAGAGTCACCACGCGCATACAAGGTCGCATCTCCTTTGATGACGTCGAGGAGGAGGCGTTCGTAAGCCGCAGGAACGTGCGCATTCGTGAGATCCGAATAGTGAAAATCCATACTTACATCTTTCACTTCAAAGCCTGCACCGGGAATCTTCATTCCAAATTTGAGCAAGAGCCCTTCGTTGGGTTGAATGCGGATGATGAGTTGATTATTATCGTTGTATACCATTGTCTCTTTTCGGAACAAGGCATTTGGTGGATCTTTAAATGTGATGACGACTTCGGTAGCTTTAGTTGGTAAAGCTTTGCCCGAGCGCACGTAAAAAGGAACGTCGGCCCAGCGCCAGTTATCTATAAAGAACTTGAGGGCAACGAAAGTTTCGGTACGAGAATGATCCGGTACCCCTTCTTCTTCTCGGTAGCTCGGAATTTTTTTACCGTCGATAGTCGATTTGGTATATTGTCCGCGAATGACTTGCTTCGAAACGTCTTCTTCGCGAATCGGTCGAATCGATTGTAGCAACTTGAGTTTTTCGTTTCGGATTGCGGTTGCCGTTGCTGCGATGGGCGGTTCCATTGCGATGTGGGCAACAATTTGCATCAAATGATTTTGAAACATATCTCGCAAAGCGCCCGACTTATCGTAATAGCCGCCTCGACTGCCTACGGTTAGGTTTTCTGCGTTGGTAATCTGTACGTGTTGGATATAATTTCGATTCCAAAGCGGCTCAAAAATACCATTGGCAAAACGCGTCACCAACAGATTCTGAACTGTTTCTTTGCCTAAGTAATGATCAATACGATAAATCTGATTTTCTTCAAAATATTTTTTGATCGTTTTATTGAGCGCCACGGCAGTTGCTAGGTCGTAGCCAAATGGTTTCTCAATGACCAAGCGTTTCCAACCGTCCTTTTGTTTGTGTAAGCCATGTGCCGCCAAGCAAGCTGGAATGGTTTCGTAGAGAATGGGTGGCGTAGAGAGGTAGTAAATATAATTACCACCGATTTTAAATTTATTATCTAAGCTCGCCAGCGATTTTTTGAGTTTGGCATAATCGTCTTTTTCGGCGGTTTGTAAAGAAACATAGGAGAGCCGGTTCGCAAAATCTTCTTGGACTGCTTGGTCTTCCTGCGCTAAGCTAATAAATTCGCTATCAAAAAAAACTTTATCCCGAAAGGCTTTATCGCTGTATTTAGAGCGGCTTACGCCCAAGACTGCAAAATTATCAGGTAAGTATTTTCCTTGATGTAGCTTATATAAAGCAGGAATTAGTTTTCT
>CALFBG010000392.1 GCA_937951685.1 uncultured Saprospiraceae bacterium | reverse complement strand
AATACAGCAATTGAGAATATAAGCGATACCAATTGACCCATTACCATATCTTCCTGAAACTTTGATACTTCCTCATTAATACTTTTTATACTCTTTTCATATTTTTCTTTATCAAATTCGGTTATGGATTCAAGTTTCGATAAGGGAATCCATGAAATATTTTCTTTCTTACAAAGCGCTATGATTTCATATTCATCAGATACAATAGTATATCTCTTCGCTTCTTTAGTTTTAAGAAAATTTTTAAATTTTTTATCAGGATGAAGACCTGCACCAAAAGAAGTGTCAACTACTTGTATATTAGATTTATATAATAGTTTCGCTCCATTAAGTAAGCTAGGAGATGTCCTTCCTTTAGGCATTCCAATATACATCCAGATTTCTCTCAGGGTATAAATTTCTAATCCAGATTTATCAAATAATGCTTTAGTTTCAGAAAGGCAACTTTTCAGATCAAGTAAATACTTCATCGGGTAATTAGATTAATGAAAGATTCTAGTACTAAATATTTTATTTCCTCTTCTCTTTTCGTCGAAAACAGCTGGCTACTAATACAAATCTCGAAGAAGCCATCAACCATTCATCAGACAAACTTTACACCTCCTCCCCTACAAATATAAAAAATAAAAGTCACTGCTCACGAATCAGGAAATTCCCTAAAAGTAAAGAAAGCATGGAAAGCTTCCCCCCGCAACGCAGCGCTTGTTGAAGTTGAAAACAAGAGCCATATTTCGTTAAAGCTAAGTTAAGGTCAAGTGTAACTTCCTGAACTTCAAAGTTTGGCACCCTTTTCTCTTATAAATAGTTAGAGATCTAACAAAAATGGGCATTAATTTGTCTTTTTTGCAAATAGGTAGATGATTACTTATAAATAAAAGACTCCCCTTCTTTTGTTTAACTACCACACGACCTTTAAGTATATATCTCTATTCCCCCACTTTTTTTGGCGATGATTTAAATCAAGTAAACTTTAAAACTATACGGCTACCCCCGTGTATAGTTAAGATCATACGTTTCCGTCGCTAAAAAAACATAACTCATGCTCAATTCTCCTCTTTTTACGAAGATCCTCCTTTTAATTTCGATTTTTTCAATTAATTCCTTTACGCTCTCCGCGCAAGATGCGGACGGCGATGGCATTGTAGATGCAATTGACATCGACGATGATAATGATGGTATTCCAGACTTCGACGAAGGATGCGCCCTTAGTGTTACTCCTTTCGCTACTACGAGCGGAAATGCTATTTCTCCTGCCGTGGTTAGCGGGATTTACGGCTTTACCCTAGATGTAACCAGACTAGACAATAGTTTCAATCTAACGATTAATGGCACGCCATTGACCTCTACGGAGATAGAATTTCATGCACCAATCCGAACCGTTGAATTTGCGGATGGAACATATTATGGTGCTGGTGGAGTATCTAATATCTGGAGTATAGCTTGGTCTTCTCCTACAAACGATGAAACGCCGTTGATTCGACTAAAAGTCGCTGCGGATGGTAGTGTTTCTATTTTTGGGTCAAAAACAAAAAACGGTCCTTTAGAGGAAATGGTTTTTGTAAATGGTTTAACGGTTAACGCCATAACTTGGAATTCTCTTACCAATAACATCGACATCGATCAGAATATCAGTGGATCAACTTTTATCAATGGTAACATTTATGGATATATCTACGATTGTCCTAAAGACACCGACGGCGATGGCATCACGGATAATATAGATCTCGATAGTGATAATGATGGAATACCAGATTTAATTGAAGCTGGTGCCGCAGATATCCAAGGAGATGGAATCGTAGATAATTTAACGGATCTCGACATGGATGGCTTAGCAGATGTGCTAGATAATTATGATTCAGGAGCGGGCGGAACAGAAGTGACAACTGGAACGCCGTTAACGATGCTAGATGTAGATGGGGATGGAATACCGGCTTATCAAGACTTGGATAGTGATAATGATGGGATCAATGATGTGCTCGAAGCAGGAATACCCGATACGGATAATAATGGTCGCATTGATCAGCTGAATGTTAACGGAACCTTAAGTGCCGACGCAGATAATGATGGCTTTACCGATGTGCTTGATTCCAATGATAATACCGTGGCAGGAACGAATGATGGAACGGGAACCGCCGTGATTACCACCGACCCAGATGCAGATAATAATGGTACACCCGACGATGATGATGGCGATGGAACCGCCTTTAATGGTGGAGATTCCGATCATGATGGGATTCCCAACTTCTTAGATTTAGACAGTGATGATGATGGCATTTTTGATATTATAGAAAGTGGCAATGGAGCAATGGATAGCTTTCCGGATGGTACAATTGATGCGGACGATGTGGCTTATGGCGATTCGGATGGTGATGGCATTCCCAATTCGTTAGACAATGATGTTTCCAATTTCGGAGATGCTGGCGATGCTGGAACTGCCGATGATGTTTCGGATTCGACAAATCCTAATTCGGGTGGTAATGGTGTCTTAGCGGACGCGGGTACCGATGCGGATGGCGATGGCATTGCAGATAGTGCCGATGAGTCAGCGACACATTTTGGATCGCCAGTGGATTCCGATGGCGATGGCATTTTTGACAATACTGATCTCGACGATGATAATGATGGCATTCTGGATGTATCCGAAACGGGAGACACGGATGGTGACGGTATTCCAGATCGTTTGGAATCCAATACCATTGATACGGACGGCGATGGCGATGCAGATTATAATGATAATAATGCAGATGGCGAAGCGGGTACGGATGGTACGGGCGGTGAAGAAGACGGCGTGCTAGTTGGTCATTGGAACGATACGGATGAAGATGGCATTCCAGATCACCTCGATGCTGATAATGGAGATGGCTCCGGTGGAGATATTACCGGTTCGGGAGACTCGGATGGAGATGGTCTTTCCGATGCAGCAGAATGTCCTAGTGGCTATATTTGTCCAGATGCGGACGGCGATAATATTCCGGATTATATGGATGATTTTTTATGTCCTGCTTCATTAGGATTGACCAATAGTGGGACGACAACCATCGCAACCGAAGCTTGTGAAAAACCAAACGGATGGACTTACTACTACGATGTTAACGATCCTAGCGTAGCCCTTTTTGCAATTGAGCACACGCCTATCGGAGGAAATACAAATCCATTCACGGCAAGTGTAACGATTACCGTAACCGCAGATCCAATGACCGAAACGGGGGTACATGTAAAATCGGATACGGCAAACTTAGAAGGCAACTTTACCATGGGAAGAGATTGGAATATTGATCTGGTTTCAGGGAGTTTGAACGGTCCTGTGAACATAAGGTTTTACTACGATCCTGCGGAGTTAGCAGCTACGCTTGCTGCCGCGACGACTTATACAAATACAAGTTCACCAGCTTTGAATATCAGTGATCCGATTTGGTTTACCACCGTCGGCACTACTTATGACCCAAGCACCAATAGTGCTACTACCGTCAATGATGGAGACGTACTGGAACTTGGAAACTTGAGTCCAAATACGGAAGATGGTATTACTTACGTAGAAATGACTGGACTGACCAGTTTAACGGGAGGAAGCGCAGCCGTCAGAGTCAGTGATGATGCTAACGTCACCTTGCCCGTTGAATTAGTTGCGTTCAGTGCCTACGAAAAAGATTGCGCGATTCATTTAGATTGGACAACGGCGAGTGAAATTGGTTTTGAGTATTTTGTCTTAGAAAGCAGTACCAATGGCAATGCGTTTAAGCGCGTGATAGAAATTTTCAACGCCGGAGATATTAATGGCGCCAGTTATCATTATACGGACAGAACCGCTTCCGCCATCAACTACTATCGCTTAAAGATGGTTGACTTAAGTGGATATACCGAATATTCAAAAGTGATTAGCGTAGCGCTTACGTGCAAAGACTTGGAAGAAACGATCAGCTTGTATCCCAATCCCGTTGCACAACAACAAAGATTGAAGGTTCAGTTCACTTCCGAATTAGAAACTGAAATTTTTGTGATGTACGATTTACTCGGTAGAACCGTTCGAGAAATATCGACGGGCACGCAAGCAGGAAAAAATATATTAGAAGTAGATATTTCTGATTTGCCGGCGGGTACGTACTATACCCAATTTCTTGGTAGAAGGATTTTTAAGCAGGTAGTGATTCAGGAGTAAGCCTTTTCCGTTTTGAGTCTATTAAAATCCTTAAAAATCTAGGATAGCGAAGGTGCTGCTTTTTTCATAAAGTAGCACCTTCGCCATTTATACCCTTTTTTTATTTAGAAAAACGACTACAAGAATCGTCAGATTTTCAATGGCTTATCATCAAAATTCTTTCAATCCGCGCAGTCCTTACTCTTTCGACAAACGATCCCATAATCCATCGGCGGCATTTAAGTATCTCGGATTTTTCATTTCTGCTTTCCATTGCTCCGAAATATAGTCACTAACTTGCAGTCTGGAATCCACCTTATTAAAAGTAGCATTTGTGATCCACATCGGTTGAGCAGTCCAATCTGAATTGATGTAACTAAAGCCTTTAATCACATCTGAGTTTTCAGCAATAACCTTAAAAAAAGGCACAAACCATTCCTTCCAGATCGTTTTTTCAAGTTTCGCTTTTTTCAAATCACTATCGAAGTACAAATCATCGATTTGTCTGACTGGAGTCGCTTCTGCAATAAAGACTGGCTTACTATGTTTCCTAGCAAAAACGAGCATTTCTTGGTCGGGTTGTCCAAAGTAAGAATAGCCACACCAATCGACCAAATCATCTCCCGGATACCATTTCTCCAAGGTCTTTTGATCCGAACCCGTTCCTTTCGATTGCCAAACAAAAGCAACATTATCCACTTGCATTGTTGCAAAAATAGAATGTATTCTTTTCCAAGTTTTCAAATAATGTTTCCGCCGATAATGATTCCAACTCCAACCGTCAAACTCGTAGCCAATTCTCAAAAACACTGGTCGATCCAAAGATTTAATCCATTCCGCCAGCTCTTTAATTAAGTAATCCAGCTTTCCTCTAGCAATCTTTTTTTCATTATTCACAAACGACAATCCAATCGCAATCGCACTATTTTGGTACGTCGAATCCTCCACGTAAAGATTAGCCCAAGAGTCTCCAGCGCCCCAATTTGCTTTGGTTTTTAGTCCGTCCAGTCCTTTGTTGGAATGACTGTAGGATTGGTTGCCGGGCGATAAGTTCGTGTAGATGGTTATGCCAGCGGGAGTATCGAAGTGGTCGGTATATCCGTTTTGGTAATCGGCCAGACCGCCGGTTGCCGCTAGGTCTTGTCCGATGAAGACGAGGCATTTGCCGTTTGGAGGTTCGAATTTTTGGGCGAGGGTTAGGTTAGTTGCACAAAAAAATAGTAGTAATGGGATTAGGATTTTGAGTTTCATATTTGAGTGAGTCGTTAGTTATCGAACTTAGCTTAATTATTTCTATGGAGCTGTGATATTTTTTCTAATTTACCCCCAACTTATCAAAGCACAAATCAGTACATTTTGCGTTATTAAAGGTATACTCTGGATCAATTAGTTGTCGATTTCTTATTCAATAATTATCCCTTAACGATGATCTCCGCCTTATGTATTTTATCTCCTTTTAGTTTACTACTTCTTTCTTCGTAGAGAGTAGCAAAAGCTGTATTTTCAAAGAAACCAAAAAAGTTTCTGAATTATTTTACCCGACGCTTATTTTTTAAGCGCTTTGAATTTAGTGGTTACTTTCAAGGAAGTAAGTGATAGGATATTTTGCATCGAATCCTTAACAATTCCTTTGACAAATACCATCAAACAAACGACAACACCCCTCCTAAAACCGCTCCGCCCAAAATGATCCAAAGCGTATTTATTTTTTTAAAATAAAAATATACGAAAAAGGAAACGGCACAAATCAAGCCCGTCTTCCAGTCAATCAAAATGCTTTCTGCCATCTTTAGACTGACGACGATCATCACGGCTACGGCGGCAACGTTCACGGCGCTCAAAAAT
>CALFBG010000391.1 GCA_937951685.1 uncultured Saprospiraceae bacterium | reverse complement strand
ATGATAAAAATCATCCTCTACCGAAGCATGCGTTATATTCTGTATTTTCAACAAATCAATGAAAAACCTAGCCCAGCTTCCACATTGTCCGTCATTTAGCGCTAAGAGTGATTCAGTTGTAAAGGAGTTCCCGCAGCCAAGCCAATCACTATAGTATTTTAGAGGTTGATTATTATCCGCAGCAATAACTGATTTTGTTTTGAGTTTATTCCAGATCGCATTAATGATTTCGTTTTGATCACTAAGTGTCATCGCGTTTTTACAACTTACTTTAAATAAGGTATGAAACCACGCATAACCTAGTTGTCCACTAGGTATTTCGGGTTGACTTCGGGTCACATATAGTGGGTTTTTACTTTCGTCAATATATATCCAAGAATCGTCTTCTCCCGTTTCTGAAATTTCCCAGCTAATAGTAAAATCTTCCCAGTAATAAACTTCTCCATCTTTGAAAGAAATATTAGCTTCCGTAAATTCGTAGACAACATAGCCCGATTCAGGAGTTACTTCTTGTTTGGAGAAAATAATCTGATTGCCATTGACATTAGGCCCTAACCCTCTAATATAATAAGAACTTTCACAGTCGCTTTGAAAAATTGCCTTTACAGATGCTTTTGTCCCACTGACGTAAGCAACAGGAGACTGTCTGGTGATCGTACCATCACTAGCTAAACAATTAGTTGGGTAGTTTTTTTTGAATTGAGGACTTTGGTAATCCCCTGAGTTGTCATCTTTTCTTATTTCAAGATAGTTAGTGACATACGTTCCTCCGAAATGAACCTCTTCTAAACAGTGACCATAGTTGAAACTATTAGCATTGGGAGGAAGAGTGGCGTTGGGAGGTTCTTGTGCAAAAGCCTGCACCCCAGACAAAAGGTAGAAAAGACAGAAAAGAATTTTTTTCATTTTGCTTATAGTTTTCAATACTAAATGTTGATTAACACGCATAAGCGATGACTATTTATAACGTCATTATAAATAGTCAGGAGTACGATTTTTTGAAAACCGACCCTCAATAATACGCTAAAATAGAGTCGGGTTTACTGCGGAATTTTATCTTCTATGACCAAATATATGCATATTTAGATAAAAAACAAAACAATCACGGAGTAAAATGATTCCTGCGCGTAAATTGTTGTAACAAACCCTTTACTCCATCATGCCAAACTTATCTTTCATCTTTTTCTTAATGGCAAATAGCTCATCTCGATGTTGTGCCGCAGTGATGAAGTCCAAATCTTTAGCAGCTTTTTTCATGCGATCTTCCGTTTGCTTAACTAGCTTTTCCATTTGATCTTTGTTCATGTAAGATACGATAGGGTCTTCGGCGATACTTGGCATATCGGGTTCGACGTAAGTGGTTTTTTTGCCTCGGATATCAAGGATAGAACCCTTACTCATGATCTGTTCCCGCGTTTTACTAACGGTTGTAGGTGTGATGTTGTGTTCTTTGTTGTAGGCCATTTGAATTTCTCGACGACGGTTGGTTTCGTCGATAGTGTGACGCATGGATTTGGTGATTTTATCGGCGTAGAAAATAACGAGCCCGTTGGCGTTTCGAGCAGCACGACCAGCGGTTTGCGTGAGCGACCGCGCGTTTCTCAAGAAGCCTTCTTTGTCTGCATCTAAAATGGCTACCAGCGAAACCTCGGGTAAATCCAATCCTTCTCGCAGCAAGTTGACGCCAATCAAAACATCAAACTCGCCAAGTTGTAAATCGCGCAAAATTTCGACGCGTTCCATCGTATCGATTTCGGAGTGAATATAGCGACAAGCAATATTGAGTTTTGCCATGTACTTCGCTAATTCTTCCGACATTCTTTTGGTGAGTGTGGTGATGAGTACGCGTTCATTTCTTTCAATGCGTTTATTGATTTCATCGAGTAAATCATCGACTTGGTTAATGCTTGGGCGTACTTCTACGGGAGGATCAAGCAAGCCCGTTGGTCGAACGATTTGCTCTACTAATACACCTTCCGTTTGTTCTAACTCGTAGTCACTGGGAGTAGCACTAACGAAAACGACTTGGTTCACCATCGTTTCAAATTCAGAAAAGTTTAATGGTCGATTATCCATCGCGGACGGTAATCGGAAACCAAAATTCACCAAGTTGAGTTTGCGTGCACGGTCTCCTCCCCACATGCCTCTTACCTGTGGAATCGTAACATGACTTTCATCAATCACCATTAAAAAATCGTCCGGAAAATAATCTAGCAAACAGAAGGGTCGGGTACCAGGATGTCTGCCATCAAAAAAGCGAGAGTAGTTTTCAACGCCGTTGCAATAGCCAATTTCACGGATCATTTCTAAATCGAAAGTAACTCGCTCTTTAATCCGTTTGGCTTCCATGATTTTACCTTCGCGATCAAAGTATTTTTCCTGCGCCATCATTTCGTCTTGAATCTCATTAATAATTTGATTCATTCGATCCTTGGGCGCAATGTAAAGATTCGCTGGAAAAATCGCCGCGTTATCCATACTTTCGATGCGTCCACCAGAACTGATTTCAATGCGCTCAATTTCTTCTATTTCATCACCAAAAAAGATGACACGGTAGCCGTAATCTACGTAAGGTAAATTGATGTCTACCGAATCTCCTCGTACCCGAAAAGTCGCCCGTGAAAAATCCGTTTCCGTTCTAGAGTAAAGAATTTCTACTAAAGCATACAAGAAAGCATTTCTAGGAATTTGTTGCCCTTTATGAATGCGAATGATTCCCTTTTTATAATCTTCAGGATTTCCCATACCGTAAATGCACGACACCGAAGCGACAATGATAATGTCTCTTCTGCCCGAGAGTAAGGAGGAGGTCGCTCGCAGTCTAAGCTTATCTACTTCTTCGTTGATTTGTAAGTCTTTTTCGATGTAAGTATCCGAAACCGAAAGGTAAGCTTCCGGTTGATAGTAATCGTAGTAGGAGACAAAATACTCAACGGCATTGTCTGGAAAAAATTCTCGAAATTCGCCGTAAAGTTGTGCCGTTAAAGTTTTATTGTGAGTAAGTACTAAGGTCGGTCGATTTAGTTCTTTAATTACGTTGGCGATGGTAAAGGTTTTTCCAGAACCGGTCACCCCGAGTAGACATTGGGCTTTTTCGTTTTTTCGAACACCATTGACCAGTTGTTGAATGGCTTGTGGTTGGTCACCCGTTGGTTGGAAAGGGGAAACTAGTTTGAAACTCATAGTTGAAAATTAAAAATGATGATTCGATGAGGTTTAAAAATACTTATATCAGCTGCGTAGCAAACACAAGCCTTTTTGAGCTGGAACGAAAATAAGGATTTGCATACAATACGGAACTAGCACATTGCAAATAAACAAATTTTAGGGCTAATTGTTGATTTCGCTATTAACATAATACATTTCAATCATGCCTTTGTTTTTGGCAGCAATTTTCCCTCTTGGGTTGCAATTAAATTTGTATTGTACTTTAGAAAAGGTAGACTCCGAAATATTAACTTTTCCTTCTTCGCAATTTGCTTCCATTCTAGCGGCGATGTTAACGGTGTCTCCCCAAATGTCATAAGCAAATTTATTGATACCTACTACGCCGGCTACAACGGGACCAGTATGCACGCCGATCCGTGCTTCAAAATAAGGTAAGCCCTGCGCGATTTTTTCCTTCTTGATATCGTTTAGATATTCTTGCATTTCCAAACCGGCCTTTATAATATCGTTCGGCATTGTATTGCGTTCAGATAAACCACTAGCGCACATATAAGCATCTCCAATGGTTTTTATTTTTTCAATTTTATATTGTGAGATGATGAAATCAAAGGCTCTAAAACAATTGTCTAATTCTTGCACCAATTGTTCTGGTGTCAATTTTTCTGCTACGCGGGTAAAGTTTTTGAAGTCGGTGAATAAAACGGTTGCGTCGTCATATTTTTGGGCTTTAGCTTTCCCATTTTCTTTCAGCTCTTCCGCGATGGCTTCGGGCAAGATATTTCTGAGCAACTCGTCTGATCGCTGCCGTTCTTCTTCGATTAATTTAGTTTTTTCTTCTAGTGCTTTTTTGGCTCGGCGGTTGGATCTAAGTCGGCTAAAAATGAAAAGAATAAGTACCAAGGCAAAAGCTGCCGCAAGACCTAAAATCTTGGAAAGGTTTTGACTTTTTTCCGTTTCGAGACTCGCTTGCATTAATTCTTTTTGTGCTTCTTGTAGTTTCAATTCTTTCTGTAAATCTTCTTTGGATAGCTTCGCGATTTGTCGATCTCTCCTTTTCTTACTAGCTTCAATCTTATCTTTTTCTTCCGATATATTCGCCAATTCCTCCTCTCGAGCATTAATTTCTTTTTCCGCTTTTTCCTTCGCTTGCGCAAATTCTTCTTTTACTTCTTCGTATTTTTCACTATCCAATTGCAGCGCATCTAGCGTTTTATTCATATCCTCGATTTCCCGTTTCAAGATTTTTTTATCTCTGGCGAGGCGAATATTATCATCACGTAGTTTCTTGAGTTCGGCACTGCTGGCACCACCGCTGTTGGTATTACTACTGGTAGGTTTTTGGGAATTGCTACTCGAAGATTTGCCACTATTTGCTGAGAGCAACTCTACCGCTGCCTGACTATGTTGGTAAGCAGTACGATAATTTCGCTCTTGTTTAGCAATGGTTTGTAGTTTATTTAAACAAGAGAGCGCCAATTGGGTATTGCCAGTACTTTTTGCGTGATTGAGGCTCGTTTTGAAACGAGCACTTGCTTTCGATTTCTCTCTTTTTTTAAGGTGAATTTCAGCGTCCAGATAAGCGGTTTTAGCCATCATATCCTTATCTTTTAGACTTCGGGCAAGATCAAAAGATTCGAAAGCGTAACGTTTGGCTTTTTTGGAGTCGGAACTCATGTATTTACTCGCCAATTGGTACTTTAAATCCATTTGTGCCCGCTTGGTTTTAGCCGTTTTAAGTTGTTTTTCCAATTCTGCGGTAGATTGAGCAAGCAAAGTAGTGCTACAGAAAAGAACAAAGAATAATAGAAAAATTCTCATCATATTAGATTAAATCTAGCGGAGTAGTGGGTCACAAAACGATAATGCTACTTGCGAAGCTACTCTACGGTTAAAACTATGGATGGTTCCGGAAACTTAAGTCCAGATTTTTTCATCGCAGTTGCAAAAATACAAACATCAGCGTTAATTTATTCAGAATTAACACATTAGTTTTTTAGGTAATGTATTTTAAAACAACTTATTGATTAAAAACCAAAGTTAGGGTTGCTCAGGCAAACCTTCTGGGACTAAGTTTGTTTTATTTCGTAAGCAGCCTTTTCCTAGTTTTTGAGAAAGTTATTTTAAAGCTTAAAATAAAGGTGGAGCAATCCAAAAATCGTTGCGGCTACGTGCTAAAACAAAACTTAAAGCCTATTTGGCATTTCAAATCAACTTCTGCAAATAAATTTGCGATATTGAGGCATTATGATTCAAACACAAGTAATCAGCATCAGCTTTTTTAGTTACCAAGGGAATTGGGACAAGTGGTGGGCTTTTCAGCAAATGGGCGTGCCACAAACGGCGATCAATCGAGCGAAAGGGCTACAGTTTTGGAAAATGTTGGGTAGTGGCGCAGCAAATGGTTTTGGCTTAAAGCCGAATTTTGGCGCTTACGGAATGCTTTGTGTATGGGACAACGAAAATGCCGCCCGCCAGTTTTTCCGAGAAAATGCAGGCTTTTTAAAATTTAAAACGCGTTGTCAAGAAGATTGGACGGTATTTTTGCAGACGACTAAGGTGCATGGTTTGTGGTCTGGCACTTGCCCTTTTGAGCCCACGGTTACTAGTGACGACCAAGCCTTGACGGCAGTTTTGACCCGCGCGACCATCAAATATCGGCATTTGCTTAATTTTTGGAAGCACGTACCTAAGGTGAGTCAGTCGATTGAGGACCGGAAGGGCCTAATTTTTTCAATTGGCGTTGGTGAACTTCCTTTGGTACAACAAGCTACCTTTAGTTTATGGGAAAGTGCGCAGGATATGATCAATTACGCGTATCGAAGCAGTTACCACAAGGAAGTAGTACAAAAAACCCGACAACTCGGTTGGTACAAGGAAGAAATGTTCGCTCGGTTTTCTCCTTTTGCGACCGAAGGAAGCTGGCAAGGCGAAAATCCTTTAAAAAAATACCTCCAGCAAAATTAACTAAGCCTTTAGAAAAGTATTAAGGGCATTTGTAGTAAAGAACTTCAAAATTTAAATCTAGTACTTAACTCATGGAATTGAATTACAAAAGCTTTGGACAAGGTGACCCACTGATTATCTTACACGGGATGTTTGGAACCTTAGATAATTGGCAAACGATCGCAAAGCAATTGGCGGAAGATTATACCGTTTTTATTGTAGACCAGCGCAATCACGGTCGCTCCCCCCACGCACCCGAGATGGATTATCCCACGATGGCGGAAGACTTGCACGATTTCATGGAAAGCCATTGGATTTACAAGGCACATCTGTTAGGACATTCTATGGGGGGCAAAACGGTCATGCAATTTGCCTTGACTTATCCACAAATGGTCGATAAGTTAGTCGTGGTGGATATTGCGCCGAAAACTTACGTCGGGGGACACCAAGTTATTTTTGAGGCTTTGTTGAGTGTAGACTTAGACAAATTAGCAAACCGAAAAGAAGCGGAAGCACAACTAGGAAATTACATTGATGATTTTGGCGTTCGACAATTTTTATTGAAAAACTTGACGCGTAAGAAAGAAGGAGGTTTTGAATGGAAAATGAACTTAGCGGCTATTTGGGCACATTATCAGGATATTCTTAAAACGGTGACGGGACCAGAAGTTTTTGCGGGACCGAGTTTATTTATTCGGGGAGGGAAATCAAACTACGTTGCTACGGAAGATATGCCCGAGATTAAAGCATTATTTACGGCGGCACAGCTTGCAACGGTGGAAGATGCGGGACATTGGGTACACGCAGAAGCACCGGCAATTTTGTTAGCAAAATTACAAAAGTTTTTGGCGGCGGATTAGAAAGGATACAAAGATTGGCACTGTTTTTAGTTGAGTAAGGTTGTAATTGAGTTTTACGCTAAATAAATATTTAAGTCGATTCGTCGATGATTAGCAATTGAAACTTGGTCATATCTCCCGATAAATCCAACGATACATTTACTTCCCAGGTATTGGATTTCAAGACGATTCCCCCTTTATTCATTTTATCCCCCGTAGTGTATTTATTGATTAGCTATCTTTCGTATTCGTTAAATTAAGCGATTTTATTTTTGCAACATTCCCGCTAACATTAGGAATTGCTAAAAATGCATCTCGTTTAGAAATCAAATTGCTAGTTAAAGTACATCAGCATACATATAATTACCCCGCAATTAAATATTCAAGTTTAGGACAGAAAAGGCTAAATCTAGGATTGTGCTTATTCGCCGTAAATAAACTATAGATTAATCTTTTTTTGAAAGTATCTTTTTTTTCGACAGTTTTGTAATAAAAGTTGCTTTTCAAAACATTAAATATCAAATACATCGTTCTCATTACTACGCTATGAGACTAAATTAAAGTATCATCCAAAATACACTATCATGAAGATGAAAAGAAACCTAAGCCAAATTTTAAAAATAAGTGTTGTTGCCCTCGTTGGATTTGTGGGCATTGCAGCAGTCAATACCGATCACGGGAAGTATTTCGAGATTTCTAAGAACATTGAAATTTTTACTAATCTTTATAAAGAAATTAACACCTATTACGTCGATGATATTGATCCGGCGCGTTTGATGCGTACGGGCGTAGATGCGATGCTGGAATCTTTAGATCCTTACACCAACTATATTTCGGAGTCGGAAATCGAAGGTTTTCGATACATCACAGAAGGTAAATATAATGGAATTGGCGCGCGTATGAATAAAGTAGGAGATTACGTTACAATTACAGAATCTTTCGAAGGCTGTCCGGCACAAAAGGCGGGATTGAAAGTAGGAGATGTAGTGATTTCCATTGATGGTAAATCGGCTAAAGGCAAAACAACGGACGATGTTAGTGACATCCTCAAAGGTTTTCCAGGAACGGAGGTAGCTATGACAGTGCAACGCCCTGGTAGTAAAAAGCCACTTAAAATAACAATGTTGCGAGAAGAAGTAAAAGTACCGAATGTACCATTCTCAGGAATGGTTAGTGATAAAATCGGCTACGTTTCTTTGTCTACGTTTACTCGGAATGCAGGTAAGAATGTTGGCGATGCATTAAAGAAATTGAAGGAAGAGCATCCTGGTATGGAAGGCGTTATTTTCGATTTACGTGGAAACGGTGGTGGTCTTTTGACCGAAGCCGTAAATGTGTCTAACGTATTCATTCCTAAAGGAGAAATGGTCGTTACGACCAAAGGAAAAGTGGCCGATTGGGATAGAAGTTTTAAAACCTTGAATAAGCCTGTCGATCAAGAAATTCCTTTAGTTGTATTAATTGACAAAGGCTCGGCTTCCGCTTCGGAAATCGTTTCAGGGGTATTACAAGATTTAGATCGAGGCGTACTGATCGGTCAGCGCTCTTACGGAAAAGGCTTGGTGCAAAATACCCGAGATGTAGGCTACAACTCAAGAGTAAAATTAACGACCGCAAAATATTACATTCCAAGTGGAAGATGTATTCAAGGTGTAAAGTACAAAGATGGTGAGCCATTAGATATTCCAGACAACGAAAGAACACCTTTCAAAACGCGTAACGGAAGAACCGTAATGGATGGCGGTGGTGTAAAGCCGGATATGGCTTTAGAAAAAACAACAGATCTAAGCGTGATTAAAAGTCTAGTAAAAAAACGGTTGATTTTTGATTATGTAACGCAGTATACCTTAACGCACCCTACAATTCCTGCGGTTAAAGACTTCACCTTTACGGATTTCAACGGTTTCTTACAGTTTTTAGAAGAGAAAAACTACCATTATGAAACCGATAGCGAGCGGTTGTTAGAAAGTTTGAAAACAAAATCAGCAGAAGAGAAATATTTTACCAATATCCAATCAGAGTTAGCGGCGATTGAGAATAAGATTTTGAGCGAAAAGAAAAATGATTTGACAAAGTATAAGTCAACGATCGTTGATTTGATCGAAAAGGACATCGCGAGTCGATATTATTATCAAAAAGGTAAAATTCAAGTTGCGTTGAAGAATGATCAAGAAATTAAGGAAGCGATCAACATCTTAGGAGACAAAGGCAAGTACAACAGCTTCTTAAAAAAATAAGAACAGTTTAAAATACTGTTTAAACCGACTTGAGCGCCTTGCTTAAGTCGGTTTTTTTTTTTGTCCGATAGGCTGGATATGAGTCTTATTTGCCGCAAAAAAAGGCGCGATATAAAGCACTAATGCCCGTGGGAAATATCCAAAAGAAAGCGCTGAGTACTACCACAATTTACGGGCAATTTAATTTGGATTAGTACTTCCGTAGTATAATGCTATTATAAAATAGCATAAATGCGAATAAATTAGTATTATTTTTAATTTGATATACGAAACTTTGCCATAAATTCCGTGGCATTCCTTACCTTGTAATTCGATAGACCTTCGTTAATTTACAATGTACTTGGTTCAATCTGTACGCAGATACCGTCTATCTAATTAAACATACATACACTTACATTTTATGCCACTTCTGTTAAATATTGAGACTAGTGCTCAACTTTGCTCCGTTTGTTTGAGCAAAGGGGAAAAAGTATTAGCCCTAGCAGAGAGCAACGAAAAATTTGTACACGCCGCCAAAATCACCCAATTCATAGAAAGTTGCGCTAGGGAGGCGCAGGTTACTTTAAGGGAGCTGGACGCGGTAGTTTTGAGCAAAGGACCAGGATCTTATACTGGATTAAGAGTAGGGAGTTCGGCGGCGAAAGGGATTTGTTATGCTTTGGATAAGCCTTTAATTGCGATCCACACGCTCCAACAAATCGCCCATGCAACTCACCAAAAGCTTGGTCTGAAAGCTAGGTACTGTCCAATGATTGATGCCCGTAGAATGGAAGTGTATAGTGCTCAATACAATGCGTACAACGAAGAATTGGTGCCCACCGAAGCCATCATTATTACCGAAGATAGCTTCACGGAACAATTAGCTTCAATGGAGGAAAAACTAGTTATTTCTGGAGATGGTGCAGAGAAATGTAAAGCCTTGCTCACCAGTAGCCAAGTTATTTTTGACGATACGAGTTGTTCGTCGCGTCACTTGGTTCCATTGGGCCTAAAAGCTTATGCAGAAAAGCAGTTCGAAAACTTGGCATATTTTTCTCCATTCTACTTTAAGGCACCAAACATTACCATGTCAAAAAAAAGAATATGATTTTTAACACATTCTAGTTTTTTTTGATTTGGTAAATTAAATTTTTATTTTTGGTTAACCATCAATATAGTATACCTTATGATAAACAATAATATTTTGTTTTGGTATAGTTTTTGGCTAAGTATTAGCAGTATTATTTAATCATAAAAACAGTAATATGAGAAAGCAAAAAAATGAGACCGTTATTTTGAAGAAGGGAAAAAAAGACATTCAACTTGACTATGCAGAATTAAGAAAAGCAGTATTAGTACTGCGGGCAGTAAACCACAAATTGCGTCAGAGTATCATTGATTTATTAGAAGAGCACGAGCAAATGACGGTAACGGACATTTACATTAAGTTGCGCTTAGAACAATCAGTAGCATCTCAGCATTTAGCCATCTTAAGAAGAGCGGGAGTTGTCGCAACAGATCGTCAAGGTAAGTTTATTTATTATTCTTTAGATACCAATCGTTTATCTCAAATTTCTCGACTTGTTGAGGAACTTGCAGGGTAAAAAATATATAAAAAAATCACTTATGAAACATTGTAAACGGTGATTTTGCTATAAATAATACTTTTTATTAAAGTAGCCCGAATCAAAGGTAAAATGCTGCAAACCATCTGGTTTACAGCATTTTTTTTGTGTTTCATTATGAAAGAATGAATAAAAAACGCATATTTGCTATGTAAATTAATTCTTTTTTAAAAAATACCGTATCTATGAGAAAGGCTAAAGTTCATATTAACAATGAGCAACTACAAGAGTCTTCTGAAATCTTACGCGCCTTAGCGCATCCTCTTCGCATGCGGATTCTTTCTTTTATCGACAAGCACAAAACGATCAACGTCAATAAGATTTACAATACTTTAAAGTTAGAACAATCGATCACTTCTCAGCATTTGAGAATCCTTCGAC
The DNA here is from genome assembly GCA_937951685.1 of uncultured Saprospiraceae bacterium. Lineage (GTDB taxonomy): Bacteria > Bacteroidota > Bacteroidia > Chitinophagales > Saprospiraceae > CALFBG01. The sequence continues at coordinate 5,841 of CALFBG010000391.1, read as the reverse complement.
TAGCCGGTATCGTGATCACAAAACGAGAAGGAAAATTTATACACTATAGCATTGACTATCCGAAAATTGCAGGTGTATTGAAAGCTATCGATTCGTTCGAAGAAGAGGCTGCAGACTAGTTGGTAATCAAAGATTAGGACTAGACTTGCCCCAAAGCCCAAAGAGGGCGGTATCTGATTTAATCAAATACCGCCCTCTTGTAATTTTATGCTATCAATGGTTGTTCGTAACTCCCACTTAAGATTTAAGTTTTTTCTTCTTCCTCCGGCAAATCAGAAGCTTGTTCCGAAGCATCATCCACAATTGATTCAGAGTGTTCTGGCGAAGTCGTACCTAGCGTAGCTGACGTAGTGCTTGCTTGATCCGTATCGGCTGACGTAGTGATTTTTGATGTTTCCGAAGTAGTCTCCGTGCTGTGCTTTGCGGTAACTTTAGGATCGGAAGATTCTAATCCTTGACTAAAAAAACCACGTTGAAACAAGATGATGCTCAACACACCGATCGTAATCGACATATCAGCGACGTTAAACACTGGACGGAAAAATAAAAAAGATTCTCCTCCCCAAAAAGGAACCCACGCAGGGAAATTGCCTTCCAACATCGGAAAGTAAAGCATATCTACGACACAACCTTGCAAGAAACTAGCATACCCCGAGAAATCCATCTCCGATTTTCCAGTATAGTGTACCCAGTCGTTAATCTCGGCATTCCAAGTTGTACCTTTATCAAATAAGTAACCATAGAAAGTGCTATCGAGAATATTACCAACGGCTCCGGCAAGAATGAAAGCAAAGCAAGCCAATAAGCCAAATTTAGCCTTAGATTTGATGAGTTGGTTGATAAAGTAGATTAAAAATCCAACGGCAAAAATTCTGAAAAGACTCAGTGCAACTTTTCCAATATCTCCTCCCATATTATAGCCAAAAGCCATACCTGGATTCTCCACAAAATGTAATTGCGCCCAAGATTGTCCGAATAGATTAATCCCTTCCCCGTAAAACATGTTCGTCTTTACCCAGAGCTTTAAACCTTGGTCAATTAATAATACCAAAAATACGAGTAAAGTAACTTTAGTAGATGACTTCAATATTTCTATATCTTAGATTTAATAATGTGCGATTAAGGATACGCTATCTAAACAACTACAAAATAGAACGTAAATTGTGGCGTACGGATAAAAATTAGTGATCCTAAGGCACTTTTATGCTTATGCTTGGTCATCGTCTGCGAATCACTTTGTTTCCACCGCTTGACAACGAACCAATCGTTTGCTCGAAAGTACAAAAAAAACTAGTGATTATACTTGTCCTCAACGAGTATAATCACTAGTTTCTTAGAAAGCAGCTTACTTTCTCCAACTTTCATCGGGCAGTACCAAAATATCTTCGCACATCGGGAAGGCTAATCCTTAGCCTTTTTGCTTTGCTTCGATGCTTAAGGTTGCGTGAGGCACCGCACGGAGTCGTTGCTTCGAAATTAACTTACCCGTCACGCGGCAAATTCCGTAAACTTTATTTTGAATTCTAATTTTCGCATTTTCTAAATGCTGAATGTGCTTTTTCTGTCTAGCAGCAAGTCCTGTTAAACGCTCTACCTCTGCCGTGCCATTACCATCATCCAACCCTTTAACTTTTGCATCTTGATTGTCTGCCATATCGCCCAACTGCATCAAATAAAATTGTAATTGTCGCTTAGCATTGACTAATTTTTCGTCAATGATGTGTTCAAATTCGGAGAGTTCTTCTTCGGTATATTTTGTTTTGTCAAAATTCTGACTCATAGCGGATTATGTTTATTTAATGAAAATACTTGACTCGTGCCGATCTTATATCAACAGGAGTAGTATGGAAACCTAATTTTTTACAAAAATCTATTTTAGGGGCAATCGTATATAGTATACAAAAATTTCCTAGTTCATAGTTCCCAAAAAATAATATTTGCTAGAAATATTTGCAAAAATAAGCTTTTTTATAATAAAAAAAAAGCTTTCCCGAAAGCCAGATTCATTTTATTATAATGTATAGTCTTTTTTTACTCACTTAGTAACACATTTTTTATGCCAAATAAAGCCCCTATCCAGCGGGTGCCGAATAGGGGGAATAGTTTTATTACTTATCCGTATTTAATTTTGTCCTCAATCGAAGAGGGTTTCTAAATGCTTTTGCTAGTACGGTTACTTTTTTTGTGAAAATTGTCGGTACCGCTGAAAATCCATGACGGAAGGATTAACGTAGTTCATCTGTTCGTAGCATTTCCCCCGCCAGCGATATGCATTAGCAAAATCTGGTCGATGTTGTATCACCCAAGAAAAGTCATCAATGGCAGCAGCCACTTTTCCCTGCATATATTGCGTTCTGCCGCGATTATAGTACGCTTCCACAAAATTGGGATGAACAGCGATAGCGTGGTTAAAATCATCAATAGCGGCTTCTGCTTCTCCGTTGCCGTAAAGCGCAATCCCTCGACCGTTATAGGCTTCATGATCGGAAGGGTTTTCGCTAAGAATAGCATTAAACGCTTCAATGGCAAGGGTATAGTTTTTGGTTTTATTATATTTTACTGCGGCTTGGAAGCGTATTGCACGTGATTGTTGCACGCGAGGCATTTGTACATCATAACTCGCAGGAACGCCCCTTGCGGTTAATACGTCGCGGGTGGTCACTTTTTCTGGTCGCTTCGCAAACTGAGGGGTAAGAATTGTCGCAATTCTCAAATCTTTCCGGTTAAAAGATCTTGGGGTTAACTCATCTTTTTCTTTTGCTTTGGGAGCTTCCGCAGCAATGATTTCTGTTTCAATAGCTTCGTCGTCTTCTAGTTCCGTGGTCGGTTGATTGTCTAAACCGTGTTGCGCTATCATTTTTTTACAATCTTGCCACCGTGTCGCGAAGAGTGCGTTATGAGGTGCCAAACTAAGTGCTCGTTGTTGTGCTTGATATGCCCCCAGGTAATCGCCCAATTTGGATTTTACCAAACCTAAATCGCTAATGGCAGTAGCCCAATCTGGTGCGAGTGCTACTGCTTTTTCAAAGTTTTCTAAAGCATCTTTCAATTGTCCCTGCGCTTGTCTAGCGGCTCCCGCGCAATGGTACGCGTCGGGATTATTAAAATCTAATAAGCTAGCCTCAATGCAATCTAATGCGGCTTCGTCGTAGTTTTTAATTTGTAAATAATATTTGCCTCGGTTGGTGAGTCCCGTACTACTTTCTTCTAAAGTAAGTGCTTGGTTGTAATCTTGTAAAGCTTCTGGTGTCATCTGAAGCATTGAGTAGGTGTTCGCTCGATTGTTATAAACACTAGGATCAAGTCGATACGCCGCAATGGATTGAGCGTAGAAATCTAGCGCTTTTTCGTATTGTCCTTTTTCATAATAGATGTCAGCTTTACCCGCTAATGCTTCGCTATCTTTTGCATCGAATTGTAATGCTTGGTTAAAATCAGCTTGTGCCAGTTCAAAGTTTTCGATTGCAAAATGTGCTCTAGCTCGGTTGACATAAGGAATGGTACCGGGGGCAACGGCAATAATATGATCATAGTCTAGGATAGCTTTGGCGTAAGCACCTAATGCAACGTAAGCATTTGCGCGGTATTCCCGTGCTTCCAAGTCATTGGCTTTGAGTAAGAGTAATTGATCAAAAGTAGTAATGGCGGCGTTGAATTTGGCTAGTTCGTAATGACTGATGCCTAAATATCGCAATGCTTTATCATTTTGTGGATCGTGGTTGAGGATCAACTCATAAAAAACACTCGCAGCGGCAAATTCTTTCTCTTCGAATAAGTCAGTAGCTTTTTGGTAGAGTGCTGCGGGTGGTGCTTGTGCAAAAATAGGATTGGCGATGCCAAGACAAATGGTTAGCCCAAAGCAGCAAGTGAGTGTGTGGAGGTATTTCATAGGTTAGTGCTAAATAAATTACAAATATATTATATGTTATTTATTTATAATGTGTGCAAAATTGTTGCCACTTTTCTTATTCTGGGTTTTATTTTGAGCGGAATTAGGAATAATTATCAAAAATGACAAAGGAAACATATTTATTTTTAATATTTTTTTGTTACACAGCTGACCTAGCTTTTTTATGCTAAATTTAGGAAAAGTAAAAAGCATACTAAAAACATTAGTATGCAAAAAAGTTATATACAAACGAGCGGAAAAGCTTATGTTTATTAGCTCTCTATTTATATGTTTAATCAAAATGTTTATTATTTATATGAAAAAACAAGTTTTGTTTTTGACTTTTTATCAACTAATTAGCACATTTTGTGCGCTTGTAATTTAATTGTTCTGAGTACTCGTCAAATTCCATTCATTTATCAATTAATCAATTGTTTATTAGTATTTTTTAAGTTAAAAAAAAATTACATATGAAAACATATTGCTTTTTTTGTTAATGTAATTTTTACTGTCACACAAAGTGCAGGTAGCCAACAGATTAAACTTGACTCTATATGTAAATAAATTATATATTGAACCTAGTTAATGTGGTTAAACTTACTATGAGAGAACCCAGTACTTGCACAAAGCTCGGTTTGCGTCCATTAGAAATACTCAAATGACCGTAAGCGACAATATTTGTTCAAGTGCTTTAAGCCACCATCCAAATGCCAAATAAAGGACTTTGGTTGGTGCCTTAAAATAAAGTAAGCCCGCAGTCAATTTATCCTTGTCTCAATATTTTCTAAGGAATGCTACTTGTATCCTCGTGGTACGGGCTAGTGATTCTTACGATTGACTGTTGATTTACACGTCCGGTAAGCCTGCTACATTAAGTACCAACGTACTTACATCGATCGGACAAGAAGCAGACAAGCTGCACTCATTTTGAAAGATTGGTGGTAGTTACTTGGTGTAATTTTTTTACATCTAAACTTTAACTACTATGAAACAGCAACATTTTTTAATTCCAACCCTTTTACTACTCGTCGGTTTATTTTCTTCTTTTGATGAAAAATCTGTTCCGGACGTTTCGGACTACATTAGCAAGTACAAATCGATTGCCATCGAAGAAATGTATCGTAGTGGCATTCCTGCTAGTATCACTTTGGCACAAGGGCTACATGAGTCCGGTATCGGCAAAGGTCAGTTAGCCGTAAACTCTAATAATCATTTCGGAATCAAGTGCAAGAAGAACTGGCAAGGCGAAAGCTTTTACTGGAAAGATGATGACTTCGATCGCAATGGCAATCTAACGGAATCTTGCTTTAGAGTTTATCCTAGTGTACAACAATCTTATCAGGATCATACGGACTTTCTGGTAAATAATAAACGGTATGAAGTTTTGTTTAGTTATGATCGAACGGATTATGTCAGTTGGGCAAAGGGTTTAAAGTCTTGCGGTTATGCAACGGATAAGCTTTATGCTGACAAGCTTATTAAAACCATCAAACGCTACAACTTATCGCAGTTTGATACGCTTGAGCCAACTAGTTTTGTAATCGAAGAGCTAGACGAAGCGGATGAAGCAGACGAAGCGTCTGATGAAGTTTTTGCTAGACCAACTACGGAAGAAGGACAATACACCATTCCCGAAGAAGACTATTCGATTCCAAAGGCAGAAGCTATTCCTGAAAATTATGAGCGGCATATGTTTGAGCTTAAGGAAGAATTTATTCCAACGCCACCAACGAATGCACAGCGCCCGAATTATATTTTATCCGTGCCCGTAACGAATACCAACGAAGCGATTACCGAAACAACAACGGAGATAGTAGCATCAACTTCCACGGAAGAGAAAGAAGAAGAAACTTCAATGTTAATTCCCGAGACGATGACACCTACAAGATCTACAAGTCTTGCTCCTAGCACGAGCGAAAATACGCCCATGGCACCACGATATAATATTGCTG
>CALFBG010000390.1 GCA_937951685.1 uncultured Saprospiraceae bacterium | reverse complement strand
TTCAATGTAATCAATCAAATCTGAGATGGCAACGGTATTCGGACTCGCACCGTTATTCTTAATGGCAAAAAGGTAGTTGCCGGGTTCTAATGGATTATAAAAATAATACCATCCATCATTATCTGGTTCACAGTAAGTAGTCGCTCGAATGATCTGCGTAGCCGCATCGTCTTCATGATTTCCGGTTGCAGCATTGTACTCGTAATCTGTCCCTGCATCTGTAATTCCATAATAAGATTGTGCAGTAGCACAAGCATTAATATTATCCCGATAATCTGGTTCCGATGCATTATCACCAATATTATCTGGTAAAATAACATCTAAGTTATTCACAAAAACCGCTCCTGCGACCGTACCATTTGCACCGTCAACATCATCCGCGGGCTCTCCTGCCCAAGTATAAATTTGAGCATTCGCATCATTACTGTCATAGCAATCCAGTAAGCCATCGCCATCCGCATCTACGCCACAAGTCGTAATATTATCTCCTTGAGAATTACCATCTACTAAATCATCCCAAGCTTCTTGCGCATCAGGAATATTATCCGCATCTGAATCTAAATCCAAGTAATCTGGAATTAAATCTCCTGTAGCGACATCATGATTGTATGGAGTAATTCCGTTTTGTGCAGCGCCAGATCCCGTATCGTAAGCATCGAGTAATCCATCTCCATCGGTATCGGTAGTACCCGGTGGAATATATCCCATCGTAGATTGTCCTTCGTAGTTATCGAAAATGCCATCATTATCTGAATCTACATCTAAGAAATCAGGGACATCATCTCCGTCACTATCTATAGTTGCCCCATTACCTGCATACTCTAATCGACTATCCGCATCTGCTCCCGAATCTGGGCTAGTTGTAATTAATGGATTAGCCGCTTCAAAAGTATTGTCATTTCCTACGTCACCATCTACGTTATCTGCAAATCCGTCGTTATCACTATCTACAAATACACCTACACCATTATCAACGTAGCCATCATTATTACTATCTGGTGCGCCCGCTTCTGTTACATCTAAAATCCCGTCGTTATCGGCATCCAGATCTAAGTGATTCGCCACACCATCATTATCTAGATTCACTGGTAGATTACCTCCTCCTCCGGAGATCATTACTTCCCCTGGAACATTTAGGTGTCCGTCATTATTAATATCGGTTGTTGCAACTAGAGCCGCACCACCGTCTCCAGTTCCTGCGGTTGCGTTATCATCCGTATCGTACAAATCTGTAAAACCATCGCCATCATCATCCCAAGAGGACAATGCCATACTAACCAAACCATCACCTTCTGGATCATGACCACCCGCTTCGATCAGATCAGGAATACCATCGTTATCGGCATCTAAATCTAAGTGGTCTAAATGACCATCGCCGTCCGTATCTCCATTGGGGTAAGAATTTGGTAATCCATCATTATCGGTATCCGCTCCCGTTACTAATAATGGATCGGTTGCATCTTCTACGCCCGCGGTTCCATCATCATCGGAATCGTAAACATCCGCCAATCCATCCTGATCGACGTCCGTGTTATTGTCTACAAATCCATCGCCATTCGTATCCGTTCCCCCCGCTTCTACGACATCCGGAATACCATCATTATCGGCATCTAAATCTAAGAAATCTAATTGTCCGTCACCGTCCGTATCTGGAGCAGGTATATTACTACAAGTTGGACAAGGATTAAATACATCGGTAATACCATCCATATTAAGATCCGAGAATCCATCGATGAGACCATCACCATTATCATCTGCACCACCAGCTTCTACTACATCTGGAATACCATCGTTGTCTGCATCCAAATCTAAGAAATCCGGAATACCATCGTTATCAAAGTCTAAGCTTTCACAAACACCATGAATATTCAGCGTACAGAAATCCGCATCTTTATAATTCGGTGCACCATCGCTATCATCGTCTGCCAGTGGATCAGCACCGATACAACTAAAATCAGTGGCCAGCCCCCCACAAACTTCTACGACATCTAAGATGCCATCGTTATCATCATCTATATCTACGTTATCCGTGATATTGTCTCCATCACTATCTTCAAAACAAGATTGAAAACTATACGCCAATCCATCTATCCGTAATGTTGAAGTACCTGTAGCTAGTCGTTTAATTCGTACATACCTTGCGCCCGATAAAATAGACACTGGAAAATCAACTATTCCAGAGCCAATCCCATTCACAGGAGAAGACCAGGTAACATTGTCCGTAGAAAATTCGATCGACATATTCGCACCACCAGACATCGTAACTGAAACGTCCGTTCCGTGTTCCACTAAATGTGCTAATTCTATCACAATTTCTGCCCCTACCGTAGCACTTGCTGTCTGACTATCCGGTGCAGCTAAGGTATTATTAGGATTATTAAATCCTACATTCGACATCACAACCAGTCCGTTCCCTGAAAATGTTGGTCCCGAAGCCACACAGTTTGTGGTAAACTCTAGATAATCTACCACCGTATTATTATCTGCATCTGTAAGTTCTAAAGCCGTAGGTGTACCGTCATTATCATCATCAGAATCTCTCCAATCTTGCCAGCCATCTCCATCGGAATCTTGTAACCCCATCGTTGTAAAATTCCCAAATGTGCCCGCATTGGGATCGTAGTTATCGTCTAATCCATCTGCATCTGCATCATTGCTTGCCGGAGCGGTATCGACCACGCCATTCTTATCTAAATCAAAGCCTTCAATTGCATCTAAAACCGTATCATTATCAGAGTCTGTATCCATATAATCAGGAATATTATCTCCATCATGATCATAAGGAAGAATCGGGGTACCACCGTAAGAAATATCCCAAAAATCAATCACCCCATCGCCATCACCGTCTATCACAAAAGCAGGTTCTTGGTAAGGTGGTGTCGAATATCCTTCGCGTGTATCATCAATCCCATCGTTGTCAGAATCTATATCTACATAGTTGGGCCCCGTAAGTCCATCCGTATTCGGAATTGCTAAAGGGGTCGTATTTAACGGATCGTGATATCCATCATCGTTCATATCCGTAAAGCCATCTATTATACAATCCATGTTTGCATCTGATCCACCAGCTTCTATCGCATCGACGATACCATCATTATCAGAATCACAATCACAGCGATCTAAATTCGCATCGCCATCCGTATTCGTGTTTGGTAAAATACTCATTCCTGATTCTGGTGCTGTTTCGATAGCATCGACCATCCCGTTTGCCCCTACTGCTCCAGTTATTCTACCCGTAGCCGCATCGTATCCAGCCGGCGCAATCCCACCATTCGTTTCGATGGCATCTGGAATCCCATCATTATCAGAGTCTACATCCTTGTAGTTAAGGATTCCATCGCCATCACAATCACCTGTACCTTCTATATTATCTGGAATCCCATCATTGTCAGAATCAATATCACATTCATCAAGGACTAGGTCTCCATCTGAATCTCCAGTTCCTTCTGCAAAGTCAGGAATCCCATCATTATCACAATCCGTTCCATCATTCGCCCCAAAATCATTGTTGTTGCTTACTTCTCCAAAATTGACTGCATCCGCAAAAGATACCGCATAATTATTAACAGTTGTCATTGCGTAGCCGGTCGGCAAAGTTGATTCATCTATTAATACCAACAAATCACCCGTTGTAGCGTAATAAAAATGATAGTCACCATTGCCATCAGCAATAGTAGACTGTACTTTGAAATCTCCGGCATCTAACGCACCGTCTCCATTTGCATCAACATACAAATCAACCGTTACTCCGGCTAGTCCTGTTTCCGTACCACCGATACCTTGGTTAGCATCTGCATCGTACCAAACGGTACCATTAATTGCGTTAGCATCCGCAACTAACATCGCACACGATTCTAGATCTGAACCAGTTACTGGGTTATATAAAATTGTCATTACAGCAGTTGTCTCATCTACCGTATAGAGCGCCGTTGCACCACCCGCCCCTGTAACGCCATAAAATCCAGCGTCGTTATGAAAGTCTAAGCCCTCTACATCTCCATAAGTAAGGTCAGCAACAATCGTAACTGCTCCCGTCGAACTATTGATATTAATTAATTCGTCATTACCACCAGAATTACTTACTGCGTATACTAATCCGTCTGCGGGATTAATCGCCAAATCATCAATATCATAATTAACACCAACGCCATCCACAACGATATAATCTAAGCCTGGTCCAAAAGCATCCGGTACAAATAATCCTGTTGCAGGATCAATGTGGAAAATCAAATCGTAGTTTCCGCTTCCTGTTTTTCGTTCAGAAGCCCATAGGATTCCAGTTCGTGCATCAAAGGCCAAACCATCTACATCATTTAAACTTTGTGCGCCTAATGCGCCATCCGCCGTTCCACCTCCATCAATTTGATTGGGCAATGCGGTGAAGGCACCGTTCGTAAGACTGAGTGTTCCCAATTGCCCAGCGTTTGCCGCATACAAAGTATTGTTACCCGGTGCTGGCCACATGGCAATCGCTTCAATGTTGGGTACACCACAGGCACCAACGTCGGTAATCGTACCCGTAGTACGATCAATGCTATACAAGCGATCATTACCATCGGATACATAGTACAATATATCTGGAGATCCGGCGAGTGCCTGAGTCGACAAAAAGAGTCCTACTAAAAGAATACATAGCTGACGCTTCATCACTTTATTGCAGGACAAAGGTAGTTTGGGAATAATAAATTTTAGATTTTTCAAAAAGGCATTGGGGGTTCCCCTAAAGCCTAGCTTTTGTGTGTTTTTCTTGAGCATTATTTATGTTTGGGTTTATGATATCTTAGCTTTTCAGCTAAGGCAATACTTTACTTATTGAAATCAAATTACAAATAAATCAAGCGCTATAATCGTAGAATGTAATACTCCAATACTTTAACGTTTCTAAATGGAGTGATTTTGAGGGGAAAGTTTTAAACGTGAAGCGGTTGAGCACTAAGGCAAATAGAAAGCGGGGGAAGCTTTTACAAAAATAGATTTAATTGACCGTCACAATAAATACTCCTTCAAAAGAGTGCCAAAGTCCAATATTTAGCGTTCTATTTTTAATTATTTGTGATACTAAAAAATGAATCCTTGCCAATAAAACGCCTTAAAACAAATGGATTTTAGATATTTTTTGTGACAATAATTTAACAAAAAAAATCTGGTTTTTAGGATTTCATTATCTAGAATAAAACAAATTTGACCTTTTTTTTTGATGAAAATTTATTTAGAAGCTGTATCCATATTCACATTTTCAATATTGATATTAAAAAAAAACAATTTAACGTCACTTAATAGTAGGAAGGCAATTTAAAAGAATAAATTACCAAGACAAAACGATAGCACCAAACAAACGGTAAATTGACCGACAGGAGTTGTTTAAAAATACACCTTAGTACCTACCGCTGACTGATCAATCGGTAAGGCAGAAGCATTGTAATCCAGCACTTCCCTTTTTCTCGCCCCAATTGCATTTCCCCTAAAGAATGCTTACTTTTAACGTTGGTATTCACTATACGAAATAAAAAGCATGAAAAAAAAACAGCTACTCTTTGTCTCCGCATTAATAATTTTTTGTGCTAATATTTCTTCATTCGCACAATCCTGTCTGCCTTTAGGAATTACCTTTAACTCCCAAACGCAAATTGATGATTTCGCGACGAACTATCCTGGGTGTACACACGTGCTAGGAAGTGTCATTATTAATAAAACACCTTTGGGAAATATTACCAATCTTAATGGCTTGAATCAAATTGAGCGCATTTCAGGACATCTCATTTTTAAAGAAGATTTAGAATTATCTAGTGCCACTGGTTTAGAAAATTTGAATTTCATCGGCGAGAGCCTCACCATTTTTAATTTTAGTTTGAATAGCTTATCCGGTTTAAATGCTTTAGATACAATCGGAGCGGGTATGCGGATTGAAGAATTGAGTAGTCCAATCAGTTTTCAGGAATTCCAAAGACTTAAATTTATTGGAGGAGACGTAGAATTTGAAAATGTGAATTTAGTAGATTTTTCAGGTTTAGAACAACTAACCCAGATCAATGGAAATTTTAGATTCCTCTATGGCAGCCTGAATAGTTTCCAAGGGTTAAATAATGTAAAAAATATTCAAGGAAATTTGTCAATTTCAAATCCTACTAATTTCGCTACTGATTTCTCAGGTTTTGAAAACCTTCAAAGCATTGGAGGATCTTTTGAAATAGCTGGATTAGCGATTTCTAATCTTAATGGTTTACAAAACTTAACGAGTATCAACGGTCAGCTATTTTTAGTTAATAACAATAATTTGCTCAGCCTCCAAGGAATCGCTAATCTAAATCCTGCTACGATTAGCTCGGTATGGATAACTTCCAATGATAAGCTTTCCGTGTGCGAAGAGCCCGTCATTTGCAATTTTTTACTTTCTGGGAACTATGCTAATTTTAATCAAAATGCTCCAGGCTGTAATTCAATAGAAGAAATAAATTTGGCTTGTGCAATGGCTAACTTTTCCTCCGTTCATGTTGAGGCATACTATGATCTTAATCAAAATAAAATTCAAGAAATAGGAGAAGCTTTTTTCGCTGATGCAGGCGTGACGGTAGATCCCTTGGGAATTGTTTATTACACCAGTTCCACTGACGATGGAGGAGTCGTGTATTTGGAATACGGAAATTATAACATCGGCTATGATACTAGCTTAACGCCCAATTGGTCTTTAACAACCGACTCCAGTAGTTTTTCCGTGAGCCTATCCGCACTGAATACTAGCGATACCATCAGCTTTGGTCTTTATCCTAATAAAGTTTTTTCGGAAATGGTTACAACAATCAATGCGGGACTGGCACGATGTGATCAATGGGTTGAATTTGAGGTTCACGCTAAAAATATTGGAACAACCTTTACCGAAGGTACGTTATGGTTTGCCTTGGATTCGAATATTATGGAAGTGATGTTCCTTGATACCCCACAAGTGATCCAAGATGATTTATATGGTTGGGAGTTTGAAGGAATGTTTCCCGGCGAGTCGATTACCAAACAGCTTCTTTTAAAAATCCCCGGAGCAGAAGATTTTACTTTAGGAGACTCTTTACACCTAGGTTCCTACATTGGTTTTACAATCCCCGTAGGCGGCGTTTATTCTTCTCGGTATTTCAACTATGACCCTATCGTTCGTTGCTCATTTGACCCTAACGACAAATTGGTATATCCACAACGGGTTGGTGATTACACCCTTTTTGACGAAGATCTATTTTATACCATCCGTTTTCAAAATACAGGAAACGATGTCGCGTATGATGTTGTCGTTTTGGATACCTTGGATGAAAATTTAGACCCAACAAGTTTTAGTATTTTGAGCACCAGTCATCCTTATTTTTTAGAAACGACGATCGAAGCGGAACGTTATATCCGTTTTGCATTTGATGATATTTTCTTGCCCGATAGCACCAGCAACTTTGAAGGAAGTCAAGGCTACGTGAGCTATAAGATTAGTTCCAAAACCGGGTTAGCAGAAGAAACTAATATTGAGAATACTGCCAGTATTTATTTTGACACAAATCCTCCCATTGTCACCAACACCACCAAGAACTTGATGGTGAGTGAGTTGCCAATGCCGCTTACCACGGAGCAACTAACGCAGGAACAGTTTCACCTGAGCCTCTTTCCTAATCCAACGACAAGCGAGTTGCAAATCATGAGTAAAGATCTCCGCCAAGCGAACCTTGAGTTGATGGACCTTAACGGTCGTGTTTTGCTACAGCAACAATTTAATTATTCTTTAAAACTAAACCTTGACACTTACCCGAGTGGGCTTTATTTTATTCGTTTGATTAAAGATGGATATTTAACGACCAAAAAGATCGTGAAGTATTAAGCATTATGAATGCGATAGTTTAAGCCCTTGGACGGAATGCGATTACGATCAATCCTCCCCTTCCTCCGCTTCAAACAACTTAATCGTAGTCTCATACACTTCCTTATTTGGTAAATCGTGCAACCAATATTCAGAAGAAAATAAACGAATATGGAAAGTATTATCACCAGTTTTTTCTTTACTAAATTTCCATAAAATACCTTTCGCATCGGTGAACGCTTTGCGACCACTAATTTCATCTTCGTACAAGCGAGCAATGGCCGAGTGTTCTCCTAGCGCCTCCGCTAATGCTTGGATAATGATTGCGGGAACCTGCTCTTCCTGCTCCATACAATTGGCGGGCTTGACCCTTAGATCCAAATCAAGTGCAATCGCGTGAGCATTTGGGAATTTACCGTTAAAAGATTTAAACAAAAGTTGATTTACATTGAATAACGCTTCGTGTAAAAATATATCGGGATATTCCTCCGATACTTTATCTTCCTGCATTTCGTGCGATAACTGCTGAATTTGTCCTTCCGACAGTTTTTCACTTAGCCGATATTTCAGTATCAGACCTGCACTCTCCTCCGGCTCTTGATCCGCTAGAGACATCATCGCCATTTCTTTGATTTCGGATTCCGCCATTCCCGCTGCGTCAAAACCTACTAGATCGAGTATATTAAGGTAATCCTGATGATTCCAAGTTTCCGGTAACTCGTTAATCATTGCTTTAGCGTTAATACTGACCTTACAATTTACTTTCATATTTGTTATATTTTTGATTTTTGATGGCTGACTGCGTAAAGACTTTAAAATTCACATTGGTCACCAGTTCCCCAAACACGAATTAAGTTATTTTTCACATCAAGTCAACCATGTATTGTTAACCTTTTATTTACGTCCCTAATATAAAGTAAAAACAGCTACAGCAACCGTATCCTTTTTGGGTGTTTTTTTTAGTATTATTAAAACAACTACAAAGTATCGCACGAAAAACAGTTACTGATCAGCAAAAAAAGTAACAATTACACTCCCTGATCAAAGAAATCATACCGCACCGCCGATCCTCATTTATCCCCTTTACTCACCCAAAATTACTGCGTCATGAAAATCATCCTCTTTTTTGTTTACATCATCGCCATCATTGTATTTTTAGAAAGAGTGAGTTACCTCCTTGAGCGATTAATTCACACGGGAAGAAGTTTAATGCGATTTACCATAAAAGCTTTATGCGTATTTTTTGTTATCGGAGTATTTTTCGCTCCGGCAGAATTGGGTCAATTTGGTCACCCCGTGCTAAAGTACCTCGCAATAATACTGGAACGTTTTTCTGAAATGCTGGTCGATATTTTCTTCTGGATAGAAGACTTGCCAGATACGACGACGAACGTTCATCAAAGATTAACGCCATAAAAAAACAGGCTGAGTAATACAAAAGTATTACTCAGCCCATTTATAGCTCTAGATTAAAACTACTTATGCTTATGGACGAATTACCGTCACGCGCTCGTTAAAGCGTTGGTCATTAATCATAATTGTTAAATAATACAAGCCATCATAACTTCCCTCAGGAAGGGCAATTCGATTTTCGTATTGTCCGGCATCAATTCGAGTTGAGAATTGGTGTATTAATTTTCCAGTAACGTCGTACAATTGTAAAAACATTTCTCCAGCTTTCCGATTGTTAAATTGAATCATAAAGGCACCTGAATTTGGATTTGGAAAAACTTTCAACGTTCCATACGTTAAGGCTTGATACTTCGCCAAAGAATAAGGATCAGGCACCAACGAATTATTTGGGTCTGGATCAATACTGTCTGGATAACCATCACCATCCGTATCCGGCCCTAAGCCATAAGTGCAACTGCCATCATCTATCTGGGCAATTGGATCATAATTATCCGCCGAAGGATCTGTGCAGCCATAGAAAGAAAAATAGCAACTTCCATCATCTACCGTCGCACTTGGATCGTAATTATCCGCAAGAGGATCCGTACAGCCATAACTATCGTACATACAACTGCCGTCATCCATCGTCGCACTCGGATCATAATTATACGCAGAAGGATCGGTGCATCCATAAGT
>CALFBG010000389.1 GCA_937951685.1 uncultured Saprospiraceae bacterium | reverse complement strand
TTGATAGCAAGTCGTCGTCGTTCCATTAGAAAGCGTACAGGAGATCGTTGTGATTGTTTGTCCATCCGTTAAAAACAAACTAGTATCTACTTCCTTCACTACGTCCAATTCGACAGCTTCTATGGTCTCATCATCTTTAGAACAAGATGAAAACAAGACCATCACACTCCATAAGCTGAGTGCTAAAGGAAACAATAAATATTTCATATTTTTATTCAATTTGAATATTTGTACAAGCTTGGATGAATCAAGCGGACAAGCTTTTTTTGTACAAATAGTTGTTTTAAAAACTTAAAGCTAAATTACTGCGGATACCCGATCCGTTTTTAGTTTCTTTGTCTTTTCGGTCCGCGTGCTGGCATTTGTTTGAACTCTGCCTCGGTGATAAATCCATCACTATCTTTGTCTACTTTAGCAAAGTCATTTTTTAACCGACCTTGGACTTCTGTCTTCGATATTTTACCATCTCCGTTTGTATCCATTTTTGTCAGGAGTTCAGCGAATTGTGGTTTGCCTTCTCCCTTTCGATCCGTTCGGTTTCTTTTTTGCTCCGTGGTAGCAGCAGCATCTGTATTTGTAGTTGACGTAGTTTTCTTGGAACAGGCTGCGAATAAAATAACTACCATTCCTACTAAAATCATTTTAAAAAATTGCTTATTCATATTGTTTTTTTTTGAGTAAAAAAAGAAACGCGCGTTGTCAACTTTACTATAGTTTGTTTAGCAAAGTCTCCATTTTTTGTATACTCCTTTTAGACAAACGAAGAGTAGAAATCCTTCGCTGATTTCTATTTTATTTCAAAAAAAGTAAAAAGTATTTATTTTTAAATAAAAAAAGAATGCGAAATTCACAACTAAAAACGACTACTAATTCAATCGTTATCAAGTATTTAAATCCTTCTGCTGCTGCTTAATTCTAGTTTGTTTTTAACAAAAAAAATCTTCTACAACTGCTCTAAAAAAAATCGCCGCATTCTCCTAAACGAAGCATGCGGCGATCCACTATAAAGTATTTTCTGTTGACAAGGATGACTTACTGTATCATCAATTTTCCAGCAGCCACTGTTCTAGCTTGCTCGCGGTGCGTCAATTGGTAAAAGTAAAGTCCCGCAGATAAGTTATTTCTCCTTAAGGTAATCGTGGCTGTTCCATCCAAGGTATAACTCCGTAAATAACGTCCCGTAGCATCCAATAATTGTAAGTTATATGCTTGTGGAGCATCTAGCCCTTCAATCACAATCGTTGTCGATTCAGAAAATGGATTCGGAAAAGCCTTAATGAGTTTAGGGGCTTGTACGAAATCGGCTGTACTCGTTGGCAACATCGTGACGAGTGTATTAATCGTCGTGTTTGTCAAAATGGGTGGATTAAAATCGAAGTAAATTTCTGCTGAATTTTCGAGTACTGTATTTTCCGCTAAATTCTCTTTGTGCGCAATAACATACTTCACAAAACCGTGACTTTCCGGTTCGTTCGTGGTACTATCTGGCAGTAAAATATTATTAAAAGTAAATTCTAGTAATCCAGCATCATTCAAGTAAACACTATAAGGGTGACTACTTCCTGTTGGTCGAAAGCTACTCCAATCTAAATCTGCGTCTAGCTGATCGCTAAGCACTACGGTGAAAGCAGTATCCGTTCCTGTATTTTGAAAACGAATCGTGTAACTTAGCGTTTCTCCAAAAAGTGTTGGATTCTCCGCACCGCCACGATTGGGTTCTACTAGCTTATCGTTAGGGTCATACGCACAATTGATAATAGAAGTAAACGTAGAGGTATCCGTAAAAACGGAGCCGCCACTATTGTCCGTGAGTTCACTAATTCCCGTCAACAAAATTTCTTCTCCAATAGAATCAACACCGGGCATGATCAAGTACAATTTAATATTTTCCTCATAAGTTGGATTCAATCCCGTAAATGTCCAGGTCAACGTATCTCCAGCAATAGTCGTTGGTAGTGGTTCTGCCGTAGCGTACGTAACGATAGAATCTAAAATAAAAGTCAAGCTACCATCTCCTGCTTGTGTTCCAGTATTCGATAGACTTAACCAAAACGGCACCGTAAAACCACAGCGAGTCGGTGCTGAAGTGATATTGATTGCTGTCTCTACCACTTCCGTTAAAGCTTTTACGCCAAAGTTCACCACTGTTTGTGCTCCCGAATCGTCAATCTCTAGCGTGACATCGGCAGGACTCGTTGCTTCCCAAATTGCTGCCGCTTGATGACTTAAACTATACATACCGGCATCTAAGAAGTACCTAAAATCTCCGGCGCCGCCCGTCCAAGTATTCAAAGCATCCGGTTCAAGGAGTACTTTCTGGTTGAGTAAGCTAATTTCTCCAATATCTAAAATTCCATTTTCATTAGCATCTAAGAAACAACGTCCTGCTAAACTAGATTCATCCGATACATTTGCGCGCCAAACGACTCTATTCAAATTACGTCGAGCATAACTGATATCTAAGTCGCCATCGCCATCAAAATCTCCCGTAGTAAATCCAGTAATATTGATACTATTACCTTCCAATTCAACTACGTTTGCCGCACCGTAGCTTCCCGCACCATCTTCATTTTCATACCAATGAATCGAGTTAAAAAAAACAGCCATAAAATCTAAGTCACCATCGCCATCAACATCAATAGTTGTTAATGCTCTTGCATAAAACGATTCCTCAAAAATAATTTTCGCGGCGCCAAATGTTCCGGCACCATCTTCGTTTTCGTACCATTTGCCACCATTACCGGAGGTCGCAATATCTAGATCACCATCTGCATCAAGATCCGTTGCGTAAATAATTACGGTAGAAGAATCATTATTTCCAGTCAAAATAACCTGCTTCGTTCCAAAACTGCCCATCCCGTTTTCATTTTCGTACCAAACAATTTCCGCTCCTAGATAAGACGCTAGGATATCCAAATCACCATCACCATCAACATCTCCGGGATAAGCCGAAGGACCATCATCCGTAAGGGAAGAGACCAACTGTTCCCCACTGAATGCACCACCAGTATTTTCATACCAACGCGTTCCTTGATTAGAAGAAGTTAAAATATCTGCATCGCCATCGTTATCAAAGTCAGCGAGTTCCATCGAGGTAATATTATTATTTACCTCCGCAATAACTTGTATGGGGCCAAATGTTCCGGCACCGTCTTCGTTGGTCAACCAAGCAATTGTAGCGTCTCCATAATAGATAAGATCCTGATCACCATCACCGTCAAGGTCATTTGCTTTAACATCCGTAATATCAATCGCAGATAGAGTCACTCGGTTTTCTGGACCAAATTCTCCCGCTCCGTCTAAATTTCCGTACCAACTAATTCTGTTTTGCACCCTAGAAGCAGAAATAATATCAAGGTCGCCGTCGCCGTCAAGATCCGCCCGCGTACCTCCCGATAGTCCTGCGGCAACGGTTACAATTCCCATTCCGATACCAAAATTTCCCTGTCCATCTTCGTTTTCGTACCAACCAACTTCGTTTGCCAAATAAGCGGCGTATAAAATATCTAAATCATTATCTCCATCTAAATCTGCCGAAAAAATGGAGCGGATACTACTCGCTGCTTCTTGGATGATTTGAGCATTCGCAAGGCTACCCGTGCCGTTTTCATTTTCAAACCAAACCAGATTATTATTACTATTAATATAACCAATCAGATCAAGATCGTTATCTCCGTCTAAATCTACTGGCGCAAAGATTCTACCGTTATCAATCTCCGTAGAAAGAATTTGCTGTGCACTAAAGCTGCCTTGTCCATCTTGATTTTCATAAAAAGAAATTTCATCATCATTAGAAGAAGAAGCAACGATATCTAAATCACCATCGCCATCGAGATCGGCGGGATAAGCTGCATTTGGAAAATCTCCCGAAGTGCCAATTACGATTTGGTCACTAAAATTTCCTTGACCATCTTCGTTTTTGTACCAAGCAACTTTATCGTCAATAGAAGAAGTAGAGATGACATCCATGTCACCATCCGCATCGAGATCGCCAGCGTAGACGAAACCAATACCATCGGCTAGTGCAGAGATTAGTTTTCGTGCACCAAAACTTCCTGCACCATCTTCATTTTCATACCAATAAACGGCATCATCGACGAAAGACGCGGCGATTACATCTTGATCACCATCGCCATCTAAGTCCGCCGTGAAAATAGATTTTAAGATATTTTCGTCGGTGGTAATCGTTTTGACTACACCAAAGTTACCT
>CALFBG010000388.1 GCA_937951685.1 uncultured Saprospiraceae bacterium | reverse complement strand
TCGCCTCGATTTCTTCCGGAGTACTATCCGAATGATAAGGACGGTTTTCAAAGATCAACGCTGAACGTGGTCCAGATTGTGGAATTGTTAAATCGAGCGGCTCTTTCATCTTGTTATTGAAAATTAATGCTTTCTATTAATTTATCTGAAAGAACAAATACCATTCCGAAAAGGAGCAATATCCTTTAGCTACAATAGGTAACAATACGAATTCAATTGCTTAAAACCCCTAAATTACTTACCCTGCTTACAATTTGTTAAGACAACTGTATGAATTTATTTAAACAAAAAAAGCTACCGACAGCAACAATGATGATATCACATTGCTACTTAGCTTAATCTAAGCCTAATTTTGTGCGCCAAGCGGCATCTTGTGGAGTATTTTTATTCCAATAATCCGATCTAATCGTTTTAATCCGAGTGGCCGTAGTTCTCATTTCTTTTCGATTATTGCCCCAACCACTGGCATAAGATTCTTCCCAAGATAAGATAGTATGTGGAAATTCCTTCTCGTAACGAATCGACAAGCTTCGCTTTAGCTCAGGATAAGAAAGCGTATACGTATGGCTCGTCTCATCACTTATTTGACTTGCTTGACAGCGATAAGCAGCCATGTCTTTGTGCAACAACCGTAAGGCAGCAAATGCAGGAATAACTTTTATTTCTCCCATTGGTAAATCTTCGGGATGCAATCGAATTCGAGTCCAAAAATCATCTTCCAGCAAACTTGTTTTTAATTTTAAATCCGCTTTATTTTCTCCTTGGAAATAAGAATGAATCGTTACTTCATAATCTTTTTTATGGTTCAATTCCATATAAGTGTGTCCACACCATTCTTGCGAAGAAGAAGAAATTTTCAAGGAATATTTTCCATTTTC
The DNA here is from genome assembly GCA_937951685.1 of uncultured Saprospiraceae bacterium. GTDB lineage: Bacteria > Bacteroidota > Bacteroidia > Chitinophagales > Saprospiraceae > CALFBG01. The sequence goes on along the minus strand of CALFBG010000388.1, from coordinate 4,657 downwards.
AAAAGGGAAAAAACTACTCGTCATAATTGAGTAAGGGTAAATACCCGTGTTGAATTTCTTGGTCGCATTCAATTTCAGTACCGATACATCTTGGGTTCCGGGTCGATCCGCTTTGGTAAAAGTTTGAGGAGAAAAAGGTTCGGTCACGAAAACCAATACCGCTTTGCCATCGTGTAGGTCACCGTAGCGGGCTTGCGACAATTCGTAGCTCGTGATTTCTGCTTCGCCATTGTACCAATACTTTTTAGCTGCTGGATTCGTCAGTTGCTGCGCAACCGTTTGTGCATTTATCTGCACCTTAGGTTGAGTCGTCGTGGCTTGATCTTGCGGCGTACAAGCGTGAAAGATTAAAGTTAAAGCGATTAAGATGTTAAGGCTATGGTTATTTTTAAACATGTGCTGATTTTTGATGATTGGCTAACGCTTCCCTTGGAAGTTATAATAGATTTAACAAATGACCCCGTGAAGTTGTTGCATTTCTTTAGTGCTTAGTCTAAATACTTTTTAATATAAGTAGATTTACCAAATAGATTGATGATTTTGACGGAAGAAAATTTTGCTTCAATCGAGGTGAAAAATGCAGGAAAGCTAGTGGAATGGCAAAGTAATTTTGTCTTAGTACTTAAATTACCGAACATTTTGAACCTACCTTTTCGTATCTCTCCTAATTTTCAAGGCTTTGCATCTTTACGATACAAAGCCTTGAGTTGAAATAGAAGCTATTTTCTTCGAAAAATGTTAAGCTAAAAGATAGCGCTAACGATTGAGCGTATGACTTAAATTCCAGTCGAAGCGATATTTACCACCAGAAAACCCAAACGTTCGACTTCCCAATCGTTGTTCGGCATCCGCTGGATCTAAAGTATTAATGGTATGCGTATTACTCAAATCATCCGCAGAAGAATCATCTTCTTCGACAACTTGCACGCGTACTTCTTGCACGAAGCGAATCACACCTACTTGTGCCGCGACACTAAAAGAAACATCGCCGTCATTGCATTCGTACTCCTTAATAAATTTAGTGACCAATGGTCCACCGTCAACCCCGATCCGCAATTCTATTTCGTCGGAACCTAACTCTGGATTCGTTTCGTCCAAACATTTTAAAATCATCGGTGTAGCATTGGGATAAGCCTCGACCATTTCATTACCATACAGGATTGTCAAATTCGTTTCCCAAGCTACTTCCAAGGTATTTCCAGTCGAAATATCATTCCGCGTTACGGTATAAAACCAATTCGCCGTACCATCATGACTGCCTTCATTATTAATCGTATTGCTACTAAAGCTTTTTGGAAATGGGTCAAATTCTACCGTAGGATTTGCCTGTGTACTAAAAGCATCGGTGTACAATCCCTCCGGTGTGCCTTTCGTATAAATGCGTACTGCTTGTGGCATTCCACTATCTGCTTCCTCTACGATGTCCAATTTAAACCAAGCCCGATCTTCGGCATTTAAAGGTTGCCCCACTTTAAATTCATCCAACTCATACGGCTTAGCCGCTTTGATCACACAAGCATCTGCAGGACTTTGGCAACCGTGTTTGTGTACCAACAAGTCGTAATCTCCCGTCCAATCCGGATTGTCAGAGAAAACTTTAATGTAAAAAGTTTCTGGAACAACGTACTTAATTCCAATGACCTCATCGCAACGTTCAAAATGTTTCTGACCGTTGATGCTATAATCCCGTTCACAGATATCCGTCACTTCTTTCATAATCGTAGTATCCGTAAGGTACTGATCAATTGGTTTAGATAAATCTCTTGGATCGTACAATTCAAACCGAACGCCCTCCTGCGTCGTTGGGTTCCATCTACTCTCTGGATCTACGGCAATAGATACGGTAACCGGTTTCCCAAAGTCATAAAAAACCCATTGCACATTTCCCTTGTTTTTAATCTCAGTAGGTCCAACAATATACTCATCCGTAGGCGGATTATTCATCGCAGTCCGAGGATGGCAGTGCATTGCAGCAGTATTATAATCGGCTTTGACTAAAAGATGATCACTATTTGCAATGTAAGCCCGCGTGACATGTTGGACGCAAAACTGTTGTTCGAGCAAATTCTTATTGACGAGCATATAATCTAAGCGTTCTCCTTCTCCTGCGGGATGTGTCCAACCCGTATCTACCTTCGAACCCGTAGCTGCCCAACTATCCGTAAGGACATCAAAATAAAATTCTCCTGGTGTTCCAAATACAGCTCCCCATTCTGCTTCTCCACCACTAACTCCAGGATCTAAAACACCACCCTCTCCGTCAATATTAATATCCCCCATGACGAAAATATGTGCCCGAACTAAGTCATCCTTCCCCAAAGTAACTTCTAGCATCTGGCGAATTTCAGCCAGTTGCTTTACTCGTATTTCGGGGTACAAATCATCCGGTGGATAATCTGCTTGGGTATGTGTAAAAACCACATTATATATAGTGTTATTTACTGGGTTTTGAATTCGCACCAAGCCTGCTCCTTTTGCGGCAAGTGCATCACTATCCGCAAACGAGGAAAAACGTGTAAAAGCGACTTGATCCGTAGTGCCATCTAGTTCTCCGCTATCCCATTTGAAGGCATTATTAGGAAGGTCAATGAAAGGGAAGCGACTAAAAATCATCAACCCGCTATCTTCTGCGTTCAGCTTGACTAGAAAGGTACCTGGTGTTTGTCCGGGAGCTGCGGTCTTCACCTTGAACGTATGCAGCGAACCACCTAGCAAATCTTTAATTTTTAAAAAATCACCATCCACTTCAAAGGTTCCGCCTTCCATCAAGCTGGTATCAATTAATATTTCTCCTGCTAATAATTCTTCGTCAATTTTGCTCACAAAATGCGGATATTTCCCACTCAGTCTATCCACTAAAATTTTCCGGGCATCTTCTCCAAAAACTTCGTTGAACGCAATAATGTCATAATCTCCCGCCAGTATTTCCGTGGCAATGGCGACAGCATTTGCTTCGGGAACTTCTTCGTAGTGGATCAAACAATCGGGTAGGTTTTCTGGACTTTGTAGGCAATACATCAAGGGGGACCGCAAAAAAGTATTAAACGTCGCAATCTGTAGCGACTCGCTTGGCTTAACCGTTTTGCAGCTCCCGGCTAAAAGCATTAAAAATATAAAAAAAGTAAATCGACGTTGAGAAGGGTAAAAGTTGCGCATCAGGAACAATTTTTGTTAGATGAGAAAATGAAATACAGCTTAAATAAAAATAGAAAGTACGCTGAATGATACCATGATTTGGATCATTCTGGTCCGGCGGGAGGTATTGACTTTATTATTAATACGATATTTAAGCGTTCCGTTAGCGAGAGGAGCTAACTTTTAACTTCGATATGAGTTGGAATATGGTTTGAAATATTTTCCGTAGAAATGATTTTATGATGATAGAAGTGAGTTTTATACAATAAGCAATAGTTTCCTACGTTTGTTATGGAAGTTGTCTAAATCAAGGATCGCAAGGTATTTTTCCAGCAAAAAATGCGGACAACTATTCCTAATAATAAGAAGTTGTTTTAAAATGATGTTAGCAACCGAAGGTAAAGGCTTGTGTTTCAGGACGAAGCTCTTTTGCATCCCATCCGCAAGCGGTAAATGCTGTTCAGAATTTATGCAGCCATAGCTGCGGTGACGAGAAAAAGCTGAAGTATTGGATTGCAATGCTTTATCTGTAGGTATTAAGATCTATTTTAAAACAACTTCTAAGTTTTACCTCTTTAATTCCCTGTAACAATAATGTTTTATTGATATTATTTTAATATTTGATAATATTTTAATATATTTAGTGATGCTTTGATGCCGATTTCAGGTGTGCGGCGTTTGGTTTTAGCAAAATCAATTTGTTATACCATTAGCATAGTTTTCGAGGTTATGTTCAACAAGTAATTTAATCCCCACAAGTTCCCAGCAATTATGTAAACAAATAAAGTATTGAAATGCTTCCGCATTTTACACTGAAGTTGTTGCTATCTACCATTTAATTCTCAAATAGAAACACTTCCATTTTATTTTATTTCATGAAGTTGTTTAAAAACTTCCATTTATAAATGAACAATACATCTAAGGCAATCGCTATTGTTTTAGGTGAATTTTAAAATATTTTCCATAAAATAAACATAGACTTATGGCTTCCATATTGCCTTACACGGGGGTACTAGGAAAACGCCTCGCTAAACATTTATTGCGGCGAGCAACCTACAACCAAAAACAAACTAGTATTGATAGTTTTGCGAATCTGACGGCGAAACAAGCCGTTGAGGCACTTTTCAATATTCCAACTTTAAACCTCACAGAACCAATTGATCCAGAGAACCTAACGCCTTTTATCAATTCCGGTGTCGAACCAGTTTCTAGTGATTTTTTCCTTACGCGACACATTATTGCTTGGTGGATGGAAGAAGCTAGACAAGATACTTCGATTGCACACAAACTGTCGTTTTTCCTTCACTCCATTTTTATCGTTAATGCGGATGCCGGACAAGCGCGTCAGTTCTTTGACTACTTGAGTTTGTTTCGCCAAACAGCCGCCCGCTACACCAATGGTAGTTTCAGTATGGACAGTATCCAAAATCTAGCGTTGAAAATGGTAACGGACAATATGATGTTGCGTTACCTCAATGGAAGTGATAATATTGATACAAGTCCCAACGAAAATTTTGCGCGC
>CALFBG010000387.1 GCA_937951685.1 uncultured Saprospiraceae bacterium | reverse complement strand
TTACTTGGTAATTTAATCAAAAGAGGATCTCAGATAGGACAACGGATAGAATCCAATGCTAGTCCCATCGAAGCACAGACAAAATGTCTTTCTCGTTTGCTCAATAAAGCAAAAAACACTGCTTTTGGCCAGGCTTACGGTTTCAAAAATATCTTGAATGCTAGTGATTTCATTTCAGCGTTCCAATCGCAGGTGCCGGTGTTTGATTATGAAAAAATCAACCAAGAATGGTGGTATCGTGCCCGCAACAACGAATCAGACGTTGCGTGGAAGGGCAAGATCAAGTACTTTGCCTTGAGTTCAGGCACTTCTTGTTCGGCGAGTAAACAAATTCCTGTTTCCAAAGAAATGATCAATGAGATCAGACGCGTCGGCATGAAGATATTTTTCTCTTTGCCTAAGTTTGAACTCAATCCGGAAACTTACAGCAAGAATATGTTCTTGCTAGGCGGTTGTACCGATTTGAAATATCAAGATGGATATTTCCTTGGTGATTTGAGTGGAATTAATACGGGGCAGCTTCCATTTTGGATGCGCAGCACCTATCGTCCAGGGAGAGCCATTGCCAATATTAGTGCTTGGGAAGAACGAATTGATGCTATTGCGAAGCACGCGAAGCAATGGGATGTTGGATTTTTGACGGGCATTCCGGCTTGGGCTCAATTAATGGTAGAAAAAATAATTGACTATCACAAAGTAGATACTATTCACGATATCTGGCCGAATCTAAAAGTTTTTGTACACGGTGGCGTCGCTTTTGATCCTTACCGCAAAGGTTTCGAAAAATTAATCCGCGAACCTTTAATTTACCTTGATACTTATTTGGCGTCGGAAGGTTTTATCGCTTTCCAAAACCGACCCAATACCCGATCAATGACCATGGTATTGAATAATGGCATTTTCTACGAGTTTGTGCCTTTCAATGAGCAAAACTTTACGTCGGAAGGCGAAATCATTGGCAATCCTAAAGGTTTTACCATTGATCAAGTAGCAGAAGGAGTCGATTACGCTCTGCTCATGAGTACTTGTGCTGGAGCGTGGCGCTATTTGATCGGCGATACGGTTCGTTTTACGGATATCAAAAAAGGCGAAATCATCATTACGGGAAGAACGAAACACTTCCTAAATGTTTGTGCGGAACACCTTTCGGTTGACAATATGAATCAAGCCATTCAAAAGGTAGAGGAAAAATTAAACATTGCAATTCCTGAATTTACCGTTTGTGGGTTGAAAATTGATAATTACTTTGTACACAAATGGTACATTGGTTGTCAGACAATGATACCGACAGAGCAGATTATAAGTTTGTTAGATCAAGAGTTGATCTTACTCAACGATGATTACAAATTTGAACGAGAAGGCATTCTAAAAGAGTTACAATTGGAAGTCATTCCACCAAAACAGTTCTATAATTACCAAGCTCACCAAGGAAAAATGGGTGGACAAAATAAATTCCCTCGGGTCATGCGCGAATCGCAGTTTCAAGAATGGGAACGTTTTTTGGGAAACGCTATCCGAGAGTTGGCATAAAGCTTAATGATCGCCTTTTAGCTAAGGGCTATTCCTTGAGTACGAACAATCATTCAATTACAATTGTGCGCTAGTTTGGGTAAGTATGGCAGTCGATTTCTTTTCTGCTACCAGTTAACTAAAGACCAATTTGGCGCTATTTCAAAATCTAACAATATTGAGTCCCTTTATTGATGGTCTTGGCTGGGGAATGGTTCTATGTTTCTTAATCGGTCCCATATTTTTTGCCCTCATTCAGGCGGGGATTGAGCAAGGCTTTCGGGCGGGTGTGGCGATTGGCGTGGGCGTATGGGTCAGTGATTTCCTTTATATTGCTGCCGTCTACTGGGGCGTTTCTTACGTAATGGCTTGGGTTGAGGTTGACGGTTTTAAGTTTTACCTCGGCTTGATTGGTGGCGTTTTATTAATTGCTTTCGGCCTGGGAACCTTAATCAGTCGAGTACCTGATCCGCCAATCCTAGCGGGAACGACAACGAAGAAAAAAGAGCCTTATCGTTATTCCTCCTATCCTACCTTATTATTTAAAGGTTTCCTCATCAATACGCTCAATCCTTTTACCGTTTTCTTTTGGTTAAGTATTATGAGTACCGTAATTGTAAAAGGAGACTTGGGAACTTCAGATGCCCTCTTGTTCTTCTTGGGCTTATTTTTGACGATTGTGGCAACAGACTTGGCTAAAGTTTACCTTGCAAAGGTCATCCGGCATTGGCTTAAGCCAAAATATGTGCTTTGGGTACGCCGGTTTTCTGGAATTGCGTTAATTGTCTTTGGTATTATTTTAATCTTTCGCGTAAGCATAGAAATGTAACATCTTATACTTTAGTGCCTTCTACGATGACTGACAATCCCCACTGATTAAATGCTACGCGGTCTACAATTTTAAAAATAGGAACGAGGGCATTATACAATTTCATTTGTCCCGAAGGAATTACTCGCTTTTTCAAAATGGTTCCTGAAAAGAACCAACCTGCAATGCCTACTAAGTTGAAATACGTTTTTCTTTCGATTTGTAATCCATTCACTTCAAATAAACGAGCAAGTCGTTTTTTATTGTAGCGACGATAGTGTTCTAGTGCCGTATCAAAATGATTGTATAAAGCTTGAAAAGCAGGTACCAAAATCACCATCCGACCGCCTTTTTTCAATAATTTTTTGGCGTTGGCAATCGCGAGTTGATCGTCTTCAATGTGTTCGACTACATTGAGGGCAAACAAACCATCGAAGCTTTCGAAATGCGCTGCATATTTACGGTCAAAATCCGGATCTACTAAATCTAGGTTGACAATTCCTTCCAAACTTTCCGCTGCGCCAAATTGCTCTTGCAAGAACTCACAGTAGTTATCTCGAATATCACTGAGGTGCAAAGCGCGTTTATCTCGTAGATAAAACGCCGAGATATTGCCGATGCCACTCCCGATTTCCAAAATACGCCCTTTTAGATTTTTAGCGGTGGTCTTGTACATCCACTCGTTAAATTGAGAAGCCGCTGCAATGGCTTCCAAGGTTTGCATACCCTCTACATCTAATTCTTTAAAAGCAAAATCTTTACTCATTTACTAAAAATATTATATTTTAAAATAGCGTAAATTGCTCTAAATCCATCTCGCCAACCAATTTTCTTTCCATCTTGATAAGATCGACCGTAATAAGAAATTCCCAATTCGTAAATACGGATATTGGCTAATCGGCTAATTTTGGCCGTTACTTCTGGTTCGAAGCCAAACCGCTTTTCTTTCAGCTCTAAGCCTTGGATAATTTCCGTTTTAAAAAGCTTATAACAAGTTTCCATATCCGTCAAGTTGAGATTGGTGAATATATTAGATAAACCTGTCAACCATTTATTACCAATAGAGTGCCAAAAGAATAGAATTCGATGCGCTTTTCCTCCTCGAAAGCGAGAACCGTAAACGACATCCGCAAAACCATCCAAAATGGGTTGTAGTAAAATGTTGTATTCTCTCGGATCGTATTCCAAGTCGGCATCTTGAATAATTAAGTAATCTCCCGTAGCCCGCTTGATCCCGGTATGTAACGCAGCTCCTTTCCCTTGATTTTTCTCGTGACTAAAATATTGGATATTCAAATCGGGATTAGCCGCCTGATAAGTCAAAATAGCCTGTTCCGTTTGATCAGAGGAACAATCATTGATCAAAATTAATTCTTTCTCGATATCATTAATTAATTGTACAGCCTTGATCTTATTTAAAATAAGGTGAATTGTTTTTTCTTCATTATAAGCCGGTACTACAATAGATAATGTCTGCTTCATAGCGTTCAAAGATAAGGCTTTGTTTACATACGTGCTTTAATTCAATTATTAATTTTAACGATCGACGTCATATTAACAAAAAAAAAGAGCGGAGCACTACCTTTGTTATGCTCCACTCTAGGATTTCTTTTTATTTTTTGGCGCAAGCTTTTAGCCTATCGTGTACTCGTTAGGAGCAGCCAATAGAACGCTACGCTGTTTGAAGGCGCTGAAGTTGTTTATCCATCAACTTAAACCATAATGGTGGAATCAAAGCAATCAGCATGGAAGTAGGATAACCGTAGGGCAATTGTGGACTTTCGTCAAAATGACGGAGCACTTGATATTTTCTACTCGCTTTAAAATGATGATCCGAATGTCGCGTCAATTCGTACAAAAAGATACGACCAAATTCTTTATTGGAATTCCAAGAGTGTTGCGGTTTTACCGTTTCGTAGCGACCATTTTCTAATAATTTCCGGCGTAAGCCATAATGTTCGATGTAATTGACCGATTCCAAAAGTAAAAAGCCCGTTACGGCAACGCCAATCAAGTATGGAATTTTGTCCCAGCCAAATAATAAACCCATCCCGAATAGATAGACCAACTGAATCACTTGAAAGCGCAACATTTCGTTGGACCAAGAAAAAGCGCTACGTCCCGTTTTAGTAAGGCGACGATACTCCAATTTCCAAGCGCTCCAATAGCTTCCAAAGACGGAACGAATCCAGAAAAAATAAATCGCTTCCCCTTGCCGAGAAGTTGCAGGATCTTTTTCCGTAGCTACATTTTTATGATGTCCGCGATTATGCTCAATAAAAAAGTGCATATACAAAGCCGAAAGTAACAAACTTTTTGCCATCAACTGCTCGTACCAAGTCGTACGATGCCCCAATTCGTGCGCAACGTTGATACCGACGGTACCGACAACTAGCCCAACGCTAAGCGTCATACCCAGTATTTCGAAACTGCTCAATCCACCCGCTTCGATTCGAAGTAAATAAACCACAATTAAAGCATATAAAATGGGTAAATTCAAATAAAGTAATACATCAAAAAAGCGATCTTCTTTTTTAGTCGCTTCAACGGGCTCGGAAAAATTCTCTTGGGTACCTTTAGCAAAAATTTCTAAAATGGGAATGAGCACAAACCCAACATACATCGCCCCTAAGGACCAAATTCCTGCGTAATAAATACCTGCAAAAGCAGCCAGTGGAGCAAGATAAGCGATTAAATATTTAGTATCTTTTTTAAACATAAATAGAAATTATTTGGTCTGATATTTTTACTAAAGTGGCAAACTTTAGACCGATTTAAATTTAAAAGTAGCCAAAAATCATCCAGTGTTACAATTTAACGAAAAATCGTCAATTTTGCTATGCATATCACAAAATTATGTAAGAAGTTATTTAAAAGTAGTGCGCATTCAATGCTTCAAATTTTGTCCTAAAAAGCTTTATGTTAATCGCTGATCAAGGCGACGTGCAATCTATTCTTCCTTGAGATAAAACTTTAAGCTCAATTTGGCAAACAAAACCCTTTCAGATTCCTTATAATGAAGTAGTTCACGGAAATTGTGTAGATAATAAGCTCAAAATCTCGCACAATCTTAGTGGCAATTCAATTTTGCCTTGGTACTTAACTATGGTATTCTTATTTTTGCTACCGGCGAGATGCCAATACTTTGGACTGCTTTATAGTAGTTAATTTATTCGTTTAAAATTATTCATCATAATGAGTTTATCCTTTTATAATTTAAAAGTTAATAATATTATACAAGAAACGCCCGATACCGTTTCTTTGGTACTAACTATTCCAGCCGATTTGGCGACTACTTTCGCTTATCGGCAAGGACAATACCTAACGGTAAAGTTTGAGTTGAATGGCAAAGAAGAGCGCAGAAGTTACTCGATGTCAAGCAGTCCTTTAGAGGAAAATTTGGCCATTAGCATTAAGCGTGTTGAGCAAGGATTGGTATCAAATCACATCCACGACCAAGTCAAAGTTGGAGATGAGATTGCGGTATTACCGCCCGAAGGTCGTTTCTACACCAAATTATCGGAAGAGCACCGAAAAACGTACTACCTTTTTGGTGCCGGTAGCGGTATTACACCATTAATGTCAATCTTAAAAACGATCTTGGAAACGGAACCACAGAGTAGTATTTTCTTACTCTATGGCAATCGAGAAGAAGAAGGTATTATTTTCAAATCGCAATTAGATGCGTTAGAACAAAAGTATAGTGGGCAATTATCCGTAGAGCATATTTTGAGTCAACCGAAAAAAGAAAAAGGAAGTGGCTTGAGTAGTTTTTTCAAAAAATCCAAACCGAACTGGAAAGGGAAAACGGGTCGAATTGACGCGGAGCAGATTCAAAGTTTCTTCCAGCAATATCCGGCACGTCATAAAGACGTAGAATATTTCATTTGTGGACCGGGCGCAATGATTCATAGTGTCGAGGAGTTTCTTCAAGGACAAGGAATTGACACCAAACACATTCACGCCGAACACTTTACGAGTAACGCCGCAGATGTTGATCCCAACGTTGCTAAAAAAGCCGTCGGTGATGCACAGGTAAAAGTCTTCTTGGATGGAGAAACGATTACTGTTTCTGTAGCAAAAAGCAAAACAATTCTTGATGCCTTATTAGATGCTAAAGCAGAACCGCCTTACTCTTGTACTTCGGGTTCGTGCTCTACTTGCATGGCAAAAGTAACGAAAGGTAAGGTCGAAATGGAAGTATGTTACGCCTTAGACGAAGATGAAGTTGAGGAAGGTTACATTCTAACTTGTCAAGCGCACCCTACGACGGAAGAGGTAGAGATTAGTTTTGACGTATAAAGTTTTAAGCTGAAATTGTTTTAAAAACGACGATAGTTTTTCAATAAAAAATGCAGCCACTCAGAAGAATGGCTGCATTTTTTATTGGATCTTATTGCAAGCTTCGGATTTGCTTGCTTATCCTCGCGAGAACATCCACTTCCCGATTTCTTTAAACGTAACTTTCTTACCGTACATTAAAATGCCAACGCGATAAATTCTGGCGGATAGCCAAACCATAAAAATTGCCGTTCCTAATAATAAGATAATTGACAAACCAATTTGCCACCACGGTGGGCTAAAAGCGAGGCGCGCAGGCATTACAATCGGAGAAAACAAAGGAAAAATCGACGACCAAACTGCGAGACTACTATGTGGCGAGCGCACGGCTACCATCATAATGTAAAAGGAAATTAAAACCGGAATGGTAATCGGAATCGTTAAGGCTTGACCTTCGCCTAAATCATCTCCCATTGCGGAACCAACCGCTGCAAAAAGCGAAGCATACAAAAAGTAACCGCCAAGAAAATACAAAACAAATAATGGAATAATCATCAACCAATTTTGTCGACTCAATTCTTGCATCGCTAAGACAACCATCCCTTCTAATTCTTCTGGATCAATCGCCGTGTTGGCCATTTCCATATCCATCGGAGCAGCTTCCATATTCAGGCCAAAGAACAACCCTACTACTAAATAAATCAAAGGAATCAGCAAGCCCCAAATCGCTACTTGGGTCAATCCCACGGCACCAACGCCGATGATTTTTCCCAACATTAACTGGAAAGGACGCACCGAAGAAATCATCACTTCAACAATCCGATTTACTTTTTCTTCCATGACACTACGCATGACCATCATTCCGTAAATAAAAACGGTGATGTACATAATCGTGCCCATGGCGCCACCGATCATGACCGCAACGATTGTTGTTATCGAAGTAATTTCTTCTTTGGTATTGGTAATGGGTTGAGGATTAAATTCAATGTCAAAATTTAAGCTGCGAAGGTTTTTTTCGTCAAGTCCGAGCTGCTTAATTTTATAATCCCGCAATTTATTTTTAATTCGATCAACCACTCCTCCTTGAACATCTAAACCGAGTGGATCTTCTCGATAATAGTATACTTTATGCTTAGACGCGTCAATATTTGTGATGGGTGGAATAACCAATATTCCAGCATATTTTTCTTTAGAAAAGTTTGCTTTCAAGGAATCTAAATTCTCATCTAAAATATGGAAATATAGATTTTTCTCGTCTTTCCCAATTGTTTTATTGAGTATATTAGCTTGATCTAATACCGCAATATGTTTGACCTCTCCACTTTCGTAAGATAAGATAAAACTAACCACGACCATGAAAAGAACGATCGCCAAAGGCGTTAGAATCGTTGCTAAAATAAAAGAGCGTTTTTTAACGCGGGTCAAGTATTCTCGTTGGATGATGAGCCACAATTTATCCATATAGGTTCGACTTGTTTTGAGTTGTAAAATGGGTCTTTAACTGTTGGTACTAGCACCAACTTGACGAATAAAAATTTCGTTTAGAGTTGGCAAAATTTCGTTAAATGCGTGGATGTGTAAGCCATGCCGCAGCAAGTATTGTAGAAAATCATTAGAATTATTCCCTGCGGAAAGTTGAACTGTAATCGCATCTTTATTTTGCGCCGTGATGGTAAAATGTTCTGCGACGTCCACGGGCAGCGTTCCTTCGTAATGAACCTTAAATTTATTTTTCTTAAACTGATCTTTAACAGACTTTACAGAACCTTGTAAAACATTTTTACCGGCGTTGATGAGGACGATGTGTTCACAAATTTCTTCCACTTGTTCCATCCGGTGCGTCGAAAAGATAATGCTAGTTCCGTTCTTATTGAGTTCGTCAATTTCGTCTTTGATCAAATTGGTATTGATGGGATCAAGTCCAGAAAAAGGTTCATCCAAAATGAGCAACTTTGGTTTGTGAATGATGGTAGAAATAAACTGAATTTTCTGTTGCATCCCTTTCGAGAGTTCTTCCACTTTCTTTGACCACCAATCTTCGATTCCGAATTTCTCAAACCAGTGTCCAATTTCTTGCTTAGCCATTTTGTTAGACAAACCTTTTAGTCGAGCCAGATAAATCAAGTGCTCGCCGACTTTCATTTTCTTGTACAACCCACGCTCTTCGGGCATATAACCAATTTGCTCGGGATGCTTATTTCCCAATTTTTCACCGTTCAAATATACCACTCCCGAATCTGCTCGCGTTATGGTCGTAATAATCCGAATCAAAGAAGTTTTACCTGCTCCGTTAGGACCGAGCATTCCAAAAATACAACCCGTTGGCATATCAAAACTTACGTCATCAACAGCTACATGCTTGCCGTAAGTTTTACGTACCTTATCTAATTTGAGAATATCCATCATTATCCATGCTTAATTTAGACGAGTAAGATAAGCTATATTCTGCTTAAACGTTGGAAAAATCTATGGAGAAGAAGGTTTTTTGGACGAAGGAGGAAAATATGGGGCGAAGGTATTTTTTTCTTTGAACACTTAACTCGACTTTAGCCATTTGAAAATAAAGTCGAGCTTAGACTGAGTTCCTAGTTAATTTTTTATACCCAAGAAGCTATTTTGCTGCTGTTAAAAACAAAAGTAAAAACTTCGTACACTCTAAAAATTACACATGTTAAAGTTTCTACCGCTTTTAAGTCTTATCTTATTACTCCACGCTTGCCAAGCACCCATTGAAGAAAAAACGATTTCCACAATCAAGACCAACAAAATAATAGGTGGTCCTTGCGAAGGCTGTGAAGCCATTTTTGAATACGGTGAACAAGCACTCCAAGCCATCGATACTTTGCCAGGGTTTCAAAGCACGACTCCAAAATTAAAAATTACCGGAACGGTTTACCAAATAGACGGACATACACCTGCAAAAGACGTAATGCTATACATTTATCACACCAATCGAAATGGTCTTTACGAAGCTCAACCGGATGCAATTGGTTGGGGAAAACGGCACGGCGAATATCGAGGATGGGTTAAAACGGGAGAAGATGGGCAATATGCCTTCTATACTTTTCGACCGGCTGCCTATCCAAGTGGAAAAGAAGCGGAACACATTCACCTTACCGTAAAGGAACCCAATAAAAACGAATACTTCTTGGATGAATACGTTTTTGCAGCAGATCCTTTACTCACGGATGTTAAACGCAAAAACTTAGCAAACAGGGGTGGGTCAGGCATTGTGGACTTAAAGAAAGAAGAAAATATTTGGAGCGCAAAAAGAGACCTAGTCTTAGGCTTAAATATTCCTAATTACCCCACAACGGAAAATTAGTGCTTACCGGTAGACGCGCTACCAAATATCTCTTCAAAATAATTACAACCCAACTCTCAGAAAATGATCTTATTTTTGTGGGATGGAAAGTACTTGGTTCATCATTCTCAATCCAACCGCAGGGCAAGGTGCCGCTAAGAAAAAGTGGCCACTAATTGCTAAGCAATTCCAAATCGCGGCGATTCCTTATGTAATACATTTTACAAAAAGTAGTGGCCATGCGATAAGCTTAGTCGAACAAGCCGTTACACAACAATATCGCAAAATTTTAGCCATTGGTGGGGACGGAACCAACAACGAAGTCGTCAATGGCATTCTTTCGCAGAACCTTGTACCGAGTACTGATATCACTTACGCCCTCTTCCCCATTGGCACCGGTAATGACTGGGTAAAATATTATAAAATCCCAACTCGTTTATCTGCTTGGTTATCTTTTTTTAAAAAAGGCCAAACGAGTTTACAGGATATTGGTTTGGTAGAATACCAAGCGGGACAACAACGAAAGCAACGTTATTTCACTAACGTTGCCGGAATGGCATACGATGGTTTCATTGCCAAAACATTATCCGAAAAAAAGCAGCCTGTCACCAATCAGTTGGTTTACTTATCGCTCATTTTTCGTTGTTTATTTCGTTATGAATTACAAGCTTTACGAATCACTTTTGACGAAGGAATATACGAAGGATACTGCTATACCGTTAATGTTGGGATTTGTAAATACTCTGGAGGGGGAATGCAATTTGTACCGCACGCTATTGCGGATGACGGCTTATTTGCCTTGACGATTGCGGGACAATTATCAAAACTATCCGTACTCCTCAACACCCCACGCTTCTACACGGGAACCATTGATCAACATCCAAAAGTGGAGACCTACCAAAGTAAAAAAATTAGCGTCGAAGCACTAGGCGACCAAGCAGTTGAGCTAGAAGTAGATGGTGAGTTTTTAGGAACAACACCCGTGCAATACGACATTTTACCCAAAGCGTTGAAAATTATTATCCCTTAAAAACGAATCACTTTCATTTCTAAGCGTTCGTTCCGCAAATGATCTGCTTCTGAGCATTTCACGCCGTTGCTACAACCATTCACTAAAAGCGTTTCACCAAAAGCTTTGAAACTCAATCGCTTATTATGTATACCGTGACGCATTAAATAAGCAACGATTGATCGTGCTCGCTTTTTGGAAAGTTCCCAGTTTTTTTGATCATTCCCTAAGCTCCAAGTATGTCCACAAATTTCTACCTCTAAACTAGGATGACGTTTTAAAAATACCACCAAGGTATCGAGGTTCTTCGTAAAACTAGGGGCAATTTTGTGCGCACCTGCCGGAAACTGGACACCCTGAATTTGTACCGTATTGGCTTCGGCTATCGGTTGCTCCGCAATGAGTTGGAACCATGCTTCGTAGATGTTTTTCTCACTGTCAACTTCAGCTTCCTTCGTAGGAATAGCCACCGCTTCTATCCGTTTCGCTTCCGTTTCCTGCACGGTTGTATCCATGTTGATTGTAATCAATTGCTGCGCTTCTTTGGGCTGCGGAGTGGTTGCTATTACGGGCATTTTTTCTTCAGCAACCACTGTTTCTGATGCTGTTACTGCTTCGATAAAGCTTTCTTCTTCCCTTGCGGAAGCTACTTCAAAAAGCGTATCTGCAAGAATTGCCGAAGCTAAGGCTTGCGGCGTTTCTTCCGAAGAGGTACTTTCTTCGGTTTCTAATTGCTCAGTAGCATTTATCTCATTTACGATTTCAATTTCTTGGGAATCAGTCTCCATTGAATCAAGCACCATTTCTGCTTTTTCTATGGGAATTATACGCTGGTTTTCCTCCTTTACAATAACTTCCGTGCGATCAAGTTCCGGCGAAGAAGTGTCTGGAAGCAAGCTTTCTGCCGAAGCAATCCTCGTCGTATCCACGGTTGTTGCTAAGTCCGTTAAGTTTTCTACTTCCGCTGGCAAACGATCTGTTTCTAAAACAATCCCTGCTCCTGCTGGCAAGATTTCGAATAGAAAAATATCATCATCGCCTCCTGCTCGGGAAGAAGTAAATAGACCAGTTTGCCCACCTTTTTTGAGGAAGATCGTAATATCGTCGAAAGAGCTGTTGATCGGTTGTCCCAAGTTAACGGGCGCAGACCAATTTCCTGCTTCATCTTGTTCCGAAAAGAAAATATCAAACCCACCGTAGCCAGTGTGCCCTTTTGAACAAAAAAACAACCGACCATCTTCGTGTAAAAAGGGGAAACCTTCGTTGGCTGCCGTATTAATCGTAGGACCAAGGTTTTGTGGATTACTCCAACCTTTTTTGGTTCGTTTCGACACATAGATATCCGTCCCTCCATTTCCTTTCTTACTATCCGAAACAAAATAAAGCGATTGTCCATCGGGAGAAACCGCAGGATGCATATAATTCAATTCGTTATTGCTAAAGGGTAATAGTTCAACATTTTTCCAGCGTTGTCCGTCGGTAGAACTCGCTTGGTATAATTGCATATTATAAACATTCCCTCTACTCGCCAGCATACTATTTCGCGTAAAAAAAGCCGTGGTGCTATCTGCCGTAACGCTAATGCAACTCGTATTTTTATTGAGGGCGTTCAATTTTCTAGAGTAAGATTTGGGTTTTGCAAAGCTACCATCTGGCAATTGCTCGCTAAAATAGAGTTTAATGTATTCTCTCCCTGTCCAACGCGACTTTTGCTTTAAAAAGCCAATCCCAGCTTTTCGATCAGAAGAGAAAATAATCCCGTTGTTAAAAAAAACAGGAGCAGTATCGTCTACCGGAGAATTTTGGTTGAAGCTGGTAATTTTGATATCATTAAAATAAGGTTGAATATAGCGTACTTCGTCACAAGCTTTTGCCATGCGGGCACCGCTCCCATCTTCTGGTTTGAGGCGATCAAATTCCTTGAACCAAACCTTAGCTTCGTCGTATTTACCATTACTCATCAAAGCTTCTCCGTAATAAAAATAGGTAATTGCTTTGATCCTTTTCTCTCCGATTAGAGAGGCGTAAAGTTCTTCTGCCTTTTGCATTTGATTGAGCATCCGGTAGCAATAAGCTAACTTGAACCTAGCGGAAGCCTTATCTTTAGCTTTGAGTGCAGCCTCGTACATTGGAATAGCCGCTGCGTACTCTCTTTGCTTATAGAGTTTATCTGCTTTTTTAAAGCTTTCCTTTTGGGCAAAAATAGTGCTCGTGCTTCCTAACAGAAAAAGGAAGCTAAGGAAGAGTATTTTGATGTGCTTGTTGTACATTACGTTCAAGGTTGTATTTTATGGTTTCCTTATCACTTACGCTAATTCAAAGAGCTAAGTTGCAAGTAGTAGCCAATCCGGTAGCGGCTTTAACTAGATTTTAACGGATTAATCATTTTTTTTTATAAAATGCCCTAGAATAGCTTAGTAAAGGCACTTTTTTCAGTTTAAAACTATTGAAACCGTTCAAAAACGATGCAATACCGCTTCATAGTAAAAAATTACCTTATTTGATAGGTTACAAAAATTATGCAAATTTTTAATGTTTCGTATAATTTATACTTTTTTTGTACCTTTCCTTTAGAACGTTACCGCACAAACGATCATTTTCACCGACGCTTATTTTAAAATAACTTCCATATATCTCTTAGCATATTTGCAGATGCTAATAAACACTAGGGTAATTTATTGCTTTTGCTCCCCTTTGTTTCATGTGGTGGTCTTTGAAATATTTTCAAATTGAAATCATACATTATTAGTTTTTATAAAACAATTAAGCAATGAAAAAACAAATTCTACTCAACTGTTTAGCAATGCTCATGAGTCTTTCTGTTTCTTACGGTCAAATTGACGAGAGTAGCAAATCTATGAGTCAAGGAGTGCAAAATGCACTTACGATAGAAATTCCTAACGTGGAAGAAAAAACGGTGATCAAGTTATGGAAAAAATACATTAAAGCGTTCGATGGTAAAAAAACCAAACGAAACCGAAAAGCAGACGAATACTTTACCGACGATGCCGAAATTCCAGCATTAGGAGGAACAAACTCCGTTGATGTTTATGCCCGGATTGCAGAATCAGGAGATGACGTTTCCGTTACCGCGTGGTTTGACCTCGGTGGTGCATTTTTGTCTTCCAACGAACATCCGCAGGAATACATCGAAGCAGAAAAAATGATGATGCGTTTTGCCCTCAACGTCGCTCAAAAACTTACCCAAGACGAACTAGACGACCAACTTAAAGCACTCAAAAAGCTAGAAAATCAACTCAAAAAACTGAAAAATGCGAACGATAACTATCATCGAGATATTGAAAATGCCAAGGCGCGTATTGCTAAAGCGGAAGAAAATATCATAGAAAACGAGCAGGAACAAGTTACCGCTGCTGAAAAAATAGACGAACAAAAAGAAATTGTGAAAGCCGTCCAAAAACGACTAAACGATTTATAAAAATCTCTCCGCTGCTCCAAACATGAATGCTTGATAGCGCAAAAAGGTTTAGTCGAAAGGCTAAACCTTTTTGTGTATTAAAAATAATACTAAAGTGCTTTAGAGAGCAGGACTTAAGCTCAATTACACTTATACGGTGACAAACTTGACTTTCAACAACTTTTTGCGTATTATACTATATGCTCATCAGTTGATACAAAACCCAAATACTAAGCATTCCTAATTTTTACAAATTCAAAAACCACCACTCAATACATTATTATTTATTAATATTTGTTTTATATACTTATATTCATCTTATTCACATTTTGGTCTCCTAAATAGAGAAATCCACATTAGTTACCAACATCCAAAAAATAAATTTCAGGATAAATTTTCCTTACAAAAAGTCGACAACATAGCTAAAAAACAACTAATTCATCCTTTAAACAACTGTTTTTTAAGTAACCAATACATTTTTATTAAACAAATAAAATAGAAACACTATATTTTGCAATAACGCTCAAGTCAGAAATCCACAGGTTTTCCACACATAAACCAACAGTTACCAACATTTGTGTATAACCTTGTTTTTTACTGAATTATCGTTTTTCAAATTAACTATTTAGCTTTGCAGAGAACTACTGAGAAAACGCTACACGGAGGCGAATAATATATTAAGAAAAGAGGCACTTTACGAAAAACATCTTCAACATCAATTGCTGGGCAGCAGTTTTTCGTTAACTATTCGTTTAAGCAATGCGCAAACGTTTTTTATGCTTTTACATTTAACTTTTACATTTAAATGGTATTTTAAAATGTACAAGCCGATTAATCATTTTGAGCGCAATAAGAAGGAAGACTTATGACAGATTCTAGCAATCCAATAAAACAGGTTACTAATTTTCGTAACAAAAATAAGAAGGGTGGTGAATTATCCAACTACGTGTTTGGTAAAGTTCAGCCGCAAGCACTCCCACTAGAAGAAGCGGTTCTAGGAGCAGTGATGCTCGACAAGGACGCACTTCCCGTAATTCTTGATATTCTGCGATCAGAAAGTTTTTATAGCGATGCTCATCAGCTGATCTATAAAGCGATGTTGCGTTTGTTTGAAAAAACACAGCCAATAGATTTATTGACCGTTACAGAAGAATTGAAGAAATCTGGAGACATTGATACGATTGGTGGTCCTTATTATTTAGTCGAATTAACCAATCGCATTGCTTCTGCGGCCAATATCGAATATCACGCCCGAATTATCGCGCAAAAACATATCCAACGAGAACTAATCACTGTATCGACCAAGATCATCAAAGATGCTTTTGAAGATACCACCGATGTTTTCCAATTACTTGATGATGCCGAACAAGGCTTGTTCTCGATTACCCAGCAAAACCTTAGTCGAGGTTTTGAAAGTATGGGAACACTCGCCAGTAAAGCACTAAAACTTTTAGAAGGACTGGCAGATCAGGAAGATGGCTTAACGGGTGTCCCGACGGGATTTACCGACTTGGATCGCTTAACTTCTGGATGGCAACCTTCCGATTTGATTATCCTTGCTGCTAGACCGGGTATGGGTAAGACCTCTTTCGTTTTATCAATGGCAAAAAATGCTGCACTAGACTTTGGTAAAGCCGTAGCAGTATTTTCACTGGAGATGTCGAACGTTCAATTGGTACAAAGACTTATTTCTTTGGAAGCAGAAATTTCAGGTAGTAAACTACGAAATGGTAAACTCGAAGATTACGAATGGCAACAACTTAACACCGCCATCGAAAAAATGAGTGAACTACCAATCTACATTGACGATACGCCCGGTATCAATATTTTCGAACTCAGAGCAAAGTGTCGTCGACTCAAAATGCAACACGATATCCAAATCGTAATCATTGATTATTTGCAGTTGATGACGGGTGGACCAGATACGAAAAAAGGAAATCGGGAACAAGAGATTAGTTCGATTTCAAGGGCACTCAAAGGACTCGCCAAGGAATTGGGCGTACCAGTTATTGCACTTTCTCAGCTGAGTCGTGCGGTAGAAACGCGGGGAGGTGCCAAACGCCCCATGTTATCCGATTTACGGGAATCAGGTGCGATTGAGCAAGATGCAGATATTGTATCCTTCATTTATCGCCCAGAATATTACCAGATTTTGGAAGATGAAGAAGGTCAATCATTGAAAGGTGTGGCAGAGTTTATCGTGGCCAAACACAGAAACGGTGCCTTGGATACCATCAAATTGAAATTTACGGATCAATTTGCCAAGTTCTCAGATTTGGACGATCCTGATTTTAGTGGCTTCGCAGAAACAACCGAACCTAATCCAAACACGAACATTATCACCCGATCTTCTCGAATGAATGACGAAGATATTCCTTTCTAAAACGCGAATCATTCCGAATGTTCTGATTGGAACATTCGGAATGATTTTTTAAGTTAAACTGCATTTTAAAAAATGACTACCTAACGGTCAGTTGCTAAACGAGTTCCCTACCAATACCTACTAACCTTCCTTAATTATTTAACCACAGCCCTCTACCAAGTTGCAAGCTCTTTCTCCCTTTGACAGAAGACTAAAACTTTACTCAAGCCTTCCCCTCATTACAAATAGTTTCCTCCGAGTCCCAACACCTACTTTTTCTTCTAATCAAGAGGAGAAGTGAACCAAAAGACATCATTAGAAACAGACCACATTTATTTTACGACAGACTAGGCTTAACTTCAAAAAACAATTACTAACTTTGTTGCTATGCATAAGAAACCGCGTCATAAAAAGAATTCGCCGAAACCAAATCCTAAAGTAACACCAGAGGAAACTTCCAATCAGGAAGCTAGTGAGGGCATGCGATTGAATAAATACATCGCTCACTGTGGCATCTGTTCGCGTAGAAAAGCCGCTGAGTTTATTAAAGACGGACTCGTCAAAGTCAACGATAAAGTAGTAGCAGAAATAGGCTATCGAGTACTAGAAACAGACCAAGTAAAATTTCAAAATAAGATCGTCACGCCCGAAGTCAACAGGGTTTATTTGTTAATGAACAAACCCAAAGATACTGTAACGACGCTGAAGGATGAACGCGGTAGAAAAACAGTAATGGACCTCGTGGCAAATACGGTAAAAGAAAGAATTTATCCCGTAGGTCGCTTAGATCGTGCTACGACGGGATTGTTACTTTTAACGAACGACGGCGAACTAGCGAAAAAACTCTCCCACCCCAGTCATAACATCAAAAAGATTTACCACGTTTTTCTAGATCAAGATGTTGCCCCGGAGGATATCAAAAAAATTGCGAATGGTTTGCAATTAGAAGATGGACCAATTAAAGTCGACGGTGTTTCTTACGTCCAAGGTAAGGGAAAGCAGGAAGTAGGCGTTGAGATTCATTCTGGCCGCAATCGTATTGTCCGTAGAATTTTTGAGCACCTGAAATATCGCGTCAAAAAATTGGATCGGGTTTATTATGCCGGTCTTACCAAAAAGGACTTGCCACGAGGACGATTCCGTTTTTTGACGGAAAAAGAAGTAATTATGTTGAAACACTTTGTGTAAAAGTGTGTAAAGTATTCGACTGTTTAAAAGCATTCAAATCGCAGCCAAATCGTAGTAACGGGATCTCGAAGTAAAACAAATTCAGTGCTTGCGTACGCTATGGTAAAACTACTTTGCGCTGCTAATCCTTTCAATCGTTGCAAATCTTTTAGCTGAAAAGCGACCAACCGAACGCCTTTTTCTTTGCTCTCCAAAGTAAGTCCATTCCGTTTCTTAAACTGAGCCGGCGTCATTAATAATATTGTCTCTGCGGGAGTTACAAACTGGTAAATCCCGTCAATGATACTTGCGGACGTCCCAAGCAATTTACAAAAAAATGCTTCCTGTTTTGCCGGTGTTTCAAGCACCAACTCTACCCTTTTCAGTCCCATAAACGAATTTGCGTGAAGCTGATAAGCTGCTTTCCAAAAATGATTGGGATAATGATGCTGACAAACAAAAAAGCTCAACTGCGGTAAATCTGGTGACACAATAAAAGCAATCGAAAAGGCAACTTCCGCCGCTGTTCCATCCGGCAGCGTAATTCCTCTCGAAAAGTACGTTGGCGGATAAGCTGCCAATCCTAATGCTTGATAATTCGCCACGTCAGCTGCCGCATCTTCGCTACTTAAAACAATCATCGACACGCCTTGATCCCTCGCTAGAAAAGCTTGATTTAAAGCACTAAAACTTAGTTGATCCGCCGTGTTAGGAATAACTTTGCTAGGATCCAGAACGCTCAATAACTCTACAAAAAACTGATCCGCCATCAATAAGTGATTCGCCGTTCCAAAAGGATGCGTACCTCGCGGGGTAACTTGAAAACCCAAGGTTTCCCAACTCTTTTTAGCAGCTTCTAAATCTTGCACTGCCCAAACCAAATGATCTATAAATTTCTTCATGCTGATAAAACAATTTTGCGAGAGAATGATTAGCTTAGAGTAAGCTTTTTGGCTAAGCTATTTTTTTAAAAATAATTGTAAGATATCAGTTTTATGTCCAAACCCAAAGTCATCGTTGTTGGAGCAGGTTCTTTTGGGGTATGGACTGCTTACCAACTTTTACAAAAGGGTATTGACGTTCATCTTTTTGATGCTTGGGGTCCCGGACACGCCCGCGCAAGTTCTGGCGGAGAAACGCGAGTGATTCGGAGTGTGTATGGCGACGACGAAATTTATGTAAAACTCGTAGCCGAATCCTTGAAACTTTGGCGGCACTACGATCAAGCTTGGCAAACACAGCTCTACGTCGAAACGGGTAACCTTTGGTTGATCAGCGGCGAAGATGATCGCTACTTAAAACTGGCACTTCCCCATTTACAAAAAGCAAAATTAGACATTGAAAATCTAACCTTGAAGCGGGCCAAAGCAGCTTATCCCCAAATTAATTTTTCGGATATCAGTTCCGTTTACCTCGAGAAAGAAGCGGGCTTACTCAATGCACGCCAAGCCTGCCAAGAGGTTTGTCGCCGATTCGTCGCAGCAGGAGGACATTATCAACAAGCCAAAGTAGCCCCCGGCATCCTCCAAAACGGTCGCCTTTCACAACTTCGATTAAGTAATCAAAGTCAAGTCCAAGCAGATCAATATATCTTCGCTTGTGGACCTTGGTTACCCAAACTATTTCCTGCCTTACTCGCACCACAACTTGAAATTTCTCGACAAGAGGTCTATTATTTTGGAACGCCCATGGGGCAGCAAGACTTTCAATTTCCAAAGCTTCCCGTTTGGATTGATTTCGGTTCGGATATTTATTACGGCATCCCCGACCACCAGCATCGAGGCTTCAAATTGGCGGACGATACGCGCCGATCCAGCATCGACCCAGACACTATTGATCGTATGCCAAACCCTGACCGACTGGCAACTGCACGCCGTTATTTACAACATCGTTTCCCAGCCTTGAAAAACGCGCCCTTGTTAGAATCTAGAGTTTGTCAATATACCAATACAACGGATGGGCACTTTTTGATTGATCGTCACCCAGAGGCCAGTAATGTATGGATTGCAGGAGCGGGATGTGGACATGGATTTAAAATGGGACCAGCGATAGGAAAATATATTAGTAATCTAATCACCGAAGAAAGAACTATTGAGCCTTTCTTTCGTTTAAATAAAAATAGAGCTCGACCGACACAAGCTAGTCAATTTAAAGCCCATCGAAGCTAGGGACTAGCCAAAACGATTGATGGTTTTGGTATTAAGTAGGTTTACCTAATAAATTCACTAATTTATGACGAGTAAATTTTATTTCACTCTTCGTTAAAATCACCAATCTATTTGGTAAACCTATCTTAAAGTTATTCGGCTTGGTATGAAAAATAATTACAATTTGTCCCTTTTTTAGAGGGAAAGTGCTAAATTTCAATGAAATTCATTAAAATGGAATAAAAAATGTAATTCTATACAATAGCACGACGAATGCACTTCGTTTGTATGCTGATTCTTATTTTCCAATTCCATACTTTGCGATAAAATTACGCTGACATTGCTCTACATCATTCCCAAGTGGAAAAAATTCAACCTATGAAGTCTATATTTCAACTTTTCCTGATCACGCTATTTTGTATCAGTCAATATCCGACAAAATCGTTTGCTCAAGCATCTTCCCCTGAGATTTTCAATATTTACATTGGTGCATTTGTAAAAGCAAAGCAAGATGATTTCAAAAGCTTACAAGGTTTGGGCTACGTCTATGCACGCCAAATGGATAATGGATTGATGAAAATCTATCTAGGAGCCTTTGATCAGCGCAGCGAGGCGACTAAAGCACTCGAGTCCATAAAGAAGATTGGTTTTTCCGATGCTTATCTTTCTAAGCGAGCATTGGCAGATGGCAAGCAAGTACCTGTGATTCAACTCGGATTAAGTCAAGTAAACCGACCTATAGATTGGGCTAATTATTTGCGCGCAGGTAATTTATATTTACTTTCACTCAACGATGAACTTCGCATTACAACGGGAAGATTCAAAACTGTAGAAGCTGCTAAAGCGCAACTTCCTCAGCTCAAGGCTTTGGGGTTTAAAGATGCTTTTGTGAAAATGGTGAATACCTTAGCCGTACATAAAGTGACGGACTTTGATACGCGAGGCGTCGCACCAGCAGCCGTGGTAATCGAAGAAGAAGCTCCCTTAGCGACGCAAGAAACTGTTCCTGCGGCTACTACTGCCAAAGAGGAAGCGGTAGTGGAAGAAGAAGTAACAGAAGAATTGGTTAGTAAAGGAGGAGAACTGCCAAAAGAATTTGATACGATGGCTTTCAAAAAGTCAAAACCAGCCATTGATTTTTCTTTACCCAACATTCGTGGTAAAATGAAACGGGTTTCAGTGATCAACTTACAACGCGTATTAGAAAAAGAAAAAACTTATCAGGGCGCCCTTGATGGTTATTATGGAAATGGTACAAAGCAAGGTTTTGAGCAAGCGATGATGAATAATCGACAAATCAAAAAGTACCAACTTTTGGCGGATAATCTTGCCCCCGCACCAACGAAAGCAGAAACCGACCAGTTACAATATGCGATCAATATGCTTTTAGACCAGCCGCTGAAAGCAATGACTTTGTTGAAAGCCAACCGTGCCCCGATCGCAAAAGCCTATTTAGCTTACGCTACTTTTAGACAAAAGGGCAAACAAAAGGAAGTAGATCAATTGATGAATAGTGCAATTGCCGCAGCATTCAAAAATAAGAAAAAAGGAACTGCTAAGCCTTTTGATTACCAAGCCACCTATGCTTACCACGATGCCGATCAACTCATTTTACACTTAAGCTATATCTACGCAGAGAGCTCAGAAAAAACGGCGGTTCCTTGCTGGCTATTTCAAGAACATCCTTCGGAAACGAGCAAGGCTTTTGAAGAAAGAATGGGCGGCAATTACAGCGTAGAAGCTTGTGAACGCTTTGATGCTTGGAATGAGATTAAGTTGCTACAAACCATTGCTAGCGATATCAACCCAGAACCAGTCGGTCAAAAAAAGTTAATCGCTGCGATGAGCAATTTATCAAGATTAGCAACGGCTACGACTCCATTGAGCGCAACCACGCAGAAAGACTTAGAAAAATGGCAAGTCAATTTGTGGAATGGATTGGACGCTTGGGCTGGAAAAGATGACTTGAATACACAGACGATTGACGCGATGAAATTAGTATATTTTCAATCGCAAATTCGTTTAGAAGATTTTTATATGAATAAAGGATTTAAAAAAGCAGAAGCGAAAACTTTGGCTTTGGCCAGTTTGAAAAGTTTGATCGATCATCAATTACAACGATACTACTAAACAATTAATGATCTGCTGAGCCTTATAACTAGTACTCAGCGAGGAAAGCGGTGCCGAAGCAATTTGGTACCGCTTTCTTATTTTATGGCATTACGGTTGAGTTAACCAAAGAACGGAAGCTTTTGGGAGGGTTGCGCGAGGTCCTAAAATGTTTTAACCAAAAAACTACTTCCTTGATCGTTCAAACTGCATTTGACCATAAAGAAGTGACCATAAAGAAGTATATTTTACAGTTTGTTGCAAAAAGAAATCCCGAACGTTGGAGTACCAAAATTCGGGATGACTTTTATTTGTATTATAAATTAGCGGATAGTTAGTCCCCTATTCTTTATCAAATCTCAATTCTTGAATAATGTGTTTCCCATTAGAAACCTTCAAGAATAAGTATACTCGGAAAGATTCTTTTCCCGATTTCAAATTACCAATGCAATACTGTGCATCTTTTCCTTTGGAAGCACCTTTGTGAACTTGACTGAAATTCGTTGGTTTGTGCTTATCGAAAAAAGATTGAACAACTGCTTTTGCTTCAGCTTTGTTGTAGGTATCTTCCTCGTCTAAAATAGCAACTTCAACATTTTGGTCAAAAAATTCAGCAAGTGCTGTAGCATCCCCGTTTCGAATCGCGGTAGAAATCTCTTCTAAATTAGAATCTACCATCATTAAAGAGGGAGCAATCATCAGAATGAAAAATAAACTTTTCATGGTCTTACGTTTTTTAGTATTTATTTCTAACACCATGCCAGAAACAAAATTCATTATAAAACTACTTTTTATCTTTTAGTGTGTCAAGCATAAAGTCATGAATTGCTAAAAATTAAACATAGTTCTCCTATCTTTATAAATCCAAAGCACCTTGCCATTTGTTCTAAATGCCTGAAAATCAAAAACTTAAACCCATAAAAAGGAGTTTACTTGAGTCTTAGACTAAAAAGATAGAACGCATTAATATTCTGTTAAAGTATAATAAGGAATGTGAAAACTGTTAAAAAAAGCTGTTTTTTTTGCGTTTGGAGCTAGTCGTAGTTGTTTTTTAGGCATTTTTTAGCACCAAAAATCAGATTTTATCATTTGAGATCAACTATTCTCTTTACGAATAAATTATTTTTGGGATAAGTTGTAAGATACATTCCTTTTTAACCAAGTTCCTCTTATTTTTACATCATGAAAACAGTAGATCGAACAATCTTAGTAATTTTAGATGGCTGGGGACACGGTCCTAATCCTGCCGTGAGCGCTATTGCACAAGCAAATACACCTTATGTAGATAGCTTATACGATCAAGCTCCCAACTCAGAATTAATAACCTTCGGCGAGCAAGTTGGTTTGCCAGAAGGTCAAATGGGAAACTCTGAAGTTGGACACTTAAATATTGGCGCAGGAAGAGTTGTCTACCAAGAATTGGCAAGAATCAATAAAGCCATTCGCGAGCAAACTTTAGCAGAGATACCTAGCTTACAGAAAGCATTAGCCTACGCAAAGAAAAACAAAAAGAAAGTTCATCTACTCGGATTAGTTTCTGATGGCGGCGTCCATTCTCACATTAATCACCTGAAAGCTTTATGTGATATTACAACGGATTACGGCTTGTCGGAGGTATTTATTCACGCCTTCTTAGACGGTCGAGATACCGCGCCAAATGGTGGATATGATTATCTCAAAGACGTACAGACGCACATTGAGGGTCAACCGGTTGCTTTGGCCTCCGTGATTGGTCGTTATTACGCAATGGATCGCGATCAGCGTTGGGAGCGAATAAAATTAGCTTACGATCTTTTGGTCAATGGGATAGGTAAAAAAACGACAGATGTCCTCCAAGCAGTAAAAACCAATTACGAAGCTTCCGTTACGGACGAATTTATGGAACCGCTGGTTTGCGCCAAGGAAGATGGAACGCCCATCGCAACTATTGAAGCAGATGACTTAGTTATTTTCTTCAACTTCCGAACGGATCGTCCCCGAGAATTAACTAGCGTATTGAGTCAAGAAGATTATCCAGCATACGGAATGAAAAAATTGCCTTTATACTTTTTGACAATGACTCGCTACGACCAACGCTTTGAAGGAGTAGAATTAATCTTTGAAAAAGCTGACTTGAGCAATACCATTGGGGAATTATTTGCTAATGCCGGCAAGACTCAAGTTCGAATTGCGGAAACTGAAAAATATCCCCACGTTACCTTTTTTCTCTCCGGAGGAAGAGAAGCAACATTTCCAGGAGAGCGCCGAATTGTCATCCCTTCTCCCAAAGTAGCCACCTATGACCTTCAGCCCGAGATGAGTGCTGGTCTCTTGACGGATGCGATTATTGAAGATATCGAAAAACATCTTCCCGATTTTATTTGTTTGAATTATGCAAATACTGACATGGTAGGACATACCGGCGTTTTTGACGCAGCAATTAAAGCTGCCGAAACTGTTGATTCTTGTCTACGTCGATTAATGGAAGTTTGCCTTGCGCACGATTACGCTGCCATTATCATTGCGGATCATGGTAATTCGGATTATATGATTAACGAAGACGGTAGTGCACATACCGCGCATACGACAAACCCTGTTCCTTGCTTTTTAGTCGCTAACGATAAAATAGGCAAATTGCAATTGTCAGATGGTAAACTAGCAGATGTTGCACCGACGATTTTGGCTTTGATGGGGATGGAAAAAGCGGCCGAAATGGATGGAACTTCCTTATTGAGAAAAGCGTAGTGCCTTTCGAATTAGTCAGCGTACAGTAAAGCTTTATTTTAAAACAACTCTACACCTTCAAGATATGTGGCAGCGAAGATTTTTTTATGGATGTTTTCTTTTCGTTTTTAGTCTAAACTTTGGGGCTTGTGATTCCTCCTCCCTTGCGATAAAGGAGCAAGATCGTTTTTTTGATTTGAAGGGATTCTTCGAAGAAGAGACAAGTCGATTATCAGGGCTAGGAAAAGTTAGAAAAACTACGAAAATTGATGGACAGGAAGAAACCAAAGACCTAGCCATTGATATTGCGGCAGAGTTAAAAATCTTTGCGGGATCAGATATCAATCGCGTTGCTTGGTTGGATAGTTACCAAGTAGATAGCTTATTAGGAGAAGATAAAAACTTACGACAGTTGAGCTATCTTGCACTGGAAGAAGATCTGCGTACGCAGCGACTACAAATTTATTTTTCTAAAAATACCGTTGATTCCATTACTATCTTGAACAAAACTTCAACCGCTATTGCCGAAAGCCAGCAACGAATTCGTTACGTACCACAAACCGGTTATGCGATTCAAAGTGAACAGGATATTAGTTTTGCATCAAAGCATGCATTAGAAGTTCAGGTGGCATTTCTTGATTAATTTTCAGATGTAAGGGTACTTCTTTAAAATCTTTTTGCTCAAAAACGATTGCGCCTTTGTGATCGACAAGTGCTAGTACAACTCTACGATTAAAAAATCTTCCCTTGGGTTCATCCTTTCCATTCTCTTTTTGATTTACCGCTAAGGGTACAGACTCCCCAAAAGCCTTTATTTTCAAACGTTCCATTGGAATTCCTCGACTCAAGAGATAAGCCTTAGTACTGCGCGCCCTTTCTTTGGAAAGCGCGAGATTGTACTCCTTACTACCAATAGCATCTGTGTGTGCTAAAAGTTGTATGTCTAAGTGTGGATTTTTTTTGAAAACGACAATTAGCCGATCCAGTTCTTCCCGAGCTGCCCGCGTCAAACCTTTTTGATTAAAATTAAAAAAAATGGATTGCAGATAAAGCTCATGACTGGCTTTACTAATCGCATGTCTTCTGGATTGGTAAACCGGACAACTCGCGTCACAAGATTCTTCTACTGTGGCTAAGTTAATCACACGAGCAAATTTTAAGCCTTTTAATAATGCATCTCGTCGAGCATCATTTGCATCTTTTTCAGTGATGAAATCTCCTTGGAAATAACGATAGATATCATTTCGGTCTTGTCGAAGATAAGCCTCGTCAATCCCCAAGTTGAAAAAATAACTGTTGTCAATTTTTTCGTTGAAAGCGGCCAATTGTACCCGATAAGGTTGTGCTTGCAAACACTGCAAAGAAAGCACAACGAAGGTACTTAGCATAGTTTGACGTATGCTCATAGGTGTCATAGTGTTTTAGTGTGTAATAATAACGTATAGGGTGAAGCTTAACTTCACAAAAATAGGTGAGACCGAGCTACAATATATTATAATTATATATTAAAATCAACAATTCATTATACACCCGTAAAAATAGATTGGGTGATTCATTTGCATCAAGCGCAGTAATCAGAAAATTGAGTTGTGGAACAGAAAGATTAGGAGTGACTGTTTATTACTTAAAACCGGCCAAAAAAAAACCAGAACCACGGTATGTGATTCTGGTTAGTTATTTTAGGTTGGCGGCGACCTACTCTCCCACCTGGTAAGGCAGTACCATCAGCGCAAAAGGGCTTAACTTCTCTGTTCGGAATGGTAAGAGGTGAACTCCTTTGCTATAGCCACCAACAGCTCTTTTGTTGCGTTTTATGTT
>CALFBG010000386.1 GCA_937951685.1 uncultured Saprospiraceae bacterium | reverse complement strand
ATTTTAACCCTTATTTAGCGAAACAACAAAGTTCTAATTACCCGATTTTATGCATAAACTAATTCAAGATTTAATTGACAACCTCCAAAGCTATTACAACGAATTTGTAGTTTTACTACCAAAGTTGATTTTAGCAATTCTAGCTTTTTCTATCTTATTCTTCATTGCGAATCGTACCCGAAACGTAGTCAATAAGAACCTAAGTGCTCGTATGGATGATCCATTGTTAGCTAAATTCATTGCTCGGGTAGTCAAAGTTTCTATCGTTGTATTTGCGATAATGATCGTCATGAGAATTATTGGCTTGGCAGATATTGCTGCAGGAATTATCACCGGAGCAAGTGTCAGTGCTATTGTCATCGGTTTTGCTTTCAAAGACATCGGTGAAAATTTCTTAGCAGGAATTATGTTGGCTTTTGATCGTCCTTTCCGAATAGGAGATACCGTTGAGCTAGACGGCAACCACGGGAAGGTCGTTTCGCTCGAAATGCGTATTACGCACATCAAATCCTTTGATGGAAAAGATATTTACATTCCCAACGCAAGTATCATCAAAAATCCTGTAATTAATTATACGATAGATGGCTTTGTACGACAAGAATTTAATATTGGATTGGACTACGGATCGGATATTGATGAGGCCATCGAAATTATGAATCGTACCGTTCGTCAGGTACCCGGTATCCTCGTCGAAGAAAAAGAACCAAGTCTTTCCATCGGAGCGTTAAATGCAAGTACCGTAGATATCACAGTACGTTATTGGCTAGATACCTTTGATTCTAAATACTCTTCACTTAATATTCGGACGCAAGCAATCAACCAGTGTCTAATCGAATTGGATAAAGCCGGATATTACTTGCCCGGTGATGTGGTCGAATTGAAAAATTATCAAGACGTAGACTTAAAAACGAAAGCCAACGCAAATTAGTGACACACACGTGAGTCTAGTTACTCATCCTATTTTTTAACTTATCGGTAGTATACAAACCGCCTCTTTTTTTATTTCGACTCCGGAATAAGCTAAATCAGTATGCTATTTACTACCCTCAATCAATTATTATGAACGTAGCAGAACTATTTATTCAATGTCTTGAAAAGGAAGGTGTCACTAAAGTCTTCGGGGTGCCCGGAGAGGAAAACGAAGATATACTTTTCGCGCTTGCCGATAGTAAAACCATAGAATTTATTCCGTGTCGCCACGAACAAGGTGCTGCTTTCATTGCGAACGTATGGGGACGATTGAGTGGAAAAGCGGGCGTTTGTTTAGCAACCCTCGGTCCCGGCGCTACTAATTTAATTACGGGCATTGCAGATGCTAATTTGGATAAATCTCCCGTTGTGGTCATTACGGCACAAGGAGACTTGAATCGATTGCACCACGAGAGTCACCAACTGCTCGATATTGTCAATATGTTCAAACCGATCACAAAGTGGAACGTTGCCATCCAAGGGCCCGAAGTTGTACCCGAAGTCATTCGCAAGGCTTTCAAAATCGCGCAGCTAGAAAAACCTGGTGCAACTCACATCGAATTATCAGAAGATATTGCCAAAGAAAAAGTACCCGCGCAGCTCGCCCCGCTCAATAAAGGCTTTGTTCGCCGACCCGCGCCAGAAAAAGAAAGTATCGAGAAAGTGGTGGAGCTACTCCGAACCGCCAAACGTCCCTTAATCTTGGCAGGTAATGGCGCCATTCGAGCACGCGTAAATAAAGTGCTAAGTCAATTTGTGCAGAAAACCAATATGCCGCTGATCGCTACCTTTATGGGAAAAGGGGCAATTTCCGACAAGCTACCACAGTCTTTATTGGCAATGGGCTTAGGCTTCAAAGACTACGTGATGCAAGCGATAGAAAAAGCGGATTGCGTTTTAACTATTGGGTACGACATTGCAGAGTATGCCCCAGAAGAATGGAATCCAAAAGCGGATAAAAAAATTATACACCTCGACTTCGAAGCGGCAGAAGTTTATCAACATTATATTCCTACGGTAGAGTTAGTTGGAGATATCACACTCGCGATTAAAGCAATTGCTAGAAAATTAGGCAAAGACTTTAATCCAGCAAAAAAGAAGGCTTGGTATACGCCAATTCGGAATAGAATTTTGAAAGATATCAAAAGTTATGACTTGAAAACGGGAGATAATTTAACGGTGCCCGGTACGCTTAATATATTGCGCTCAATGATGGAAGACGACGACCTAGTGATTAGTGACGTCGGTGCACACAAAATGTGGATTGCAAGAAATTATCCTTGTTATTGTCCCAATGGTTGTATTATTAGTAACGGTCTGGCCAGTATGGGAATTTCCTTGCCCGGAGGTATTGCGGGGGCTTTACTAAATGGAAACCGTAGAGTTGTTTCTTTGATGGGAGACGGAGGAGCTCTAATGAATATTCAAGAACTGGAAACGGCAAAGCGGCTAGGGATTAGCTACACGGTTATTGTTTTTAATGATAATGATTATGGCTTGATTAGTTGGAAGCAAGAGCGGAGTGCTAATCGTACGGCAGGAACAACAATTTCCAATCCTGACTTTGTCAAGTTGGGCGAAAGTTTTGGTTGGAATGGCTATCGACCTACAACGGTAGCCGACCTTAAAAAGGTATTAGAAGACTGTCTTAACAACAAGCAATTAAATCTTATTGAAATTCCAATTGATGCTTCGGTCAATCAAGCTCTGGTACAAAAGTTGAAAAATTTTTTCGAAAAAAAATAGACTTTATCAATAACTGACCTGAACAAACTGCTTGCTAATACTTTCTAATAATGAAGGCAGTGCTCAACGATTTTGATCAAGAAAAATACTGCCGATTCAAATAACCTTAAAATAATTACGACGCAACTTATGATTTTGACCATCACCAATCCCGCTAACGGAAATACCATTAAATCTTTGCGAGAAGAAGCTAAAAAAGATATCCATGAAACGATTGAAAAAGCGCATGAGATACACTTGCAGTGGAAACAGCAGCATATAGATTACCGTGGGAAACTGATGAGAAGAGCTGCGAAAATTTTATTGAAAAATAAGAAAAAATACGCAGAGACCATGACGATGGAAATGGGAAAGCCCATCAAACAAGCCATCGCTGAAGTGGAAAAATGTGCATGGGTTTGTAATTATTATGCAGATAACGCTAGAGGTTTTTTAAAGAAAAAAGAAATTAGAACGGAAGCTCACAAAAGCTTTATTAGTTATCAGCCGCTCGGAACCATCCTCGCAGTAATGCCTTGGAATTACCCATTGTGGCAGGTGTTTCGTTTTGCTGCGCCCACCTTGATGGCGGGCAACGCCGCAATTTTAAAGCATGCTTCTAACGTCCCCTTGAGCGCGCTTAATATTGAAAAAGTATTTCAACAAGCAGGTTTTCCTAAAGGCTTATTTTCTACTTTGATCGTGCCGAGTAAAGCCGTTAAGAAAATTATTAAGCATCCAAAGATTAAAGCGGTAACTCTAACGGGAAGTGGTCCCGCAGGTAAGGCCGTCGCTTCGGTAGCAGGTAATCAAATTAAAAAAACTGTTTTGGAGTTAGGTGGTAACGATGCGTATCTCATTTTAGAGGATGCTGATTTAGAGCAGGCAGTGGAAGCTTGTGCGACCAGTCGCTTACTGAATTCTGGGCAGAGCTGCATTGGGGCAAAACGATTTGTTGTTGTCGAAAAAGTATATGATCAATTTATAAAACAATTTAAAGCTAGAATGAAAGCGGCTAAATTAGGCGATCCCAAAAAGAAAACGACGGATATTGGTCCAATGGCTAGGTTCGATTTGAGAGATGAATTGCACGAGCAAGTGAAAGAAAGCGTGCGCAAAGGCGCCAAAATAATTCTTGGTGGAAAGATTCCCAAAAATAAAAAAGGAGCTTATTATCCAGCAACGATTTTGGTGGACGTAAAGTCAGGCATGCCCGCGTACGACGATGAACTTTTTGGTCCTGTAGCTTCCGTGATTAAAGTCAAAAATCAAGCAGAAGCTATTGAAGTTGCCAACGATTCTAAGTTTGGCTTAGGCGCAGCTATTTTTACAAAAGATAGAAAACTTGGGGCTTATTTGGCAAGTAATAAAATCGAAGCCGGAGCTTGTTTCGTCAATACATACGTTGCTTCTGATCCAAGACTTCCTTTCGGTGGAATTAAGGAAAGTGGCTACGGTC
>CALFBG010000385.1 GCA_937951685.1 uncultured Saprospiraceae bacterium | reverse complement strand
GTAACGATCAACGTATCAGGCGATGGACAAAGTCATGCGATAGTAGTAACAGACATAGCAGACCCTAGTTGTAATAGTAGCGTGAGCATCATGACTAGTAATTGCTCAGCAGTTTGTGAATTAAGTAATTTGATTTTAAGTAGTGCAGGAAATGGAAATCCTGCTACCCATATTGTAGATGTGGAAGACTTTGAATTTGTGCCCAAAGACATTTTTGTTTATGTAGGAGATATCGTTCGATTTGAATGGACAGGTGCTGTTGCTCATACTGCAACTAGTGATGCAATAAGTGGTGTTAGTAGTTGGGATAGTGGGCTTTTATCTCAAGGAGCAGCTTATGAAGTCACAATTACGGAAGAAGGAACGCATCCTTATTATTGCATTCCTCATGGAGCAACTGGTGGTATAGGTATGGCAGGTACAATTAATACGGTTCCTCCATGTAACAATGGAGAAGTTGTTATCAATCTTTCCTTCTCAGCATTGAATGGAAGCGCTAGCGGATATAATGTCTTTATTGACGGTACACTTTATTCCAGTAGTCCATTCATTTACGATGCTTCTGGAAATAATATGATAACAGTAAATATTATCGGAGATGGACAAACACACACAGTAGAAATACAAGATGTGGCAGATACTAACTGTAGCATCAGCCAAACGATTCAAACCCCTGATTGTAATATTAACAATCCATGCTCTTTGGGATTGATGGCAGAACAAACCTCTGATTGTGATGTAAATAATCAAGTGACTTATAGTTTGACCATCGCTGCTGATAATGAAGGAAGCGCGTATAATGTTTTTGTAGATGGTATACTTTATTCTGGCAGTCCATTTGATTATACTGCTGGTGGAAATACGACTATTGATATTTCTCTGATAGGTAATGGTCAGTCTCAAACCATTAGTATACAGGATACAGATAGTACTTCTTGTATTGCGACAGTAGAAGTATTAACGCCGCAATGTACACCGATTTGTGAAGTGCTGGACTTAACCGTTTCAGGAGAGCAGGCTATGAAACATATTGTAGAAGTGTTAGACTTTGAGTTTTCGCCACAAAACTTGGACGTAAGACTTGGAGATACCGTTTTGTTTAAATGGATTGGTGCTATTCCACATACGACAACTAGCGATGCAATAACAGGCGACTTAGTTTGGGATAGTGGTTTACTGGAAATGGGAGCGACATATGAATTGATTGTAGATGAACTTGGCATACATCCTTACTATTGCATTCCGCATGGTGGTCCCGGAGGAATCGGTATGGCAGGCGTGATCAATGCTACAGAAGTTTGTGACAATGGTCAAGCTCAGGTGAACCTTAGTTTTGATGTGACTAGCGGTAGTGCGAATGGCTATAATGTCTTTCTGGATGGAGAACAAATTTTAGGTCCATTAAACTATGATAATTTAGCTGGAACGAATAATCTTACCATTTTTATTGATGGAGATGGACAGCAACACATTCTTACCATACAAGACTTGTCGGTTGACTTCTGTGCGGCAAGTGTGAGTTTTGTAGCACCGTATTGCGAACAAATATGCGAAATTCAAAACTTAGAAGCCTTAACAGGTGAAAACATTGTACACGTCGTACAGGTAGAAGATTTTGAATTTATTCCTAATACACTAGATGTTAAAATAGGAGAGACGATACAATTTGATTGGACGGGAGAAATTTTGCATACAACTACTTCAGATGCCATTTTTGGAATAGATAGTTGGGATTCAGGGTTACTTGGACAAGGAGATACATTTAACATCGTATTAAATACTACGGGCAGTCATCCTTACTATTGTACGCCACATGGTGGACCTGGAGGAATAGGCATGGCAGGTCTGATTAATACCTCTGCGGTTTGCGATTCTAATGAAGTAGAGGTATTGATTAATTTTTCTACAACGAATGGATCAGCACTAGGGTATAATATTTTTGTTGATGGTGTTTTATATGAAAATAGTCCTTTTGCTTATGATGATACGATTGGTTATAATTCGCAAGCGATTAGCATTATTGGTGATGGAGAAACGCATTTAATTACGGTACAAGATTTAGAGACAAATTTTTGCGCAGCAACCACTTCTATCGAAGTACCGAATTGTGATGCTAGTTGTGAAATAAATGAGCCAACTATTACTTTCCCAAAACCACTCAAGCACCAAATTGAAGTCGCCGACTTTGAGTTTATACCCAACAGTATTGAAATCAACTTAGGGGATACGATTGAATATATTTGGACGGGAGTTATTCCACATACCGCTACTTCTGATGCAATGTCTGGGGCAAATGTTTGGGATAGTGGTCTTTTGGGACAAGGAACTAGTTATACACTTGTACTTGATTCTTTAGGAGCTCATCCTTATTATTGTATCCCACATGGCGCGCCTGGTGGTGTAGGGATGGCAGGATTGATAAAAGTTAGTTCGCCTTGTGATAATGGTATTGTAGCAGCCAATCTGAATTTTTCTTCTCTAGGTACTAGTGCAGGATATAACGTTTATATTGATGGTGTATTGGAAAGCAATAGTCCTCATGCTTATGCTGCTAATGGAATGAATGAAATTACCATTCTACTGAATGGAGATGGTAATACGCATACTATTTTGATAGAAGATGCTGAAGATAGTGGCTGTACGGAATCTCTTAGTTTTGAAGCGCCACTTTGTCCTCTTATTTGCGAATTGGATGTAGCTTTGAGCCAGATGGGAGATTGTGTAGATAATGAAGTGAATTACGAGTTGTTATTGCTTTCTAATAATACTAGTGAGGATGGCTTTAATGTTTTCGTTGATGGCGGATTATTATTGGGAAGTCCATTTAGCTATGCAGCAAACGATAGTAGCTATATTCAAATTACTTTAGCAGGAGATGGACAAGATCATTTGATTGCTGTTGTTGATGCGAACAATGTAGGTTGCTTAGATAGTATTAATATTCAAACTCTTTCTTGTCAAAATGATTGCGCTTTAAGTTTAGCCATTCAACAAACTAGCGCTTGTGATAATCAAGGAAACGTTAATTACGATGTAACGGTAGAAGCACTTAATGGCGCCGCAACAGGATTCAATATTTTTATCAATGAAACACCTTCGGCTAATAATCCTTTCAATTATGATCTAGATGGAACAACAAATATTATGCTTCCTATTGTTGGAGATGGACAAGAAAAAATGATTGTAGTGGTAGATACTCAAGATGATGCTTGCCGGGATACCATTGTGGTAACGCCTCCCGATTGTAGTCAAGCTTGTAGCTTTAATTGGGTAGATGTTGAAGTCGATGTACCTACGGTACATATTGTAGAAGTACTTGATTTTGAATTTGTCCCGAAAGATTTGGTGGCACAACAGGGCGATACGATACGCTTTGTGTGGGTTGGTGAAATTCCACATACGACGACTTCAGATAATAATATAGGAGCTAATGTTTGGGATTCTGGTTTGTTAGGGCAAGGCTCTGTTTATAATTTAGTACTGGACAGTTTAGGTGTTCATCCTTATTACTGTATTCCTCATGGGGATGTTGGAGGTATTGGTATGGCTGGGGCTATAGAAATTATTGATCCTCTTGAGGATGGTGCATTGGAAGTCGCTTTTAGTTTTTCAGGATTTAATTTTGGAGTATCTGGATATAATGTTTACGTGGATGGAAATCTTTCAGAAGATAGTCCTTACAATTATGATATGAGTGGACTTAACGAGTTCATACTATCGCTAAACGCAGATGGAAACCCTTATACCATTACTATTGAAGACATTGACCAAGTAAATTGTCAAATAGATACAATGATATTCATGCCTGACGGAAATGATAGTTGTTATACACTTCAAGCTGATTATATCTATAGTTTAAATCCACAAAATTTGACCATTAGTTTAACTGACGTCTCCGAAGGAAATCCTCATGAATGGCTGTGGAGCTTTGGTAATGGAGATAGCTCAACTGTTCAGCATCCTAGTTATATGTACAGCGAAGAGGGAGACTACGAAATTTGCCTAATTGTTTCTGATACTATATTGAATTGCATGGATACGATCTGTCAAATAGTTACGATTGGAGAATTCGTATGTACGCCTAATTTCTCTTATGAAGTCGATGGCTTGACGGTACATTTTATGGATGAGTCAATTACAAATTCGCTTATTACCAACTGGATATATACTTTTGGAGGAAGTATCCAATCTATAGGAGAACCAAATCCAAGCTTTACTTTTGATTCTTTAGGTATTTATACGGTTTGTTTAGAAATTGAAGCAGATACTTGCATAGCGGATACTTGTATGCAAATTGATCTTAGTAATCCTTGCCTATCTTTTGCTCCTGCTTTTAGTTATACCTATTCTGATACGAGTTTAGGGGTACAGTTTTTAGACTTGAGCAGCGGTAATCCAAGTAATTGGCTTTGGGGCTTTGGAGATGCCAGTACAAGTAATGAACAATATCCTTTTCATGAGTATAGCAGCTCAGGAGTATATGATGTATGTTTATTTATTCAAGATACGATCAATAACTGTAATGCATCTTATTGCGAAAGCATAGTTGTAGGAACGGTTGCTGTAGATGATCCAGTAGCTAATAATTATCAACTGACGATTTACCCTAATCCTGCAAGCGTAAATCTCCATCAATGGACCATAAAAGGAATATTAGAACGAGATTATAATAAAGCGTTGAATATGAAAATTTATAATGTGCACGGACAAAATATATACGATCAAAAAGTAACCGGTAAGCCGAAAATTACTCTGGAGATTTTTGAAAGATTAATAGCGGGTATTTATGTGTTAGAAATTAGATCAGAAAAAACGATCTACCGAGCTAAGTTAATCCTACAATAGAGAGCATTAAGGCTTGTTCAGTACTCAATAATTCCTATTCAGCGCAAGAAAATTTTCTAAATAAAAAAGATAGTTTATTTTTATAGTAAAGAAGTTATATTAAAAATGAATCATAAACTTACTACATTATTGTGCTTAATGGGAGGATTAATTTGGTTGAGTATGCCTTCTTGTAAACATGAACCATTTGAGGTAGTGATAGCGCCAATCGATACTACTACTCAACCAGTGGATACGACGATGGTGGATACAATGGGAATTCCTTGCGAAGATAATATTGTGTATTTTGAATTACAAATTCTACCAATTCTTCAATCTAATTGTGCTTTTTCTGGCTGTCATGATGTTGATTCAGCAGAAGACGGAGTAATTTTGGAGTCTTATGAATACGTGATGCAAACAGCAGATGTGGAACCATTTAATTTAGACGATAGTGAAATCTACGAAGTGTTAGTAGATGACGATGAAGATGAAAAAATGCCTCCCGTCACCGAACCTCCGCTCAGTAGTAGTCAAGTTTCATTGATTGCTCAATGGATATTGCAAGGGGCAGAGAATTTAACTTGTGATCCGAACGCTGGTGGATGTGATACTGAAGACGTGAGTTTTAGTCAATTTATCCAGCCAACAATAGAGCATAATTGCCAAGGTTGTCATAGTGGTAATCCACCTTCTGGAGGAATCAATCTTACAGGATATGCAAGTATTCGAGAAGAAGCTCTTAATGGGAATCTATACCAAGTAATTAATCATCAAACGGGCTATGAGGCAATGCCTCAAGGTGCAGATAAACTATCCCAATGTACAATTGATAAAATAGCATCCTGGATTGATGCAGGAGCTGTTAATAATTAAAATTTGAATAGCGTATGTCTTTTCAATATAAAAAAATTTGGATGATTTGTAGTGGACTCTTACTCTTAGCAACAACAGCGTGCTATTATGATGTGGAAGAAGAGTTATATCCAACAATAGATTGTACCACAGAGGATATGAGTTTTGCCGCAGATATTCTTCCTATCATTCAAAACAATTGTTATGCTTGTCATGATGCTGCCAGCAATTTTGGCGGCATTGATTTAGAAGGGCATCAAAAATTAAAAGTATTAATAGAGAATAATTCTTTGCTAGGCGTCATCAAGCACCAAGCGGGTTTTTCTCCCATGCCTAAGAATAAGGCTAAATTACTAGATTGTGAAATTGAAAAGATAGAAGCTTGGATTGCTCAAGGGGCATTAGACAACTAAATTATTTACATTCAAAACCATTCTTATGAAAAAATATATTAAATACCTATTCGTAGTATTAGCTTTAGCTGTTGGTTTTGGTTTTTATATGTACCACAAACCACATCAAAATATGGCTACCACTAAAGCTGAAAAAAAATTGAGTGCTGGTGAATTATTTCAACAATATGAAGCTAACGAAGCAGCAGGTGATCAAGCATTTCTAAACAAAATATTAGCAGTAAATGGGAAGGTGACAAAAGTAGAAAAAGATGATGATGGTATGATCAGTGTAAGCTTAGCAACAGATAGCGAAATGTTTGGTGTAATTTGCCAATTAGACAATTTGAGTGAACACAAAAGAATTGATTTTAAAGAAGGAGAAACAGTACAATTCAAAGGAATTTGTACGGGTGTGCTGATGGATGTAATCATGGTAAGATGTATAGAGATTTAAAAAAAAATATTTATAAAATTAAATGATATTAAAATGAGAAAAAGTTGTTTTCTGTTTTTTGTGTT
Organism: uncultured Saprospiraceae bacterium; assembly: GCA_937951685.1. Lineage (GTDB taxonomy): Bacteria > Bacteroidota > Bacteroidia > Chitinophagales > Saprospiraceae > CALFBG01. Next base: position 16,228 of record CALFBG010000385.1, on the reverse strand, counting down.
AATTTTAGTTGGCATACAAAACGTACAGGCTCAAAAATATTTTACGCGAACAGGGAAAATCATTTTCAATTCGGATGCGCCTTTAGAAAAAATTGAGGCGAGCAATCATAAGGCGATGAGTATACTCGACGTGAATTCTGGAAAAATAGAGTTTGCCGTATTGATTAAAGCTTTTCAATTTGAAAAAGCACTGATGCAAGAGCACTTTAATGAAAACTATATGGAAAGTGATCAATTTCCCAAGGCGATTTTTAAAGGACAGATTACAGATGCTGCTAAAGTCGATTTTAAACAGGACGGTACTTATCCCGTAGTTGTCACAGGTGAAATGACCATTCATGGTATTACGCAAGAACTCAGCACTAAAGGGACAATAACTGTAAAGGATGGTAAAATTTCTGCACAATCTAACTTTGAAGTGGCAGTCGCTGATTATAAAATAGAAATTCCAAAAGTCGTTAGAGAAAATATTGCTAAAGTAGTTCAAATCAATATTGATATGAGTTACGAATTATTTGAGAAAAAGAAGTCATGAGAGCATGAAAAAATCAAGACCAATCATATTACTTTTTTGCTGCTTATTTTTGACAAGCTCCCTGTATAGCCAAATTGACGGTGAAGACCTGCTCTCTATGTTGGAAGAAGAGGAAACGATTGATTACGCGACAGCAGCATTTAAGACGAATAGGGTGATTAATTTACACTCCATCGAAAATACAGCTAAAGGTGTTTTGGATGTAAAAATATCGCATCGCTTTGGTTTTTTGAGTGGAGGCTTTGATGAATTATTTGGCTTAGATGCTGCTACTATTCGCTTTGGTTTTGATTATGGAATTACAGAAAATTTAATGGTCGGTGTAGGTCGTAGTAGTTATGAAAAAACTTACGATGGATTTGCTAAATATAGAATCTTACGACAAAGCAAAGGAAAAGTAAATATGCCTATTACTGCTGCTTTTTTTGCTAGTGGGGCTATTAAGTCTATCCCCTTTCAAAACCCCGATCGAGAAAACTATTTCTCTTCGCGGATGAGTTATACCTTTCAATTGATTTTAGGGCGGAAGTTTAATAAGTATTTTTCTTTGCAATTATCTCCCACTGTAGTACATAGAAATTTAGTGCGAACTAAACTAGAAAAAAATGATGTCTACGCTTTGGGAGCAGCAGCACGGGTAAAAATTACCAATCGTTTAGCCATTAATGCAGAGTATATTTATGTGTTGCCTGATCAATTAGCACCAGGTTATCGCAACTCTTTGTCGGTTGGATTAGATATCGAAACAGGAGGACATGTTTTTCAATTACATTTTACTAATTCCACTTCAATGATTGAAAAAGGTTTTATTACAGAAACGGTAGGGAATTGGTCTGACATGGGTGTTCATTTTGGTTTTAATGTATCTAGAGTCTTTACCATTGTTAAACCTAAAATAATAGAATGATGAGAAAAATATTGATGAGCCTATTCCTTTCCTTTTTCTGTACCTTGGGGTTTACTCAACAAAAGTACAGCGTATACGTTTTTGTTGCAGAAGAATGTCCTATTAGTATTTATATGGTAAAGCCTTTAAAGCAAGCAGTTAAAGCTTATGATGGTCAAGTAGATTTTTATGCCGTATTTCCAAAGAAAAACTCTACGCTTAAAACGGCTAATAAATTTTTAGAAACTTACGATCTGCCTTCTTTCAAAGTCAAGTTGGACAATTACCAAGTCTTTGCTAAAAAACTAAAAGCTACCATAACGCCAGAGGTAGTCGTCTTAGACGATAAAGGAACTATACTTTACCGAGGAAGAATTAGTAACGCTTATAAAGCACCAGGTAGGATGAAGCATGGCACCCGAAAAAATGAACTTCTAGATGTTTTAGCATTAGTAACCGAAGAAAAGACTGTCCCTCAACCTTGGGCGGCAGCAGTCGGTTGTTTTATTACTTTTCAATAAGTGAAAGATGTACAAAGCTTTTTTTGCTTTTGTAATTTTATGGACTTGGTGTACGTCTGCTTTTGCTCAAGAAGTCAACTTCTCTGAACACATTGCTCCTATTGTCTTTGAGCATTGCACACCTTGCCATCAAAAGGGGAAGATTGCTCCTATGCCCCTGACCAACTATCAAGAAGTATCCAGCTATGCGGCTATGATAGGATATGTAACCAAGGTGAAATATATGCCTCCGTGGAAAGCGGTGAATGACAACCATCAATATGTGGGAGCAAAACCACTTTCTCCGCTTGAAATTCAGCAAATACAAAACTGGATTGAACAAGGGACACCTGAGGGTGATCCTGAGAAATTGCCAAAACACTCGATTTCCACAGGTGAAAACCAAATGAAAAATCCAGATGCCGTTTTGTCAATGTCGGAAGCTTTTGAACAATACGGTGTATATTACGATCAATTTCGAGTATTTGTTTTGTCTACTGATTTTGGAGAAGATAAAGAAATTGTTGGAATTGAATTTGTGCCAGGGGCAGAATCCATCGTTCGTTCTTGTTTTATTTCTTTGGATACTTCCAATAAAGTTATAGCCTTAGATAATTGGGATCCGCAATATGGATATTTTAGTTTTGGGGAACTTGGTTTTGTCCCTATGCAAAGTCGGTGGTATACTTGGCATCCTCAAAAAAACTATGCTCCTTTGTCGAGAGGGAAAGCTAAGTTGTTGCCCAAAAATGCTAAACTATTATTACATATTCACTATGGTCCAACAGGTGTGCGATTGAAAGACTCTTCCTATGTTCGATTGAAATTTGCCAAGAAAAAAGCAACCAAACTTGTCCAACATGTCCCACTTATTCATCCTTACCTACTTACCAATCCACCCTTTGAAATAGCTGCTAATGAAAAAAAACGCTTTCACGCAAAGTTTAGAATTCCTTTTGATTTAGAACTTTCTGCAATTATACCACATAGTCATTTGCTGGGTAAAAAATGGGAAATATTTGCAGTGGATACACTTAGCAAAGCAGTACAAACTTTACTGAAAATTACAGATTGGGACTTTAAATGGAAGCAACAGTTTGAATTTACTTCTCCTGTTTTTTTGAAAAAAGGAACCCTTGTACATGCGCTTGCGGAATACGATAATACACTTGAGAATCTTTCCAATCCTAGTGAGCCTCCACGAAAAATGACTTTGGGAAAAAGGATGTTTGAAGAAATGTTTTTGGTATACTTTGAGTTTACACCAATGAACAGCAACTCTAAGGATTTGCAGTTACTACCCATACAATCGCTATTTAGCACGCCTCAATTTTCTTTCGACTTTATAACGACAAAAGAAGAAAGTCTATCCTGTCAAATTTTCAATTTTGAAGGAGAACTAGTCCTGAATGTTTTTCAACAAGAAGTCTTTGAAAAAGGAAGACACACCATACCCATTGATTTTGAAGCTAAGCCTAAAGGAAACTATTATATTCAACTTAGCAACAATCAAACTAAAAAACAAGCTGCTCAACAGGTTTTTGTTTTTTGTGAAAGTAAGTTTTTTGATTAAAGTATTTTGATAAGAAACTTGTTCTTTGCTTTCTCCAGTTCAGCTACTATACTTTCCTGATCGGTAAGAAAAAATATTTTTCTACTTCGATTCTCACTAACTTAGATATTGCCATAAGCGAATTTTTCTATTGATCAAAATTTTGAATGATGAAAAAACTAGTACTCTTTAGTTCTTTATTCCTATTTCAATTTATCGGGATTGCACAATCTTGTATGCCGAACGGGATTACATTTACAACGCAAGAACAAGTTGATGATTTTATCATAAATCATCCAAATTGTACAGCGGTATTAGGAGATGTAGAAATTAGTGGTAGTAACCTAATTACCAATCTTAATGGTTTAGCGAATATTGTTACCATTAAAGGAGATTTGACAATTTGGGGGAATAGTAATCTTACAAGCTTAAACGGTTTAAACAACTTAAATACTATTGAAGGTGATCTTGATATGGGAGAAAATGCCTTTGTCAATCTTAGTGGCTTAAATCAATTAAATGCTGTAGGAGGATTTATCTACATTAGTGCGCACGAATCATTAATAAACCTTGAAGGGCTAAATCAATTAGAAACGATCGGGGAATATTTTGAGTTGGTAGATAATTTAGCTTTAACAAGTTTACAAGGTTTGGATCAATTGCATACAATTACTCAACATTTTAATCTTGATTACAACCCTAAATTAATAAACTTAAATGGGCTAAGTAATTTAACAACAATCGGCGCTTATTTTGTTATTGAAAATCATCCATTATTAGATAACATCGATGCATTGAATACACTAAAAAAAGTTGGACTTTCTGTTCGTATAAGTAACAACGAGCTCTTGAAAGATCTACATGGATTGAATGGTTTAATTTCTATTGGGACTAAATTTCGAATATTTAACAATGATAATTTGACAAAATGTGCGATTAATATTTTATGTAACGATTGGGCAATAGGTGGAGAAGTTGATGTTTTTAATAACGCTGAAGGTTGTATGAATAAAAACCAAATTTTAGCTGCTTGTGATCAAGGCATCTCGGGAAATGTTTTTTATGACTTTAATCAAAATCAACAAAGAGATAGTTTTGAAGTGGGTATCCCTATGATCGAAATCTCTACGGTGTCTTCAAATACCGGACGAGTTTTTACGAATACAAATGGGAGGTATTTCAGTCCAGCAGAAGAAGGAGAACTTTATACCTTGAGTTTAGTTCCAAGTGTTGATTGGACCTTGACAACAGACTCACTTAGCTATACAAAAAACTATGCTACAGGAAATCCAAGCAATCAAAATAATGACTTTGGTTTATTTCCAAATTTTACACGGCATGAGTTTTCTTCTGACCAGCATGCTCACCCAGCAAGATGTAATACTCAGGTGGATTTTTTTTTAAAAGCAAGAAATACAGGAACATTCATAGAAACGAATGGAGTGATTGAGTTGATTTTTGATGAATTAATTAGCTATGTAGAGGCTGCCCCAACGCCCCAAACTATTGATTTGCCTAATCGAAGATTAGTTTGGAATTATGATACGCTTTATCCTTATCAAGCTCAGGAAATTAAGATTAGTTTTGATATGCCTGATGAAACTTATACGGGTGAAAATATAGAAAACAGGATGGTCGTTTACCGTGATTCAATGTCTGTTTTAGTGGAGGAAACTTCTTCTAATTATACTACGATTGTTAGGTGTTCTTACGACCCAAATGATAAACTGGTAAGTCCATTTAATTCCGGCATTGAAAATTATACTTCCAAAGACGAACGATTGTTTTATACAATTCGATTTCAAAATACGGGAAATGATTATGCTTGGGATGTGGCTATCATAGATACTTTAGATGCTAATTTGGACTTTTCAAGTTTTCGAGTTGAGCAAACAAGTCATCATCTCCAAACGGTGCTCAATGAAGAAGGGATTATTCGCTTTTTGTTTGAAGATATTTATTTGCCGGATAGTACGACTAATTTTGTAGAAAGCCAAGGATTTGTTAGTTACTCTATTCGATCAATTGATGATTTAGCAGATTATACAGTTATTAAAAATACAGCGTCTATCTATTTTGATCAAAATCCAGCGATTGTTACGAATACAACAATTAATACTTTGGTTGATGAATTGCCATTAAGCACAACAGTAATAAAAAAAACAAACTGGTTTGATGTTTTTCCTAATCCTGCAACAAATAGTGTACAACTTACTTTTAGTTTACTTTCAACAGATATAGAATACGAATTATATTTATGGAATGCTGTAGGAGAAACTTTGAGGTTCATAAAACTGGCTGAAAGTCAACCTTTAAATTGTTCGAACTATCCTTCCGGAATTTATTTTTTAGGACTTAAGGACAAAAAAACAGGGGAAATTCTTGAGCTTGAAAAATTAGTAATTAGTGCAGATTAAAATTTTTGATTATTTCGTTTCAATACTGAATACTTGAGTCGGTTACCTACTACCGCACAATCAGGATTTTTCGACTAAGCTGTTGAGCGATATGGAAAAAATAAACTCCGGCAGGAAGCGAAGACAAATCAATTTTTTGGATGCCAGCTTGAACTTGTCCTTTTAAAACTCTTCGACCATGATTGTCAAAGATTTCAAAAAACTCCGTTGGCGCTGATGCTTTGTTTAAAATAATCCAACCTGGACTTGGGTTAGGATACAAATGAATATCCTCGGTTAGGCTTAGTTCCTCATTACTCGCTAAAGGCGAATAGTTATAATATACATATTCCGCTCGTTCAGGAGCAAGTACCATCGCTTCCTCATTTTGAGCTCGGCAATAAAATTTTAAATCTAAGGCGCCATCAAAAGGAAGCGCGCAACTGTATATTCCATCTCCAGCGGTTTCATCTTCATGAGTGCCATCATCATACATCGGATAAGCTTGAAATTTAGAAGGATATTGGCTGGCAGTAGCCATTAGTGCTACGTCATTGGCTTGGTCTACTTTGAGTTGAAGGATCGCGTTTGAGATGGAAAGCGCTTGTATTTTTGGCGGCGTTGGTGTTATTTCTGGATGCGTTTGCAAATAGTTTATTCTTCCTTCAAGGCTAGATAATATTCCTCCATATCCCCAACTTCCTGACCAAAATGCCTCTTCTACATTAGTAGAAAAAGCAATCATGTCAAAGGCTTTATTAGGATCCAAACTTGCGGCAACAAAAGCCAATGCTTGCATCCGCTCTAGTTTTGTTTTTAACGAAGTCAGTGGCAATAGCTCGTCGACTATCGTTCGAATATGAGCAATGTATTGTTTGCGATACAAAGGGTTATTAAAAAGTACTACGGTTAGCGGTCGGAAGATTCCCGCTGGACCTAGATCTTCTCCTAAGAATGGATTCAACTCATATATTACTTCTGGTGTCCAAAAATTATGACCAAGAAACCCGCCGATAAAACTATTGTCAAAATCCCAAGGAATCATTTGGAATAATCCATCTTTGGTTTGATATAAGTAATAGTTATGCGCAAAATAACCGTTGTAAGTATCCAAATTAAGTAAAACCGTGTTTACGGCAAATGCCCACAAGACGCGATCAATATTCAATACCTCTTCAAGTGCTTCAGGCTGAAAGTTAAGTATTTGAATTAAGTCAACGAGTTGTTGCCAACCATAATCGGATTTTAAAGTATATCCATTGAAATAGGCTAGACTATCTGATCCTTCCCACTGGAGTAAAGGATCTAAATATCCAGTAGCATTTGGTGGAGGGCCATCACATTTAAATAAAATGCCATCGTTCTCCCCAAAATGTTTGCTTAGAAATTGTTTGTTGATCGCTTCCGTATTGACATAAAGACCGAGATATTCTCCTTGTAGCCAAAGCTTAGTAAGGTTTACTTCCGAACTAGGCAAATAGTTTTTGTAAACCGTGGAGGCTGCAAATCCTTTAACGAAACTAGGATCAAACCAAGCATTGGCCAACTTAATCTTTTTGTAGTTCATTAATTTTTGCCCATTGATCCATTCATTCATATCGATGTTGAAGGGCAGTTTGGGACTTTGATCATCATTGGGATGCTGAAAAGTAGAACCTCCTTTATAGCGAATACCTACACTGTCATAATTCGTTCCATTCATCTGTAGTGTAGCGGGCAATCGAAAATCTAAGTTTTTAGCAATGAAAGAATCTACTAATATTTGATGATAATTACTTTCTTCGAATTCAATATGGATACTTCTTAAAGCATCAGGGTCATATAAACCTTCGGGCTCATCGTACAACTCCAATGGATCCTGTAACCATTGGGCGCTCGCCATAAAAGGCAGACATAGTAATAAGAAAATAGCAGGTTTTACCATCGTAGAATCATTTGTAGCGTTTTCTGATTGTTAAAATTGATTTGTTTAAAAAGTCACCTCAAAAAAGAGGTTGAACAAAATATTGCAAAAGCATTAACTTGTTGGTTACGACACGAATAGAAAAAACTTCTGTAACAGGTATCCAAAATAATCTAAAAAATTCAGTACAAAAAATTTACTCCCACATTTAAGTCATAGCAAATTAGGTAGAAAATTTAAAGTGCTATTATGGCGAATCGTAAAAATGGTTATTTATCGCCTCAAAAGTAGTCGTCAATGGCGTGAATTACTTCTTCAATAAATGGAAGTTGTTTTAAAACAGGTAGATGATTTACCGGTCTTCCGGCAAAGAGATAGGCTTGCAAGCCATTGATTTCCAACTCCATTTTAAAACAACTTCAAATCTAAACTTTCAGCCTTTTATACATTTTTCGTAAAACATCGTTTTGTATTCCAACTTGTAAGTAATCTTGTACGGCAAAAAACTCAGCTGCGCCTAACGAAATTTGCACTTCCACTCACTCATATGCTTTTATGGTAAAAATCTAACATATATAATGAATAGTATTTTCATATTAAAAAAAATTACTATATTAGTTGTAACGTAAATGATTTTTGTGATAAAATGCTATTTATTTTAAAGCAAAGATGCTGAAACGATCCAAATGAAAAAAACAACATCTTCCTTGCAAAAAGGAGGGGGAGCGATTAATGGAATTGGTGAAACTTTTCAACCCAATCCCTTCTCCGGAACTTCCAACTTTTCTGCCCCCATCTTTACGTCTCCCTGTCGAGGTTTTCAACCTAAACTTGACTTAGCTTATAGTTCTGGAAATGGAAATGGTCCCTTCGGCATTGGCTTCCAAGTTTCAATTCCCAATATTTCGAGAAAGACAGCTCATCAACTTCCTCAGTATCAAGGAACAGACACTTTTCTGATTTCCAACGCAGATGATTTAGTGCCGCTTTTGAATGAAAGCATGGAACCAACGATTGAAACGGTGTCCTTAGAAGGAACGGACTACACCGTAAAATACTATTGCCCGCGTACCGAAGGTCAGTTTGCAAGTATTCAACAGTGGAGTATTCCGGGCACCAATACGATTTTTTGGAAAGTAATTACAAGCAAAAATACGACTAGTTATTTTGGGAAAACTGATGCGGCACGAATCTATGATCCAGAGAATAATCAGAGAATATTCAAATGGTTAATCGAAGAACACTTGGATGCGAAAGGCAATCAGATTCAATATGAATACAAAGCAGAAAACAATGATAATGTTCCCAATGTTTTGTGTGAGGAAAATCGATCGGTTGGCGCCAACAAATATATACACAAGCTTAAATATGGCAATTACCTAGATGGAGACCGTCAACCCAACTGGCATTTTGAGGTGGTCTTTGACTATGGCGAACGACAATTAGAAGATCCCAATGCAATTACTTATTCGGAAACTAATTTATGGGCAAAAAGGCTCGATTCTTTTTCTTCTTTTAAATCTGGATTTGAAATTCGAACGCATCGGCTTTGTCGTGGCATTTTGATGTTTCATCGTTTTGAGGAATTGGGAACGGATCCCGTTTTGGTGCACGGTATGCTTTTCGATTATGAAGAAGCCCCTCGGCTCAGTTTTTTAAATACGATTCAAACAATTGGATATCGCCAAAATTCAGATGGTAGTATTGACTCAAAATCTACTCCTCCGCTTGATTTCGATTATTCTCAACCCGACCCGACGTATTTGTTTTACATCGATGATCAATACAAGGCTCAATTAAACGGAGGAACGGCAGCAGATTTGACCATCATTCGAAGAGAATTTCAGTTTAAAGGCTTAAGCTTAAGTGATGCTGCCGAAATCCAAACAACTGCTGATCCAACAAATTGGCAAATTCTCGATGGCGATATACTGTATTTCATTCGAGAAGCAAATAATCGGCTAAAAGTTTTTAATCCTGCACAAGCTGCCAGCTTTCAGCGATTAACAATAGCAAATGGCAATCGACTTCCTGGTCCTTTAAATGGAGGAGCGTATCAGATGATTGATTTGTACGGTGAAGGTTTGTCTGGCATTTTATATCACAATGATCGAACGGTACTTTATCAGCGCCCAAAAGGATCGGGGCAATTTGCGGCGCCTCAAGAAATTGGCTCCTTTCCCAACAATCTGGAACACTTTAGCTTGATGGATTTACAAGGCATTGGCGCGATGGATTTGGTCCTCAATGATCCACAAAAAAAAGGTTACTACCAAAATCATCAGGATGGTTCATGGACCTCCTTTACTCATTTTGAAAGCTATCCGAGTGACGATCCGAATCGGGTAGGAAAGATGCTGGACGTTACGGGAAATGGTTTGGCAGATTTACTGGTTTTTGAAAAGGATAATACCCAAGTTTATCCATCAAAAGGAAGAAAAGGATTTGAGGCCAGTTATCGAAGACAAAAAGACAATGAATTGCCGAGTACTCAAAATGTGTCGCAGGCGGAAGTCATTCGTTTTGCGGATGTCTTTGGTGATGGGAAACATCATTTGGTAAAAATCACGGATGGTGCGGTGGCTTGTTGGCCAAATCTCGGGTACGGTTATTTTGGTAAAAAAATAAGTTTGGGCAATGCGCCAAGATTTGGCGAAGGTCTTGATGCCAAACGCTTATTTCTCGCCGACATCGATGGCTCGGGAACAGTAGATTTAATTTATGCGTATGACAATCGGGTCGAGGTTTTTTACAACCAAGCCGGTAATAATTTTAGCGAAGCGCAAACGGTATTTCTACCGGGTAGCTATCAAGACCTCAGTCAAATCAGCTTTGCCGATATTTTGGGCAATGGAACGTCTTGTCTGGTATTGACCACCATTGATTCGGATTTGAGTTTAAAACAAGAATACCTCGCTTTTTCAGGAACTACCAAGCCCAATCTTTTGATGGAAGTCGTCAACAATCTCGGCACGATTACGCGCTATCAATATAGTCCATCGACCAAATTTTACTTGCAAGACGCTGCTGCTGGAACGCCATGGAAAACCAAATTGCATTTTCCGGTTCAACTCATTGAGCAGTCAGAAACCATTGACTTGATTGCGGGCAGCAAATTCGTACAACGCTATGCCTATCACGACGGTTACTACGATCCCGACGAAAAAGAATTTCGGGGCTTTGGTTTTGTGGAACGTTGGGATACCGAAACTTTTGAAAACTACGAGAAAGAAGACTTACATGGTACGGTAGACTTTGAAGTGGAGGAAGCTAATTATGTCGCTCCAGTTTATACTAAATCGTGGTACCATACGGGCGCATTTTACAAGGCCAATGTATTGTCGAATCAATATGCGAAAGACTATTATCAAAACGAGTTGGCACTGGATTTACCGGATACGGTTTTGGACGAATCGTTTAACGGAAGTGATGGAGAAACCATACGAGAAGCCTATCGTGCTTTACATGGTAGATTGTTGAGAACGGAAGTTTATGGTCAGGATGCAGATAAAAATCCAGCTTTAGTAGATTATCCTTATGCGGTGACAGAAAGTAATTTTACGGTTCGTTTGGTTCAGCCAAAAATCAATCAAAAATGGGCCGTTTGTTTGGTGACCACTAATGAAAACATCTCCTATCATTACGAACGCAATCCACTCGACCCACGCATCGAACACGACTTTACGACAAACGTCGATGAATATGGACAGGTATTGGAATCTTGCAAAGTCTTTTATCCTCGACAAACGCCGGAGTATGAGGAACAAGGGACTTTAAAAATAGTCGCCGCAGAAAATCAACTCATCAACGAAACTACGGACTTTCGTTTGCTTGGTGTTCCTTATGAACAGAAATCTTTTGAGATCCGTGGAGCCAACTTAGCTTCCGACAGCTACTTTACCAGCGATCAAATTCAAAGCTTACTTCAATCGGCACTAGCCAACCCACTCACTGATACACAAGATTTTTCAGGAACTGTCCCGCAGTCAAAACTATTGTCTTGGAGTCAACATTATTTCTGGAACGCAGCGCAAGATGCGGCATTGCCTTTGGGACAAATCACCGCGCAGGCATTAAGTCATCATCAGGAAGCGGCGGTATTTACAACAGCGCTCGTTGCGGATGTTTACGACAATAAGGTAGATACCAGTATGCTCGAAACGGCAGGGTATTTAGTGGATGGAAACGATTTATGGTGGCTACCGAGTTCAATTCAATCTTACAAAGATGCCAGTGGGTTTTATCTACCCTATCAAACAGAAGACCCTTTTGGCGCTGTAGCTGAAATGGTTTATGATGATCATTATCTTTTACTACAAAGTTCTACTGATGCTTTGGGCAATACGACTACCTTAGCAAATGATTATTGTTTTTTGAAGCCAATCAAAGTAACCGATTTAAATGCCAATATTGCTGAAGTACTTTTTGATCCACTCGGACAAGTCATTGCAACGACGATTTATGGTTATCAAAATAATCAACTAGCTGGTGATTTAGACCTCGATAATTATACCTTGCCTAGCACACAAAATAAGGACGCGATTCTAGCCAATCCACAAGATTATTTGCAGCAGGCAACAAGTTATTTTTATTACGATTTATTTGCTTGGAAAAATGATCGGGAACCAGTTTACAATTTAGAACTGCATCGAGAAAAACACGTTCAGGATTTAGCTCCTGAAGAATTGACCAAAATTCAAACCCATCTGACGTATTCCGATGGCTTAGGGCATGTGCTGCAAAGCAAGATCAATGCTGATACAGGCATTGCTTTTTTAAGAGATGGAAACGGGCAATTGATTTATGATAGTGATGGAAATCCAACCGAAGGCTTGTGCGAAAATCGTTGGCTGGTATCTGGTCGAACAACGTACAACAACAAAGGAGGCGCCGTCAAACAATACGAACCATTTTACAGTTCGACTGCGGATTATGAATCGGAAGAAGAACTGTGTACTTATGGCGTGACTTCAATTTTAAACTATGATCCCTTGATGCGAACAGTACGCGTAGATACGGCAAAAGGCTTTTTTACTAAAGTCGTTTTCTCTCCGTGGGAAGTAGCACATTATGATGAAAATGATACCGTTTTAGATTCTACCTATTATCAACAGAACAATGGAAGCCTTGACCTGACGGAAGATGAACAAGATGCATTGGACAAAGCGGTCTTGCATTACAATACGCCCCACCAATCCATGCTCGACAACATGGGACGTCCCTTTCTTTCCATTGAATGTTTGAATAATTTGGACAATAATCCAACACTCTTGAAAACCCATCATGAACTCGATATCAAAAGCCATGAATTGTCGAGTACCGATCCTCGTTTTTATCAAACAGACATTACTAATGCCAATCATAATTTTGTTCATCGTTACGATTTATTGGGTAATTCCTTATGGTCTTCCAGTGTAGATGCAGGTGAACATTGGATTTTGAAAAATGTATTGGGACAAGAAGTTCATATGTGGGACAGTCGAAATTTTCATACCCAATGGACTTACGATGCTTTGCGGCGCCCTCTGACCATTCATGTAGAAGGAGATGATGGCAATGGTTTGGTGATGAATCAAATTGTAGAAAAGATAGAATATGGAGAAGGTCAACCGGATGATCAAAACAAAAACCTTAGAGGCAAAGTAATTGTCCATTACGATGAAGCAGGCATTCAGTATGCCGATGGCTACAGCATCAGTGGAGCTTTGCTGGTAAGTCGTCGTCAGTTGCGGACTGATTACAAAACGATGAGCAATTGGGATGATCCAACAACTGTAAAAATGGAAACGGAAATTTTCCAAACAACTTCCCAATTTGATGCCTTAGGTAGAGTCGAATCCGCGACCTATCCAGATGGAAGCATTGCCACTCCTGAATATTATCCAGAAGGTTGGTTAAAAACAGAAAATGTACGCTTGACGGATGGAACCAATAAAGCTTTCGTGGAAGAAATTACCTATGATGCCAAAGGTCAGCGCATGCGCATTCGTTATGGCAATGGTATAAGTACTAACTATATTTATGAAGACACGACTTACCGTTTGTTGTCTCTCCAAAGCATCAGAACCAATGATCAGCAAGTGATGCAAGACATTCAATATACTTATGATCCACATGGCAATATTACCCGCTTGAGAGACCTTTCTCAACCGACTATTTATACCGATAATCAAGTCGTATATGCGCTTTCGGATTATACTTATGATGCACTTTATCGGCTGACTATCGCCACGGGAAGAGAACATCCTGCTTTGACGGGACAAGAATATCAAAACCCTGCTTATGCTTGTAAGCAAAGTCAATACTTAACGGTCAACAACGGCAGTACCCTACAAAATTATACGCGAAATTTCACCTACGATGTAGCAGGAAATCTAATTCAAAAACAACACGTCGCTTCAGATTCTTCTCGTTCGTGGACCAAAGATTTAGCGGTTGCGGAAACCTCCAATCAGTTGGCGGATCAAAGTTATGATCCACACGGCAATATTAAAAGTCTCGATCATTTACGCGCTATCCATTGGAATTATCACAATCATATGGCGAGTATTGATTTGATTCAGCGAGCTGACAAACCCAATGATAGTGAATACTATGTTTATGACGGTCATGGTCAACGCATTCGTAAAGTTGCTGAACGCTTAATGAATGGCGATCAAATCCAGATCGAAGAAAAAATCTATTTGGGTGCGGTAGAAATCAAACGTACCAAAACCCAAGTCAGCGGAATAACGACCCAAATTTTTGAACGGCAGACCTTACAAGTGATGGACGACAAAAGTCGCATTGCAACGGTTCATCATTGGATTCAAGATGATTTCAATCGAGAAGTAGATGCAATTGATACTTGGCAATTCCGCTATCAGTATGACAACCACTTAGGGTCGATTGCCTTGGAGTTGGATGACGCAGGAGCTTTGATTAGCTATGAAGAATATTTTCCTTATGGAGGAACTTCTTTCGTCGTTGGGAAATCTGAAAAAGAAGTAAAACTCAAAGAATACCGTTACTCCAACAAGGAAAAGGACGATAGCAGTAGTTTGTATTATTATGGCGCGCGCTATTATGCGCCTTGGCTGGGACGCTGGCTGAATCCCGATCCTGCGGGAACGGTAGATGGCTTGAATTTGTATGCGTTTGTGGGAGGAAATCCGATTAATTATGAAGATGTAGGTGGGCATACGAGACGACCAAAATCTCTTAAGCGACCAAGATTTACCGGAGATATAAGAGTAGATGCCATCATTAGGCGAGTCATGTATGGTAAACTTCATCGGATGACTAGAAGTCAGTCTAAAGAAGTTAGGGATTTTTATGCAAATAAGACTCCGATACACTCAAGAGGATTGCTTCAGAATAATATGGATAATGTCAGTAATATGCACCTAAGACATATTTATTCGGCTAGTGATTTGGCAAGGACAATACATTCTTTAATTAAGAGGAATCATTCAGTAGATGATGTTAATGCGAACGACACATTTAAAGAACGAAACAAAGCCAATAAACACTTTTCTAGTTTTCTGAGATTGATGGATAAAGTACAAACAGGTAAATCTAAAGATTTTGAATCCAGATGGAATAAACTTTATAAACATGCTAGAGAAAATCCTAATAAACACGTTTTAACCAACAGTGAAATCAATAAAAAGGTGAAGGATTTTTTTAAAGATGTTAATTCAGCTGAAGGCAATCTATTTATGGGAGGCAGTCGAATGAACCTCGCACTTTCCAATCATTTTGATAGAGGAAAGGAAGGAAGGATTCAATTTGGTAAGGAGCATGTTGATTCTATCTTAAAACATTGGAAGGGCATATTCAAAGCATTGGGATTGAACCCCCAAGAGCAGGATATAAAAGTTGCAGATATATCTAATAATGGAAACTATATCACTTTTAAAGCTTGGGGACATGATGAAACGTATCAGAAAACCAAAGCATCCTTTGGTTTAACACCTGACCAGAATTGATCTATTCATCAGAAATTAAATTTGAAATATTTTACGATTGATATAAAAATATAAAACCATAATGTCAACATACATCCAAATCACCAACGATAACATTCCATCATCATTCTATGATGACAACGCTACTTTCGACTTAAATATTTTTGATTTTAATAATCAAAACGATGTCGATGGACTCGTCTGGACAACGACAACCCTAGATCAACACATCGTCATCAAAGCACTAGAAAGTTGCCAACGCTTACTGCGGGTTTATCCCAATGATCCTTATTCAGACGATCCTCAAAATGTGGTCAATACGTTATACAACAACGGAGCAGACTATACCTCCGCTCACCAAATCGCCGCGTTCTCGGAAGATGGCTTTGCCGCTAATTTTCCAGATGCCAACAACTATGTTTCCAAAACGCTGGCCCGCTCCATCCACCAAATGGCGGTCAATGTCAAACAAAGAGTAGAGCTCTATCAAGCCAACCTCAATACGGC
>CALFBG010000384.1 GCA_937951685.1 uncultured Saprospiraceae bacterium | reverse complement strand
CTAGACGGGAAAAATACGAAAAGACTAAGCGCAACGCACGCCTTATTTTCGCTTTTGGTTTCGTTGCACTGCTGGTGTTGATCTATAAAAATCGCTGGTCAATTTATGACTGGTTCCACACCTTTACGTACTAATTTTTATAAAAATAAACCTACTTAAGTAGTTCACGGAAATTGGGTTTACAATAAGTTGAAAAGAATTTTGAGCTTAAACGAGGCAAAAAACACAGACAATGCCGTAGCATTGGCGAGGCTTTTTAACGAAGTAGAAGCTTAAAAGGCTTTCAAATTATTAGTTAATTTAATTCCGGGAACTACTTAAGTACCAAGACAAATTACTTTGCCATTAAATGGTGTTAGATTTTGATCAGTATTGAGGCACGAAAATCGCCCTAAGCCTTTGCTTAGCGCAAGGCAAAGTCAAGGTGATAGTGATCGTCATGTCGTACGGTAACTCTATTTTTGGTATAGGGTAAGTTACGGATTTGCGGACCAACGCTCGTCTTGAATAATTGCGGTTGGAGCACGGGATCAAAAATCACTTTTTGGATGCGTAAGCCATTTTTAGCGGCGGCTTTTTGGAGGGCGAGGAGATGTTGTGCCATTGTTTCGTAATCAATTTCATACGTCGGTGTTTGTCCTTGATGGTCAAACTCCAAACCATAGCCCCAAAGATTGAATAAATGATGCGTGCGATAATGTTGCCCATCTTGACGCAGTGGACTCATACAATCTACGCTTAAGCCATTTTGGTGGGTACGGTGCGGTAAAAACTTTCCGCCGTTACATTTTCCTGTTTCTCCCAAGACAAAGTAAATGGAAGGGCAAGTTGTTTCGCAAATTTCATAAGCATCAAGTAGCGTTTGCTTAACCTGCTCGTGTACAAAAGTTCTACCCATTAAATACCCTAAGAAGCTGTAACTTGTATAATTTTCTCCTTCAAAAGGGATCCGTTTTCCATTTTCTAGCCAGCCCTTCCCAACGGTGCCGTGGCTAATACTTGCCCGCTGATTTTCGAATACGAGTAAACTATTAGGAAAAAGATACAAGCATAAAAGGAGGATGACGATCGCGAGACTTCCGTACTTTAGAACCTTTTTGGTACGTTGATAAACAAATTTTAGCGCAACGCAAAGCAGTACAAAATAAGGGAAGATTACAAGGAATAAGTATTTTTTTGCCAGTAATTCGCTCAGTGGAAAAGTCATCGCGTAGCGAACAAAACGGACGATGTTTTTACGATCTAACGCTGCACTTTTAGAGAACATAGGTTCACTGATCAGTTGTTGTGTCAACCAGGGTAAACTAAGATAAAGTACGGTTAAAAACAAAGCAATCAGGTAGGGCGCAGGTGTTTTAAAAAAAGGTTTCATGGCGTAGACTTAGCAAAGCGTAGAAAAGTATTGAAGTTGATAGTTTGAAATTTATTGATCCAATTTTAATAAACTGCGGATGACCACTTTTTCTAGTTGATAATAAACGGTCAAACAAACGGCTAAAATCAAAGTATTGACCAATAAAATTAAGTATAAACTTTCCTGTAAATAAGGCCTCAAAAACAGACTCGCGAAATATCCCAAAACGGCTACCACGATGTACGTAGCGATTTTTTGCATCGGATAAGCAATGGGATAATATTTTCTTCCCGTCCAGTAGCTGGCGCCCGCCATGAAAGCGTAGCAAGCCAAAGCGGCCCAAGCAGCACCTTGGTAACCGATGCGGGGCAATAAAAAGAAGTTAATCGCTAAGGTAATAACCACGCCAGTGATGGAAATGTAAGCGCCAATTTTAGTCTGATCTTTTAGTTTGTACCAAATCGAGAAATTGTAATACAAACCGAGGAAAAAATAAGCGAGTAATAAAATCGGAACAATATCAATTCCTCCACGCAAGTCTTCTCCAATCATCAACTGCACGATATCCAAATAAAGGAGAATGCCTAGAAAAACCAAACTGCCCACCATAGCAAAAGCTTGTGCGGTTTGAGCGTACATTTGTCGGGCATCCTGTCGGTCAGCATGGTTGAAAAAGAAGGGCTCCGCCGCGTAGTTGAAAGCTTGGATAAACAAATTCATCAAAACAGCAATCTTGGCAGCGGCGCTATAGAGTCCCATCGCAGCTTGTTTCTCTTCAAGTGCACCCGGCAAAAAACTTTTTAGCAAAGGGACGCTACTAAGTTGATTGAAAATCCCGGCAAAACCAACCACGACCAATGGCAAAGTATACTGCATCATCGTACGCCACAAGGAAAAATCAAACTGGAATTTTATTTTGAAATAGGCGGGCAGTAGCAAGAGCATGACGCAGGCACTAGCCATGAGATTAGCAACGAAAACGTAACTTAATAAATGTTCGGGAAAATAGAAGGCTTCCCAACCGTCAAAGCCTTGGGCAATTAAAAACGGAATTCCTTCTAAAAAGAAAAAGATACATCCCGCATTAATTAAGATATTTAAAATTTTAATCACCGCAAACTTAATCGGTCGATTTTCTAAGCGTAGTCGCGCAAAAGGAATAGCCGCCAAAGTATCAAAGCCGATAATGAGCGCAAACCAAATCACGTAATCTGCACGATCTGGATATTGTAATAAATATTCAGCAATCTGTGGGGCTAAGAGTATCATACCACCCACAAAAAATAAGGTAGAAACGATCAGCGAAATGGAAGCGGTCGAAAAACTCTTATCTAATTCGCCGGGCTTGCTACCATAACGAAAAAAAGCAGTTTCCATGCGATAGGTGAAAAGGACCATCAGCATTCCTGCGTAAGAATACATTTCAGAGAAAATACCATATTCGCTGTCTGCTAGTACGCGCGTCAAATAAACCGTCAGAATGACAAAGTGTAAGACTCTGCCAAGAATACTACTGACACCGTAAATAGCCGTTTCGCCCGCTAGTTTTTTTAAAAGAGACATTGTTAGTTGCCTTTGAACTCGATTTGAGTTGAGTGAACTTATAACACGAATTTCGTGTAAGATTATTTTGATTCGTAGTGGGATTATCCGTATTCCGCGCAAAATACGCCAATTTCAATCTACAATCTTATTTATTCTGCAAATTGCTAGAAATTGTGGGGCAAATGATTATTTTTAAAATATTCTATTAAACTTTTTAAAACAACTTCCTATGTGGAAAGAAGCCGATCAGCAGTTAAAAGCTAAATTTGAATTTAAAGACTTTGCGGAAGCCTTCGGGTTTATGACGGAAGTTGCACTACACGTCGAAAAACAGAATCATCATCCCACTTGGACGAATACTTGGAATACGGTGGAAATTCATTTGCAAACACACGACGCCGGGAATAGTGTTACCGAAAAAGACAAGAAACTCGCGGAAACGATTACAAGTATTTACAAAAAATATCAATAGCTTTTCGTAAGGAGCGCTACACTTTTTAATCTTTCTCTATGTCATCAACACCGATTACGCTGAACTCCAAACTACCCGCAGTAGGCACAACTATTTTCTCGGTCATGTCTCAGCTGGCCAAAATACACGGAGCAATTAATCTTTCGCAAGGGTTTCCCGACTTTGACTGTGATCCGGCTTTGATGGAATTGGTTAATCAGTACATGAAAGCTGGAAAAAATCAATATGCTCCGATGACTGGAGTACCGGAGTTAACCGAACAAATTGCGCAAAAAATAGAAAAAATGTACGGCGCTAAGTTATCTGCTGCCGATGAGATTACAGTGACGGTAGGCGCTACGCAAGCGATTTTTACGATTATCAGTAGTTGTATTCAAGCGGGCGAGGAAGTCATTTTGATTGAGCCTGCTTACGATTCTTACCGACCGTCCATTGAGCTTTGTGGTGGTGTGCCCGTTTGCTACGAATTGACGAAGCCAGACTTTAAAATAGACTGGGATCGCTTCAAGTCATTGGTGACGAGCAAGACGAAAATGATCATCATCAATACGCCACACAATCCAACGGGAAGTATTCTGACGGCGACGGACTTGGAGACTTTACAAGCGTTAACTCGGGATACGAACATTATCGTTTTGAGCGATGAGGTTTATGAGCATTTAATTTATGATGGCGTGCAGCACGAAAGTGTATTGCGCTATCCAGAATTGTTGGCGCGTAGCTTTGTTACTTTTTCTTTTGGTAAAACTTTTCATGCGACGGGTTGGCGCGTGGGCTATTGCGTCGCACCGAAATATTTGATGAAGGAATTTCGGAAAGTCCACCAATTTAACGTCTTTACGATTAATACGCCTACGCAGTATGCTTTAGCGGATTATCTCAAAACAGCATCGCATTATTTAGCGCTCAGTGATTTTTTTCAAAAAAAGAGAGATTACTTTTTGTCGGCAATTTCTACGTCGAGGTTTAAGCCGATTCCTTGTCAAGGGACCTATTTTCAACTGGTCGATTACAGCGCGATTAGTCTAGAAAATGATGTTGAATTTGCGAAGCGGATTACCAAAGATTATCGGGTTGCCGCTATTCCAATTTCAGGGTTTTACTCGAGTGGAAGAAATGATCAGGTCATCCGGTTTTGCTTCGCGAAAAAAGAAGAAACTTTAGCCGCAGCAGCAGAAATGCTTTGTACGATTTAAAACAACTTCTATGTTTAAATAAAATAGGGCAACATTACCAGTGGTGATGTTGCCCCATTCTATATTGCTTGCTCGTTTGTTAAAGGGTATCCAGTAACTAGCGAGAAAATCATTTTTCTCTAGTACGCTCTTTCATCAGACTTGTCCATGAAATTCATAAAAGAGCGGTTGGCGACTCGGTTTCCACCCGGCGTTGGATAAAGCCCCGAGAAATACCAATCTCCTTTGTTGTTGGGACAAGCTTTGTGCAAACCTTCAACGGTTTGGTAGATGACTTCTACTTTAGGTTTGATGCCTTTCGGCGTAACGATCTGCGCTATTTTTTTAGAAATTTGTTCATAACTAAATGTATCGTAAAGTGGAATAACTTCGTTAACTACTTTTTCGATAGGCTGATTTTCGGAAGCTTTACAACGTGCATAAGTTTCTTTCAGAAGATGTTTCTTGCCATTTTGTTTTAATAATTCAACTAAAGCACGGAAAGCAACGAAGTTTTTCATCTTAGACATATCAATGCCGTAGCAATCTGGAAAACGAATTTGTGGAGCAGAAGAAACAACGATTATTTTCTTAGGTCTTAAGCGAGAAACAATTTTGATGATACTATCTCTTAAGGTTGTGCCTCTGACAATGGAATCGTCGAGGAGCACGAGATAATCTTTATCATTTTCAACAATTCCGTAGGTTACATCGTAGATATGTGAGACCAAATCCGCTCGCGAAGTATCGTCCGCAATGAAGGTTCGCAACTTCGCATCTTTGACGACAATCTTTTCTACTCTTGGTGTCAATGCGAAAATTTTATCTAATTTTTTGGATTTTAAATCATTGCCGATCAAGCTCATGACTTTTCGCTTTTTATAATCGTTCAGTTGTTTATGAACACCTTCTACTAAGCCCATAAAGGCGGACTCTGCGGTATTCGGAACGAAAGAAAAAACGGTATGCTTATAATCGTGGTGTACACTTTTGAGTACAGACTCGGCTAATTGAAAGCCCAATTTCTTTCGTTCGAGATAAATATCCTTATCCGTTCCACGAGAAAAATAAATCCGCTCAAAAGAACAAGCATTTCGTTTGCGTTGTTCGATAAATGGTACTTCGCTAATGCTACCATCGCGTTTGATAATCAAAGCGTGTCCTCTTTGTACTTCTTTCACTTTACTAAAGTGAACATCAAAAGCGGTTTGGATAGCGGGGCGCTCAGAGGCGACTACGACAACTTCTTCGTTGGCATAATAAAAAGCGGGACGAATGCCAGAAGGATCTCTCATCACGAAAGCATCTCCATGGCCAATTAAGCCCGCCATGGCATAACCACCATCAAACTTACGACTCGCCCGTCGTAGGATACGCTGCACATCAAGGTTCTGAAAAATCAATTCGTTGACTTCTTGCTTGCTTCGGTTGTCCGGCTTATACCAGTCGTGTAAGCGCTGCACTTCGTCGTCGAGGAAATGACCGATTTTTTCAAGTACCGTCACGGTATCTGACTTCTCTTTTGGATATTGCCCCAAAGTGACCAACTCTTCAAAAAGTTCATCCACGTTGGTCATATTAAAGTTGCCCGCTAATACCAAGTTTCTACTAATCCAGTTATTCCTACGGAGAAAAGGGTGGCAAGTCTCAACGGTATTGACGCCGTGCGTACCGTAGCGGAGATGTCCTAAGAGTAACTCCCCCATGTAAGGCTTGTTTTGCTTAAGCCACGCTGCATTTTCCAATTGCTTTGGGGTACAATCATTAAAGTAACCGTAAACGCCTTGGAATAAATCTGTGAGGTAATTAGAACTAATGCTCCGGCGACGACTGATGTAGCGTGTTCCGGGTTCTGGATTCAATTTGATCGTTGCGATTCCCGCACCATCTTGTCCTCGGTTTCGTTGCTTTTGCATTAGTAATCGCAACTTGTTAATACCGTAAAGATTGGTACCATATTTCTTGTGATAATAGTCAAGTGGCTTCAATAGACGTACTAAAGCAATACCACACTCATGCTTGATTTGATCGCTCATTCAATAGAATTAACCAGCCCAGAAAAATAGAAAGTGCAAATATATGAGCTTTATAGTTCTCGAACAAATAACGCTAGTTGTTTTAAAAAGGAAATGAAAGTACTAAGACAAAATTGAATTGTGATTAAGTAGGTTTACCAAATAGATTGGTGATTTTGACGGAAGGAAATTTTGCTTCAATCGAGGCGAAAAATGCAGGAAACCATTGGTTTTCAAGGCTTTTTAACGAAGAGTGAAATAAAATTTACTCGTCATAAATTAGTGAA
>CALFBG010000383.1 GCA_937951685.1 uncultured Saprospiraceae bacterium | reverse complement strand
ATTGGAAGTGTATTAGTACACGAAGACAAAATTATTGGAAGGGGGCATAATCGCCGGGTACAGCAGGGCAGTGCGATCCTACACGGAGAAATGGACGCTTTAGAAAATGCGGGGCGCTTACCGGCTAAAGTTTACCAATCTTCTATTTTATATACGACACTTTCTCCTTGTCCAATGTGCACGGGCGCTATTCTCCTTTATGGGATTCCTCAAGTAGTAATCGGCGAAAATGAAACTTTCCTCGGAGAAGAAGCTTTACTCCAAAGCAAAGGAGTAGGAGTGACCCTTGTACACAGTCCTGCCTGTATTCAAATGATGAAAAATTTTATCCAAAACTTTCCCGAATTGTGGAACGAAGATATTGGTGTGTAAGAAAGACTTAAAAAGTAAAAACAGCTCAGCAGTACAAGCTAGGGTCACATTCTTTTGAAAAGCGACTTATACTGTTGACTTCTTGCTGTTTTTGAATTTTTTTGCGGATAGACCAAACGGTGGTGCCTTTCTACACGTATACTTATATATAGAGAAGCTGGTATTAAGATCGTTAGTCAGTGTTATTTTCTATGGATGTAGCCTCAAAAAAATAGCTATTTGCTAAACTTTTGCCTACAAAATCACGACCTAGAAAAGTATTTACTTTTTTATTAAAAAAAAGCTTAATAACGATGGTTTTGTAGGACATTCACTTCACGGGTAATTATTTCATAGAAAAAACGCAAGAAGAATATTAATTAATAAAAACCAAAATAAGCAAAATTAAATTTTTAAAAAACGCGTATTTTGCGGAAATGACAGAATTATATTCTTTAAAAAAGATTGAAAAAGTGAACTATTTCTTATACATTTGCGTTTGTATTGATAGAAGATGTGAAGAAAGGTTTATATCTCATTGATTTTCAACTAATCAAGATTTTTGTTTAAAAACTAAGATTTTATCACTTATGAGCCAGCATCCTTTACAAGCTTTAAAAAATCTAAAACATCTTTCTACCAATCATTTCTTTTTGATTGCTGGACCTTGTGCCATCGAAGGAGAAGAAATGGCTTTTGAAATCGCAGAAAAAGTGTCTGCAATTTGTGAACGATTGAAAATACCATACATCTTTAAAGGTTCTTATCGCAAAGCTAACCGCTCTAGATTAGATTCTTTTACGGGTATTGGGGATGAAAAAGCGTTGAAAATCTTAAGAAAAATTGGAGATCAGCTTACTCTCCCGGTAACAACGGATATTCACTCCGTAGCGGAAGCAGCAATGGCTGCTGCGTATGTTGATATTTTGCAAATTCCGGCTTTCTTATGTCGCCAAACAGATTTGTTGGTCGCTGCCGCCAAAACTGGGAAAATTGTCAATATTAAAAAAGGACAGTTTCTTAGCGCTGAAGCAATGACTTTCGCAGTAGACAAGCTAAGAGAATCGGGCAATGAGCAAGTTTTGCTAACGGAACGCGGGACTACTTTTGGATACCAAGATTTGGTCGTCGATTTTAGAGGAATTCCTGTCATGCAAAGTTTTAAAACACCCGTAGTACTCGATTGTACGCATTCTTTGCAGCAACCGAATCAAGCTTCGGGCGTAACGGGCGGAAAACCTGGACTTATTAAAACGATTGCCAAAGCGGGAATTGCAGTTGGTGCAGATGGATTATTCATCGAAACGCATCCAAATCCAGCCGTTGCAAAATCAGACGGTGCGAATATGTTGCCGCTGGATCAATTAGAGGATTTATTGACACAATTATTGAAAATTAGAATGGCGGTTGTTTCTTAGTTAGCCTTAATTTTAAAGGAAAGAAAAGCCGCTGAATAATTGACTTTATAAGAATTATTAATTAACTTAATATAGAAGTTGTTTTAACATAACTTCGTAAACAAAAAAGGAGGTTTGATATGAAGAACCTAAATACAGTACTGATCATTTTAGCTAGTTTGTTGATGTCTACCGCAACTTTTGCACAGGTAGAAGCTCAAAAAACACTAGTGAAATCCTTTAACCTTAAAGGAAATGATGTCGTTGTGCTAGATATTCCCGGCGAAATTGAAGTCACGGAATGGGACAAAGAGATCATGCGCATCCAAATTAAAGTAGCCATTTCCGGTGGAAGCAACACGATGTTAAAGTCACTCGTAAGAGTCGGCCGATACAACTTGCGTTCTAAGACGAATGAAGAAGGCTTCTATGTATATGCCCCTGACCTCCAGAAGCAAATTAAGCTTAAAACTGGAAAGTTGGTGGAAGTAATTAGCTACGAAGTCTTCGTTCCTAGAGGCGTAACCGTACAGGGCGCAACGGACGAAGCTACTAGTTCGGCGAACGTAACAACCGACGCTTCACTATAATTTACAAATCTTATAGATATGTTAAAGGGCAGGGTACTTTGTACTTTGCCCTTTATTTTTTGGTCAAAATAGCTTAAATTGCAATAAAGCAGTTCGTAAAACCAAAATACAACAAGCTGCTTAACGATACTTACAACTTACAAAAGGGAATTTACTTTTAATTAATTAATCCCTCAACCAAAACATACAACAAATAATGAAGAAAGCCTTGCTACTTGCTTTCTGTTTGAACTTTGTTCAAATAGCAAGTGCTCAGTTGGAAAAAGTCCTCCACCAAACTTTCGAATTGAGTGATTCCATCACCAGTGTATCCTTAAATATTTACGGCGATTACGAATTTCAAAAATGGTCCTCTAACACGATCATGGTTGAAACTTCCATTGAATTATATGATGCTTCTCCAAGTATCTTAAACCATTTTGTTAAAAAGGGGAGATACGACCTCGTTTTTGCAGCGAAAGGTGCTATGCTCAATCTAGATTCAAAAGACTTAGAACGAACGGCGATCAAAACCCGCGTCAAAAATAAAAAGAATAAAAATTCAGACGAAATAGAAACCAAACAGTGTTTCGAGATCGTTAAAGTACGTGTCTTCATCCCAGATAGTTTTTTGGTGGTAGATCGCACGATGCTCAATAAAATTGTTGCCGAAGAAGAAGCGACGGCGACTTCAAATGAATAAGGATTAAGCATTGATAAGCTTTTCCGATACCTTTATTACGAATCAGATGATTCACTCCTTTGTCAGTTGTACCCTCGTGTATCAACTGACAAAGTTGTTTTAGCGCCAAGCTAAGGGGATACTCCTACCGCCATTCCTACAATATTTTAGAGAACTTGCTTGAAAATTCAAAAAAAGTAGACTTGCTCTAGTGACTACTTCGTAACTTTGTCTTCTATGATTAAATCAGTTGAAATTAAGCTTATACCGAGTGAGGCTTCGGACGAAACCATCATTCTCCAAAAAGCAGTTAAAAAAGCCAAGGTTCCAGTCGAACGGGTGAAAAGCTGTCAGGTACATCGTCGCTCAATTGATGCCCGACAAAAGCAGGTCTATTTTAGATTATTGGTCAATTTGCACCTCGATGAAGCGCCCGAAGCGGCACCAGCGCTGTTAGCCAATTTGGAAAGCGTAACTCAGGCAGAAAAAGTAATCATTGTTGGTGCGGGACCAGCAGGCTATTTTGCCGCGTTAGAATTAATTGAGTTGGGCTTGAAGCCTGTTATCTTTGATCGTGGGAAAGATGTTCGCCTGCGTCGAAGAGACTTAAAAGCCATTCAGCAGGATGGGATTGTGGACGCGGATTCGAATTATTGTTTTGGGGAAGGCGGAGCAGGAACTTACTCTGATGGTAAACTTTACACGCGCTCGCACAA
This sequence comes from uncultured Saprospiraceae bacterium, assembly GCA_937951685.1. GTDB lineage: Bacteria > Bacteroidota > Bacteroidia > Chitinophagales > Saprospiraceae > CALFBG01. Next base: position 3,072 of record CALFBG010000383.1, on the reverse strand, counting down.
ACGGGGTAATATTGAAAAAGTATTGCGACTGTTAGTGGAACACGGTGCTAAAAGTGATATTTTGGTAGATGCACATCCTCATATTGGTTCAAATAAATTGCCTAAGATTGTTGCAAACATCAGAGCAACGATTGAAGCTTTTGGTGGTGAAATTCACTTTGGGGCAAAGGTGACGGATTTTTTAACCGAAAAAGGTCGGATTCAAGGAGTAGTGGTTAATGGAACACAAACGCATCGCGCTGCTGCGGTGGTTTTAGCAACGGGACATTCTGCGCGCGATATTTATCAATTACTGGTGGATAAAAAAATTCGGATTGAGGCGAAGCCATTTGCGCTAGGGGTACGGATTGAACATCCTCAGCGATTGATTGACGAAGTGCAATATCGGCAGACCAAGCGGGAAGAAGCCTTGCCGGCTGCAAGTTATCGCTTGGCTTGTCAAGTAGAGGGGAGAGGCGTTTTTTCTTTTTGTATGTGTCCCGGTGGTTTAATCGTTCCGGCAGCAACGGCACCGGGCGAAATTGTGGTCAATGGAATGTCGATGTCACGCCGAGATTCCCCTTTTGCAAATGCAGGAACGGTAGTTGCGGTAGAGGCAGAAGATTTGGTTGGTTACGAACAGTTTGGGGTATTTGCCGGCTTAGAATTTCAAAAATCGGTAGAAAGTGCTATGTTTGCCTTCGGAGATGGATCACAAAAAGCACCAGCACAACGATTGACCGATTTCGCACAAGGTAAGTTGTCGGCGAGTGTGGGAGATACGTCTTATATTCCGGGTTTGTTGAGTGCGCCACTACACGAGTTATTACCGCCGTTGATCGCGAAACGTTTGCGCGTTGGCGTACGAGAATTTGGTAAAAAAATGAAAGGCTATTACACAAAAGAAGCGATGGTTATTGGAGCGGAAAGTCGTACGAGTTCGCCCATTCGAATTCCTCGGAATAAGTCGCACTTGATGCACGACGAAATGATTGGATTGTTTCCTTGCGGAGAAGGAGCAGGATTTGCGGGAGGTATTTTATCTGCCGCGATGGATGGACAAAATGTTGCTCGGGCGGTGCGTAATTTTTTTGAATAAATTTGAATAAATATTGTATAGCAGGTAGAGAAAGTGGTGGTCGAATAGCGAGGACGCTACTTCTGAACGGCACGCATAAAATATTAAAAATGAAAGACATTGTTGATTTGATTGCTAGGATATTTATTTCGTTAATTTTTTTGGTCGAAGCTTATGATTCTATCGACTATTTTAAATCCACTAAATTAACGATGACGGAGTATGGCATTACTTGGCAGCAGGATATTCTGTTGTTGGGCGCAATTTGGTTTTTAGCGATCGGCGCGATTTTAGTTTTGATTGGTTATCGTTCTTCTTTGGGAGCGACAATGTTGCTTTTATATTGGGTGCCGGTAACCTTTATCGTACATTCTTTTTGGAATGCGCCCGCTGAGTTGTATCGAGTGGAGTCAATGGCTTTTATGAAAAATATTGCGATTACGGGAGGTTTATTGACCGTTTTTGTCAATGGCAGCGGGAAGTACAGCATCAAACGCTTATTTGCGACGACTAAATTATAAGGAATAGACTAAGTAGCTTTGTTTTAAAGCTAAATTTGCCTTGCTATTTAGTCTCTTCGTGTAATTCCTCTCCGCAGTATTTACAATTCGTCGCATCATAGTCATGTCCTTCTCTACTACAGTGACGGCAAGTTCGAGTAGTAAATTCCTCTCCTTTTTTATTATCCTGTTTGACCAATTCAGCCGATACAATCCCTGTAGGAACAGCAATTACGGCATATCCCATAATCATAACAAAAGCGGCAAGGAATTGTCCGAGTGGTGTGATAGGAGCGATATCTCCGTAGCCAACCGTAGTTAGGGTAACAATCGCCCAATAGATACTCCTAGGAATACTTGTGAAACTAGAATTGCTACTACTCTCTACGAGGTACATGACAGAACCGATGATGGTAACCATGAGTAAGATGAAGACCAAGAAAACAGTGATTTTGACGCGACTCTCTTTGAGTGCAGTAGTAATGACTTTGCTTTGGTTGAGAAACTTGGCGAGTTTGAAAATTCGAAATATCCGGAGTAAGCGCAACGCACGAATGACCATGAGCGACTGCGTACCCGCAATGAATAAACTCACGTAAGCAGGTAGGATCGAAAGCAGGTCAATAATTCCAAAAAAACTGGTAGCGTATTTCATTGGTTTATAGACGCAGTACAATCGCAAGCAATATTCGATGGTGAAAAATATGGTAAAAATCCATTCTATGACTAGAAAGAAATTTGTAAACCGTTCTTGGTAACTAGGAATACTTTCGACCATTACTACGAGTACACTAGCAACGATAAACACTAGGAGGGCGATGTCAAATAACCTTCCCATTGGTGTATCTGCCTCAAAGATAATCTCATGGATTTTTTCTCGAGTAGCACTAAATTTAGTCTGTTCTGGTGTCGACATGAATTTGATAAATTTATTCAAAAATAAGGAAAGAATTTGAATAATGGATATGGATCTTTTGCAAGGGCTCAATTCTAAAGTATCTAAGGAGATTTTAGCGGTGGGAACGGGGAGGTTCGAAGTGTAATTTTTCTAGCTATAAAATCATTTTAATGATCATTATTTTGCGTATACATAGTATAAATTTATTTAAATTGTAATTATTTTTGTAGCTTTACGCTTTGCCCCTAATAGTACATCTTGTGTTCTGATAAACCTTGTATCTTGAATCTTTTACGAACTTGTTTAAAACGCTAAAAGGCTCTGCTTACTTGCGGGAAGGTAAAGCCTTTCTCAACTGCCTTTAGAACTATTAAACAACTTCAAATTTAGCAAAAGAAAAGTAAGGTTTCCTTTGCTGATTTCTCTGATCCATACTCGTTTATTTTAGCGCAATAGATTTTTATACAAAAAATAAGTACTAGCATTATTTAAATTTAAGCATGCTTAACACTGCCGTGCATTTGCGGGGTGTTAATAGATTACCATTTCCAAAAATAAGTACATGAAACGAGCGATCATTGTTGAAGATGAAGTAAAAGGATTGAACAACCTCAAGA
>CALFBG010000382.1 GCA_937951685.1 uncultured Saprospiraceae bacterium | reverse complement strand
AAATTATTTTGCCATTAAATGGTGTTAGATTTTGATCAGTATTGAGGCACGAAAACCGCCCTAAGCCTTTGCTTAGGAAGGCTTTGAGTAACGAAAAGACTGGTCAAAAGATGATGCAAGTTAATAAGTAAAATAATTTGTATTGGTACTTAAGTACAAAATAATTTTTCGATTCGTAAACATAAGGAATAATCACTTACTGCACATCATCTCCGCGAAGTTTACGAAATCTTTTACGCGCATCTACCGCCAAGGTACTACCAGACATTTCCCGAAATAGTCGCTCATATAAGCCTTTCGCTTTTTCAGCATCATTGAGCTGATTTTCGTACAATTCTGCTAATTCAAACATGGCATTATCCGCACGAATACCATCCGCAAAGTTGTCAATAATCTTTTGCAAAGCCGCTGCCGCTTCTGGATAAGCTCTTTTTTTACGATAAATCTTAGCCGTAGTATACAGAATATCATCTTCCAAAGCGTGATTTGGAAATTGTTGATTAATCGTATCTAACTTGAGAAAAGCTTCTTCAAATTTATTTTGAAAAACCAAAAGATCCGATTCTGCGTATAATTTGAGGGGAACGGTCGTCGTATCCAAACCGGTATTATCTGTAATGAAAATGGATAAATCGAGTGCATCGTTAGCAATCAACTTTGAAGTCGAAGCTTTTAGGATATTGAATTGTGCTTGGGCCCATTCAAAATCAGCGGTGTAATAAGAGAGTTTAGCATTGCGATAACGAGCTTCGTGACCGAGAACATCATCTTTAAATTCTTTATCCACTTGCGAATACAACAAAGTGGCTTCCCACTGCTCTCCTTTCATCAAATAAAAATCTGCCAAACTAATTTTCCCTCTAGCTTTGATATAACGATCAATATTAGGATAGTCAATCATTTCTTTGAGTAGCACAATCGCTTGATCAAAATTATTTAAATAAAAAGCTTCTAAATCTGCTAGTTCCGCAATAATACTCGCCGTCAATTTATTTTTACCAAATTCTCCCAAGAAAGCTTCGTACTGACTTTCCAAGTCCCTCAAATCTTCTTCCGTGTATGCATAACCCGCTACTAATTTTTTTCTTTTACAACTCAGCGACTCTCGTTTCGATTCGACGTAATAGGTCGTATTTGCTCCTTTTTCCGCAATGATGTAATCGTAAGCCGCAATGGCCGAATCATAATCCTTAGCATTCGCTGCGATTGCTGCAAAACGGTAAATTCTTCCCCCATTTTCTTTCAATCGGCGATCTAAAGCCTTTACTTGGAGAAAAGCGTTCGGATAATCTTTACTTTGAATAAATACCCACGTTAATAAGTCTGTGTAGTGAATCGCCTCTTCGTCCTCTTGAATACGATCATAAAGTTGACCTTGTAATTCAAAATAATCATCTTCTAATAAATACCGTTGAAACGTAGATTTGACATTATTCAATCGACCAGGATTATCAGAAAGGCTATTCAAGTAACTTTCGATCATCTTGGGCACATCTCCTTTCCGGCGATACAACTCTCCCAAGTTGTAAGCAAAAACACTTTCATCTTTGAGCAACTTCCCTCCCTCTTCGTAGGTTTGAATCGCAAAATCGTATTTAGTTAGATTGGTAAAAGCATTGGCTAGTTTGACGACTGCGTAGCGTTCTTTAGGTAATTTTTCAATTGCCTTTGCATACATCTCCTTTGCTTGCTCATCTTGATATTGTCGTTCGTAAAGATTACCATAAGTGACGTAAAGCTCAACGGATTTTGGCTTTTTCTTGATTTCTTTTTTGATAATTTTCTCACAAGTCTTGTACTGCTCTAAAGCAATTAAGCAATCTAGGTACTTAGAAAAATAATAATCATTCTTATTCTTTTCATAAAGTGCTTCGTAAAGACTTCCCGCTTTTTCGTATTCTCCACTTTGATAATACTGTTGTGCCAATCGGGCATCCTGTCCAAATAGCATCAGGGGAAAAAGAAAGACCAATAAACTGATTAAAATACGCATTTTCTTTTGTTAAGATGATTTGATGGTAAAGGAATCGTCTTGAGTAGGCAACGAACTTATTTTACTACGAAAGTCTGTACTTCCCTTACAAAACGACAAGTAAGCAATTATTTACAGATCGTGTCTTTTGATCATTAAGGGATATACCGTTTTCTCCAAACACTTACTACCTATTACAAAACGTAAGATACCATAAAAAGTTGCCCAATAGAAAACGGCTATCCCAAAAGGAATAGCCGTTTTTTTGCCCGCTCAATTAGCGAACTAAAAGCGAGGCGGTATTGATCAGAAATTTTTACTCTAATCGGAATTTTACCGGAAGATTAAAATAAACCTTTACGGGCTTACCTCTTTGCTTTCCAGGTGTCCATTTCTGTGGCATTTGATTCATCAATTTCACCACTCGATTAGCTTCCTGTCCACATTGTGCACCAATATCTCGAACGATTGTTGGTTCTTTAACGCTACCATCTTTATCTACGACGAAACGAATTACACACGTTCCTTCTACACCATTCTCTCTCGCGATCGGAGGATATTTGATGTTTTTATAGATAAATTGAAGCATCTTTTCAGTGGCACACTTCTTTTTCTCGGCCATACTTCCCTTGTCTTCACAACCAGGAAATCTAGGCATTTCTTCCACAACCTTAAAAATCTCTTCTACTTCAGGCTCTGGTGGTGGTGGTGGTGGCGGTGGCGGCGGAGGTGGAGCTTCGGGCTCTGGTTCCGGTTCGGGAGCTTCCACTACCGTTTCTTCTTCCACACTTTGATCCACGAATTCAGGTTCTTCTTCCTCCTCAATTTCTTCCTCAGGTACCTCTTCAATTACTGGAGGTGGTGGCGGAGGAGGTGGTGGTGGCGGTTCAGCAGTACGAGGAGGTTCAACTTCAATATCCTCATCCATTTCCATCGCATCATCCGGAATGATTACCAAGTCTTCGTAGGTAGTCCAACTAAAGGCTAGAATAGATAAGCCGATAGCAAGTGCCATTCCGATATTTAAGAAAGTGCCACTCAATCCAAAAACGTCTGCTTCTGGATATTTGTTACGAGCTTTCAAAGGCGATTGACTGGAGCTGCTTTGGTATTTTTGTGCCAATGCACCACTATCTGCCATACCACTTAATCGTCGTTTCATAAAGAAGATTACCCCAATAATGAGCACAACGAGAAATGCAATGATAGAAAGTAGCGGAGTGCCAGCAATTGCAATATCCATATCAGTCAGTTTTATAAAATAAATAAAATAATAATAAACCTATTAACGAGCCAATAATATTAGCAATAATATCTAAGACTTCAAAATATCTGTGCGGGAAAAAGAAGTATTGCATTCCTTCCATAATTATCCCGAAAGTACTACTTATGGTTAATCCGAATAACAATAGAGCATTCGTCAAAGCGGTTCTTTTTTTCCAGCTTCCCCAGCAAATTAAAATTGTCAAAATACCGTAGACGCCGGCATGACCAAATTTATCCACTGAGATTAAATCCATCCAAGAACTCGGCACTTGCACGCCAGGTCCTGCGGAAAGCACAAAAATGAGTATACTCCAAAGTAAAGCAGGCCAATAATATTTCAAAACCCTTTCTTTTTAATGGCTTCTATATAATAAGATGCAGGCTTTCTTTTTTTTGGTGTGTGCCTCTTCTTTTTTTTTGAAAAAAAATATTATGCTAAACTGCCTTCGTAAGTAGCAGCGTCCATCAAGTCGTCTAGCTGTGCAGGATTCGTCATTTTAATTTTAACGATCCATCCTTTTCCGTAAGGATCTTCGTTGATGATTGCAGGATTATCTCCTTCTGATCCATCTAACTCCTTATTAAATTCTAAAATTTCACCGGCGACAGGCATAAAAAGATCCGATGTAGTTTTTACAGCTTCCGCAGTACCAAATACAGCATCTTTATCTAATGTGTCTCCGATCGTTTCTACTTCAACGTAAACTAAATCACCTAGCTCTCCCTGCGCAAAATCCGTGATTCCAATGTAGGCGATGTTTCCATCTTCTACTCTCACCCACTCGTGTTCGGGAGAGTATTTTAATTCTGAAGGATATTTCATAATCCAATTTTAATGGTTAGGAATTCAAAGTCCCCCAAAAATAATTTTTTTTTATCCTTTTACACGATTCTAGCTTAATATTTTTAGGATTAATGCTAAAAAGAGAGCTAAAGTGTTAGTTAAACGATAAAGTTGTGGAGAACCAGTTCTTTTAAACAACAAAAAGCTGAACCCTTTGATTGGGATTCAGCTTTTTGAATAGCAGTAAATCTTAAAAAAAACTTGCTTATGTCAAGCCTTCAGATTTGAGGTGATTTAAAACCCATGCTGTCGTCACCGACTTTGGTCGTTCTAAAGGTAAGCCTAGCGCTCGAGACCAGCACAAAGCAGATAAAACCCCCAATGCTCGCGAAACACCGAAGAGAACAGTGTAATAACTATATTCCGTCAAACCATAATTAACTAAGATTGCTCCAGAGTGTGCATCTACGTTTGGCCAAGGATTTTTGACTTTCCCCAAGCCTTTAAGGATTGGAGGAATAACCTCAAAACATTGCCATACTACGTTAATAATTTCTGAGTCGGAAGTATATTCTTCTGCAAATCTTTTTTGTGCGATAAAACGTGGATCAGGTTCCCGTAGTACTGCGTGACCGTAGCCCGGAATAACTTGTCCGGCAGCAAGCGTACTATTGACATAATCAATAATTTGAGCTTTGCTTGGTCTTCTCGTTCCTAGCGTATCTAACATTTTGAAAATCCACTTAATGACTTCTTGGTTCGCCAAGCCGTGTAAAGGACCAGCCAAAGCGTGCATTCCACCAGAAAAAGCGTGATACGCATCACTTAAAGTAGAACCGACCAAGTGCGTCGCATGTGCAGAAGCATTTCCTCCTTCGTGATCCGCGTGAATAGTTAAGTATAAGCGCATGAAACTTTTGAAGTCTTCTCCTTCTATGCCCAACATATGAGCGAAGTTGCCTCCCCAATCTAAAGAGATATCAGGAGCGATGTGTTTGCCATCGTGATAAGTACGACGATAAATATAAGCGGCTACCCGAGGCAAGCGCGCAATTAAGTTCATTGCATCTTCGTAAGTAGCATCCCAATATTGTCCTTTGTTAAGACCTTCCGCGTAACGGCGAGAAAACACGCTTTCTGTTTGCATCGCAGAAATAGCTAAATTAAACTGCGTCATAGGATGCGTATCTTTAGGCATGGCATCCAATGCTTTAAAAACGTGGTTGGGTACATTACTTCTATTCGTCCACTGATCCGTTAACCATTTTACTTGATCATCCGTTGGAACTTCACCAACAAGCATCAGCCAAAACAAACCTTCGGGAAGTGGTTCTTTACCGCCGGGTACTTTGGGCAATTTATCTCTTAGTTCAGGAATAGAATATCCTCGAAATCGAATTCCATCGATGGGATCTAATTGGGAAGTTTCCCAAATCATACTTTTTACGCCTCTCATTCCACCAAAAACTTGCGCGAGGGTAACCTCATCAACTTTTTGACCACCATGTGCTTTGAGTAATGATTTTACTTCGGTGCGTAATGCTTGTGATTTATCGGCGAATTTCTGTTTTAGCGGGTCCATTCAGTAGGTATTATTTATAATAGGGTTAGCGGTAGTTATACAAATACTTAAATTAAAGTTAAGCATAAACTACCTAGATGTAATAAAATAAGTGATTCTTGCTCTATATCTAAAATCACTATAGTAGTATAAGTAAAAAATGGTAGAATTGTTTAAGAAAAAACTAAAAACCTTAAGCTAGATTCAAGGTTTTTTCTGCTGAGTGTTTTTTATTAATTTTATTGAATGAGGTAAAGTTCAGCCATTGCTTCCTCTACTTCAATTTGACTGGCACTAGCTTCTCTCATTTCGAGTTCTTTATATGCTCTTTTTCTTCTAAGTTCAATTTGTTGCTCCCGATAAACTTTTAATTGATCTTTATTCAAGATCATTCGAATAGAATTATTCATTCCCATATCGATAGATTTTCTTTTCTTCAGGAATAACTGTGGATCCGCAGCTTTAATGCTTTGAATTTCCTGAGTATTACGGATATGTCTAGCAACAATTTTTGCCATTTCACGACCTTGTTCTTCATTCAACTGAAACATTGCACGATACTTTTCGGTAGCTTTGTTTTGATCAGTGGCTGTTTGGTCTTGTTTTTGAGCGAAGACACCCGACACCAAAAAAACGGTGAATAAACTTAGGAGTATTTTTTTCATTTTAATTTATATTTTGAAATCTTGTCTTGATGAATTCTTGCTAAAGTACAATAATCCATTTGATGAAAGGATAAAAGACTTCAGTTTTTGTCGTAAAAAAGCAAAATTACGATTTTTATTGTATGATGTAAAGCACTCATAAGTTATTTGCGGTAAGTTATCCATCTATTTTCACTGGATAAGTACCAAGATGAAATGGAATTGCCGTTAATATTGCAGGGGTACTATACTTTGTATCCTATTTTTTAATAATTTGCGTCCGATGATTATTATCCAAGATATTTTAGTGAGTGACGACATTGTTGCTAAACAATTTCATTGTAACCTAAGTGCCTGCAAAGGAGCTTGTTGTTGGGAAGGAGACTACGGAGCGCCGCTAGAAGATGCAGAGCTTACGATTTTAGAAGCTGATTACGAGAAAATTGCTCCTTACTTGACGGAAGAAGGTAAGGCAGTGATTGAGCGCGAAGGAAAATTCACTTATTATAAAGAAGCCGACGAGAATGGAACGCCACTCATTAATAATGGTGCCTGCGCGTATTTGAATTATACGGAATTGGGTATTGCACAGTGTGGCATTGAACAAGCACACCAAGCCGGCGCAACGGATTTTAAGAAGCCGATCTCTTGCCACTTGTATCCCATCCGTGTTAATGCCTCTCCCAAACAAGGATTTGAAGCGATTAATTACGACGTTTGGGAAATTTGCTCGGCGGCCTGTCAATTGGGAAAAGAGCAACAAATTCCTATTTATCAATTTGTAAAAGAAGCACTGATTCGCAAATATGGGGAAGCATTCTACGAAGAATTGGATGCCGCAGCACAATATATCGCAGCGCAAGCAGAAAAAAATCAAGGATAGCTGCGTGAAAGCACCGAGATTAGCTCCTTAATTGTACTATATTTACACATTTCGCTTATTTTTTTGACTTTAAGGTCTAAAGAATTTACCTTTGCATGGATTTTTTGGAAAGTACTACTTTCTAAAATGGCTCAATACTTAAATGTATTTAATTCACCATATCTAAATCATGGTGGATTAAAGTTTTATATTAATCTTTTTTTTAACTCTATCTAGAAATCAAAATACACGACAAGAATGGCTTTGATTGGAAAAATTCGTAAAAACAGCTTGCTTTTAATTTTGTCAATTGGCTTGGCACTGGCAGCTTTTATCCTGATGGATATGTTCTCTGGTCAAAAAAGTATCTTTGGACAGACCCAAATGACCGTAGGCAACATTGCCGGTAAGAAAATCGATATTAATGAATTTAATCGTTTAGAGAAGATTCGTTATCAAAATAGCGACAACTATTACAACAACCGTAATTCTTTGTGGAATTACTTAATCGAAAAAACATTAATTGAGCAAGAAGCTGATGCCCTTGGTCTTGGTGTTTCTAGTGAAGAGGTAATGGAATTGCAATTTGGCAATAACTTAAGCCCGATTATTCAACAAAGATGGGCAAATCCACAAACTCGACAAGTGGATCGAAATCAATTGAATCAAATTAAAACTGCTTTAGAAAATGGTGAGCTAGGAAAAGATCCTAATTTAGGTCCTTATTGGAGAGAGCAAGAGTTTGAAATCATTAAGGAGCGTTTACAAGCTAAACTGAATACAATGGTTAGTAAAGCCATGTATACTCCAAAGTGGATGGTAGAGCAAGCTTATTTAGATCAAAACCAGAAAGTTAATTTCGCTTACGTTAAAATTCCTTTTGACGATATTGATGATGCCGTAGAATTATCAGATAGTGACTACCAAAGTTACCTAACGGATAATGCAGCACTTTACAAGCAAGACGAAGAAACGAGAAGACTAGACTACGTTGTATTTGACATCAAGCCTTCTAAAGCGGATTCAGTTAGTTACAGAGCTGGAATTGCAGACTTGGTTAATGATTTTAAGACTGCAGAAGATGATTCTTTATTCGTAGGTAATAATAATGGTACGATTGACGAAGTATACTTCTCAAAGAAAACATTAAGTCCTGCGATTGCGGATACTTTATTTGACGTTCCTGTAGGTACCGTTTACGGGCCTTATTTGGATGGTGGTGCTTACCGTGCGGTAAAATTACTTGATCGTAAGGTAATTCCTGATTCTGTTCGATCTCGCCACATTTTAATTAACGCTGCTACGCAACCAGAATATGCGCGGGCTTATCAGACAATTGATAGTTTGAAAACTTTATTTGAAAGTGGTAAGCATAGCTTTGATTCTTTGGCAATCAAATTTAGCCAAGGGCCAAGTGCTTCTAAAGGTGGTGACTTAGGGTTTAATCCTCCTAACGCAATGGTTAAGCCGTTTAACGATGTGACTTTCTACAAAGCAGAAGGTGATAAGGTATACCCTGTCATTACAAACTTCGGTGTACACTTGGTACAAGTAACGGGCAGAAAATTCATCAATAAGGAACTCGGTGTCAAAGTAGCTTACATTTCTGAACCAATTATTCCTAGTGATGAAACACAAAAGAATGTTTACGATGAAGTATTGACCTTTACGGGAGAAAATAGAACTTTAGAAAGTTTAGGAAAAAGTGTTGATGCTCGTTCCGACTTATCCATTGTAACTTCTGCCGCGTTGAAGAAGAATGATTTCATCGTAGGAGATTTAGGAAGTGGCCAGTCTTCGAGAGATATGGTAAAATGGGCTTTCTCTCCGAATACTTCCGTAGGAGATGTTTCTCCAGAAATCTTTACTTTCCAAGCGCAAGGTCAATTTTATGCTAATAAGTATGTGGTTACCGGCTTGAGAAGTATTCAAGCTGCAGGTCTACCCGCAGTTGCTAATATCAAGAACGAATTAGAGCCATTGGTAAGAAACCTTAAAAAGGCTGGTTTGGTTAAAGCTAAAGTTAGTGGTAAAGATTTAAATGGTATTGCTGGAATGTACGGTACTAAAGTAGATACTGTGAACGGAGCGAGTTTTGCTTCTCCATTTGCCCAAGGTTTAGGAAACGAGCCTAAAGTCATTTCATCAAGCTTCAGCATGGACTTGAATCAAATGTCTGAGCCGATTGTAGGTAGTTCTGGTGTTTATGTTGTAAAATTAACCAATAAGACGACACCACCACCGATATCAAACGTACCAGAATTAAGAAAGAGAACTTCTTTGCAGGCACAAGGTCAAGTGAGAGGCAACTTAATTCAAGCGATGAAAAAGAATGCGACAATTAAAGATTTCCGATCAAACTTTTACTAGATTTCCCGTCTACGCCTTTGTTTTCAGTGACTTTATCCCAAAATTTTAGTCTAAAAACAGCGTCCCAATAATATATCTGTCCCCATTTACGTAATAAATGGGGACAGATATCCAAAACTTCCCTAACGAATCCCTAAGTAATTATCTAGTTGTTGGATAAGCATACTTAAGCATTTACCTTTGCCCTATATTATTGGTGCAAAAGTGCTAATTGGCATAACTTGTGTTATTCCATTAAGTATGATTAGATATAATCATTCGTGCTTTGACGAGGATTCTGTTTGGAATCCATTAAAAAGTAGCTACTATTTCTTTCGGAATTCTTTCGGAATTTTGCTATTTCTTTTCGTCGAGCGGCGTTAAGTACTAATACAAACTAAGGGCAATGCAATTTTGTCTTGGTGCTTATATCACTCAAAGAATAATTAATGAAGCTGTCAAAAAATAGGGTTTAATACCTGCGGCTAAAGCATTGTAAATGCAGTACTCCGTTTTTTCTTGTCCTCGTAGCGATGGCTGCGAAATTTAAAAGAGTGCTGTCCTGATTTACAAACCTTTACCTTCAGTTACTAAGCTCATTTAGAAACAACTTCAATTTAAATACCTTTTGATAATTTTATATAATTTTAAAATCAACTTAAAATGAATATAGCTGTAGTTGGTACCGGATATGTCGGTTTAGTAACTGGAACTTGTTTTGCTGAAACTGGGAATAATGTAATCTGCGTTGACATTGATGAGCAGAAAGTAGAAAGAATGCGCAACGGAGAAGTGCCTATTTTTGAGCCCGGCTTAGAATTACTTTTTGAAAGAAATACCAAACAAGGTCGTTTGAGCTTTACGACGGACTTGGCCAGTGCCATTGAAAATGCATCGGTTATCTTTTTAGCTTTACCGACCCCTCCCGGGGAAGATGGTTCTGCTGATCTTTCCTACATTTTAGGCGTAGCAAAGCAACTTTCTTCGATGATTACGAAATATAAAGTTGTAATTGACAAGAGTACCGTTCCTGTAGGTACTTCAGAAAAAGTACACGCTGCCTTAGCCACTAACTGTAGCACCGATTTATTTGATGTTGTTTCTAATCCTGAGTTTTTACGGGAAGGAGTAGCCGTAGATGATTTTATGAAGCCGGATCGAGTAGTGATTGGTACCAGTTCTGAGAAAGCAAGAAAAGTAATGAAGCTTTTATATGAGCCATTTGTAAGACAAGGAAATCCAATCATTTTTATGGATGAGCGTTCGGCCGAAATGACCAAATACGCTGCAAACTCTTACTTAGCTGCTCGAATTTCTTTTATGAATGAGATTGCTAACCTTTGTGAGAAAGCGGGGGCAGATGTTGATAATGTAAGAAAAGGAATGGGTAGCGACAGCAGAATTGGAAAACGATTCTTATTTCCGGGCGTAGGTTACGGAGGAAGTTGTTTTCCTAAAGATGTGCAAGCTTTAGCCAAAACGGCTAGTCAGCACGATTACGATTTCAAGATTTTGAATTCTGTGATGAATGTAAATCGATTACAAAAAAATATACTATCCCAAAAAATTAAGCATTTCTTCGGAGAGGATATGGCGGGTAAAACAATTGCCGTTTGGGGATTAGCTTTTAAGCCCAATACGGATGATATCCGGGAAGCACCAGCCTTGTACATCATTGATGAATTATTGGAAGCAGGTGCGAAGATAAAAGCGTATGACCCTGAAGCAATGGACAACGTTAAGCAGCTTTATGGCGACAAAATCACTTTAGTAGCTAACCAGTACGATGCGTTGGAAGATGCAGATGCGTTGGCGATCATCACGGAGTGGAGCGTCTTCCGAACACCAAGTTTTGAAAAATTAAAAACCTTAAAGCACCAAGCAATTTTTGATGGTCGAAACTTATACGACATGGAAAAAATGCAAGCGCTAGGTTTACATTACGAAAGTATTGGTAGAGCTAAAATACAAATAACAAAAGTGTCCGAGCCAAGTCAAAACGGAGTAAATTAAACAACTCTAGTTCGATCGAGGAAATATTTTTAAATATTTGACATTCTATAGAAAGTCCGTGATGTATTTCACGGACTTTTTATAATTTTAGGCTATCCTAAGTAGGTTTACCCAATAGATTGGTGATTTTGACGGAAGAAAATTTTGCTTCAATCGAGGCGAAAAATGCAGGAAACCTAGTAGTTTTCAAGGCTTTTTAACGAAGCGTGAAACAAAATTTTCTCGTCATAAACTAGTGAATTTATTGGGTAAACCTACTTAAGTACTAATACAAATTAAATCACTTATTAACTTGCATCATCTTTTGAACAGTCTTTTCGTTACTCAAAGCCTTCCTAAGCAAAGGCTTAGGGCGGTTTTCGTACCTCGATACTGATCAAATACTAACACAATTTAATGGCAAAGTAATTTGTCTTAGTATTTATTCGTTGAATATTTTATGTTCGTTGATGCGGGTAAAA
>CALFBG010000381.1 GCA_937951685.1 uncultured Saprospiraceae bacterium | reverse complement strand
ATTGAAGTTGTTTAATAATTCTAAAAGCAGTTGCGAAGTTCGTAGCAGCGCTACGGAGGATGAAAAAGCTGAGAAGTTGGACAAAAAGATCAATTCGTAAATATTTTTGGAATTTTTAAAAAACTTCATTACAGCTTTTGTTTTGGATAGCGGCTTATTTTTAATATTTTTAAGATAGAACTTGAAAATGATCATAAGACCGTTAAAACAAAATAAAGATGAAAAAAATTACCCTCCTGCTTCTATGCGCTGCCCTGTCTAATTGCCTTTATAGCCAAATTCAAGTTGATCTAGCCGAGTCCGTTCCCGCTTGGCTTAGCTATGATGTTGGTAGCAACGAGGCTACTTTGAAATGGATTGGAGATGCAAGCGCAACTCAGTATACGATTAGTGAACTTCAATACAATCCTAATGTTTTGACCAACCTAGGTACAACGGATGGCAGCACAAATGAATATGCATTAGGTGCTTTAGCTACGGGAGAACGCTATGACTACCAAATTAGAAAAGCAAGTAGCGCGTCTTCTAACGGCGTTGGTATTCTTTCTTTAGGATTAGCCGTTCCCGCTACGCACGATCGAGGTCGATGCTTGTTGGCAATTGATGATACCCTGAGTGTGCCTTTACAAATGGAGATCAGTAGATTGATCGAGGATTTGCAAATGGATGGCTGGGAAGTAGATACGTTGCAAATCGTAAGAACGGAAACTGTCGTTGCGGTGAAAGCAAAAATCTCGAATTGGTACGAGGCTAATTACGAATTATCTCAATCGCTATTTATTTTGGGGAGAGTTGCGGTTCCTTATTCGGGAAATAATGCGCATGATGGTCACGGCGATCACCAAGGGGCTTGGGCTGCCGACGTTTTTTACGGGGAGTTGGATGGAAACTGGACTGACTTTTCGGTTAATAATAGTTCGCC
Source organism: uncultured Saprospiraceae bacterium (assembly GCA_937951685.1). Classification (GTDB taxonomy): domain Bacteria; phylum Bacteroidota; class Bacteroidia; order Chitinophagales; family Saprospiraceae; genus CALFBG01. The sequence goes on along the minus strand of CALFBG010000381.1, from coordinate 3,950 downwards.
CACCCGTGCCGTAAATAAAAATATTCCGGGAGATGGGAAATATGATCAAACCTCGATTCCCGGACAAGTAGAATTGGAAGTAGGTCGCGTAGATTTTCATAATCTGCCGGCTTTTGCGTTAGATGAAATTGAACTCACGCGGCAATATCTCAATAAAAATCATGACTTTAGAATCGGAAATAAAGAGTATCCGCGTCGGGCCATCGTAGAAAATAATTTTACTAATTTGTCAGAAGGCTTTGGGCAAACGGGATGGCGGAGTTTTACACCGATGTTTGGTGGCGATAGTGTATCGGTCGGTAATTATGATGCCGTACTCGCTACGGAGAAGTATCTTTGTTCTTATGCGAGTGGCGGCGGTTCTTACGTTAGCGCGTCGGGGATTGGCAGCACCAATAGTTTGTGGGTAGCTAAAGAAATCAAAACTGTTTTTACCATGAATTTCGGCAGTTACTTCGGAGACTGGGATAGCCAAAATAATTTTTTGCGGGCAGCATTGGGCAGCGGCGATGTGTTGACGAATGCTTGGGCAGGCCGCCCCGTATGGCATTTATATCCGATGGCTTTAGGGAAGCATATTGGCTTTTGCACGCAATTGAGTCAGAACGTTACGGGCTTGATCTTTAGCCAAGGTTTTAGCTCCCGCGGTACGCACATGGCTTTGATGGGAGATCCAACGTTACGACTACACGCTATGCAACCCGCCACAAGTTTAATGGTTGATTTCGTGGCGGGCGATCATCTCCTGAATTGGTCTGCCAGCACCGCGGCTAGTGAAGGATATTTCGTTTATCGAAAAACGGAAAATGGTCCTTGGGCATTAATTGCAAGTTTTCATAACGATACTAATTTTACCGATCCTTGCGTCGCTTCCAATACGAATTATGAATACATGGTAAAAGCCATTCGTTTAGAACATACGGGCAGTGGTAGTTATTACAATACAAGTTTGGGCATTAAAGCGAGTATTACTTCGGGGAATAATCCTGGGTTAGTAGCTTTTTTTATTGACCTTGATGGGGATGGTTTTGGTAGCCCGAATCAGGATACAATGGCTTGCTTGGCGCCAATGGGTTTTGTTGGGAATGACTTAGATTGTGATGATAATAATGCCAATATTAATCCCGACGGAATAGAAATTGCGAATAATAATGTTGACGAAGATTGTGATGGTGGAGATTTGTTAGTCGGTTTGCAATACTTAACTGGAAACGCAATAAAAGTATATCCTAATCCTGCCCAAGATCGAATTTTTGTGGAGCTGGAGCGATCCGCAGATTTTCAGTTTCGTATTTTAAATTTACAAGGGCAGGTGCTACAAACGGGACCTTTAACGGCTGAAATTCTTCTGGAGCGCTTCGTCGCAGGCTTGTATTATTTGGAAATAGTAGAAACGGCGACACAAGAACGAGTTGTAGAAAAATTGATTATCGAATGATAAGCTTTGCCGCTACCGCATGACCGAAAAAGAACTATCTTTAAAATAAAAAAGAATGAAAGAAAAACCTTTAGCTACCCATAAAACTAAAGTTAAAGAACTCATCTTTGATACGCCGCCAAGTTTTAAGAAATTAAACTGTCCTGCTTGTGCGGCTGCCATTGCTGCTGCGGATATTAATATTCAAGATAAGTTGGCGAAGTGCCATAGTTGTGCCGCTATTTTTTCGTTTGAAGAAACTTTCGAAAGCTTAGTAACGCGTGCGCCGATTAAGCAAGAGGTGATCCGTCCAGAAGGAATTGATATTTTTCATTTCAAAGATGCTTTAGATATTACGATTCAGCAACCACTAACTGCTTTAGAAGGAATTGCGTTAGGTTTGATTCCTATGTTATCCATTATGTTAACCGGAATTTATTTTGCAAAAGATATTGCACTTGTTGTTCCCGTCATTTTTTGGTTGCTTACTGCATTATTGCTATATAATTTATTTACTCGTTCTAAGCAAAAAATTCACCTGACCGTCGAGGACGGTAAATTGTCTTTGTTTTGGCGCCCTAAAAAATTTCATCAAGATCGTCATTACAATATTAAAGATATCGATCAGCTTTACGTGAAAGGTATGGCAGGATACTGTAACGTTTATATGATTTTTGATGGTGAAAATGGGCAACGACATATTCCTTTGATTAAAGGCTTGGATAGTTTGTCGAAAGCTCGATACTTAGAACAAGAATTGGAAGCGCACCTCAAGATTAAGGATCGAGCGATTCCCGAGGAATTAAAATAGTAAGCGATGTTGATTCGATAGATTTTATTTTTTGAAGTTTTTAAACAACTTCTTTGTAAAAATGAACAAGCAGGAATCTAGCTTTTAAGTAAAAGCTGCTTCGGTCCGTTTTCTTTTTTAAGAAAGCAGGAAATAAGTGCTTCTAAGTGAATTGATCTGGTCCGCAGAAAGAGGAATAAAAATTTTACTAAACTTCCATTAAATAAAATCATTTAGCACCAAAATTTGCTTTTGCTAAAACAACTTCACCGTATAACTTCTTTATTTAATGCGTACCTTTGCCTTTCTACGAAGTGCTTCCGCCGCCTAATTCCAAAATCTTAGATTTACACTAAAAGAAAATACCTTATGAAAAATACTTTACACCTTCTCTTGATTTTATGCTTGCCCTGCTTGCTTACGGCCCAGCAAACCATTAATGCGAGTATCGAACACAACGGACTTACACGAGACTATATTCTTTACGTTCCTGCGAGTTACAACGATGGAACCGCGGCTCCTTTGGTATTAAATTTTCATGGTTATACTAGCAATGCCACGGAGCAAATGTTTTATGGCGACTTTCGACCGATTGCTGATACGGCGGGTTTTCTACTTGTGCATCCGATGGGAACGGTAGACTTATTGGGCAACACTCATTTTAATGTAGGTTGGGGGTCAAGTAATGTGGACGATGTAGGATTTACGGCAGCTTTAATTGATAGTCTTTCCGCAAATTATACTATTGATGCGACTCGGGTGTACAGCACGGGAATGTCGAACGGTGGTTTTATGAGTTATCAATTAGCTTGCGCTTTGAGTGATCGAATTGCAGCAATTGCTTCCGTAACGGGGACGATGACTGCTACCTTATTGAATAATTGTAACCCTTCGCATCCGGTGCCGATCATGGAAATTCATGGTACCGCAGATGGTACTGTCGATTATAATGGTTCCTTTCTCTTTGCACCGGTTGCGTCAGTACTTGATTTTTGGGTAAACTTTAATAATTGTAACAGTGAAGCAGTAATCATAGATTTGCCAGACCTTGATCCTAACGACGGAACAACGGTAGAACACCAAGTATATGCCAACGGAGATAAAGGATCTTCGGTAGAACATTACAAAGTAATTGACGGTGGACATACTTGGCCCGGAGCGATCTTTAATACGGGGGTAACGAACCAAGATTTGCAAGCGTCTAAGGAAATTTGGCGCTTCTTTTCGCAGTATAATTTAGATGATTTGACGAGTACAACTAGTACGGTAAGTGTAAAGCCTTCAACTAAAACTTGGAAGGTATATCCCAATCCTGCGCAATCGTACTTCGTCGTAGAAAGTATGGGAATGGACCGCAGCCCTTACCTGATTTCAACGAGTTTGGGTCAGGTGGTTGCATCGGGTATCTTACAACAGGAGCGACAAGAAATTGACATCTCTGATTTAGCGAATGGAATGTATTACCTCAAAATTGCGAACCAAGTTTATGCGATTGTTAAAACGGAGTAAGGAATCTGACTTTAAATTATAGTGTATTGAATTTGTCAATAGTGAATTTGATAATAATGAATAATGATTTACAGATTCAGTATGCTCAAACGATTATTCCTCTACCTTTTATAGTTGTTAAAAAAAAAAGAAAATGAAAGTGCTCATTTATCGCATCATTTTTTGCTTGTCTTTGCTGACGACGGTTGCCTGTAATTCGGATGCGCCCACTACGCGTGCAACCTCTGGAGAAAA
>CALFBG010000380.1 GCA_937951685.1 uncultured Saprospiraceae bacterium | reverse complement strand
TGGTGGAATAATAAAAGAAAATAAACTACAAGGTTTGATTGATTATGTTTACCCTTCTTTTGGTGAAGAAGCTAAAGAAGAATTTGATACGACTTTTAATGCACTTCAATTTTCAGTTAAACACAATCTAATCCCTTTTGAACACTCAAAAGACAGGGAGGAAGACTTTTATAAACAATTTGATGGTATAAAAGTACTGCCTGCAAGCTGTGAGTCTGAGTATAGAGCTTTTTTAAATAAATTTGATTTTATAGGCGCAGAATTGTTGAAAGTTCAAATCAGGAAGAATCAATTTGGACAATGGATGTCTAATGGTGCGCTAGAAAAAGATGTTCTTACTTTGCATCGAGAGAAAAGCGATGAAAATTTAATCGAAATAAATTATTATGTTTTAAAGAAAAAATATAGCACTGATCTTGGGTTAAGGAAAAATGAAGACGAGAGCAGAGTAATTTTGGATGATATTTTAATTTAACCAATGCACCCCACCGGAACCCAAATCCAATACCTCCACCTCTGCCACCGCAAACTCTGGCTCTTCGCCAACGGCCTCAACATGGAACACAGCTCCGATCTAGTTGCCGCAGGAAAAATGATTGGAGAACAAAGCTATACCCAACGCGCAAGCAAGTGGCAAGAATTGGAAATTGAAAATATAAAAATTGATCACTACGATGCGGTTAAAGGCATTGTGCGAGAGGTGAAAAAATCGAACAGAAGGGTAGGCGCGCACGTCGCGCAATTGAAATATTACCTATTTGTATTGGAACGAAATGGCATTGCGGTGCAACATGGCATTTTGGAATATCCTACATTACGGCAGACCGAAGAAATTTACTTGACGGAGGAAGATCGAAAAGATATTCCTAGTTGGGAAGCGGAGGTGCAGAGGGTAGTGGGGCAAGAAATTTGTCCACCGAGGATCGAGCAATCGCTTTGTAAACGCTGCGCGTATTTTGATTTTTGTTACACGGATGTTTGAAAGAATTTAATTTTTAAAATGAAGCGAACGTATTACTTATTCAATCCTGGGCGAATGTCTCGTAAAGACAATACCTTGAAATTTGTGGCGGTGGATGCCTCAGGAGTAGCCGCTAAACCGAAGTACTTACCGATCGAATCTGTGGAGTCGCTTTACATTTTTGGTAGCGTGGATACCAATAGTGCCCTCTATAATTTCTTGGGGCGAATGAAAATTCCCGTTCATTTTTTTGATTACTACGAGCATTATTCCGGTTCCTTTCAACCAAAGGATTATTTGCTGGCGGGTAAAATGCAAGTGGAACAAACCAAAGCGTACCTGCAATCCAAGAGACGATTGCATATCGCGCAGCAATTGATTAGAGGCGCAAGTTTCAATATGCTCAAAAATGTACGCTACTATAGCAATCGAAAAGTGGACATGAGTAAAATTATTCAGCAGTTGGAAAGCTATCGAGAACGTATTCTGGAAACGACTGACGTTCAAGCATTGATGGGCATTGAAGGGAATTGTAGACAAACTTATTACCGCAGTTTCGAAAATATCATTGATGGTTTTCAAATGAATAACCGCAGTAAACAACCGCCGTCGAACGAAGTGAATGCGCTCATCTCTTTTGGGAATATGATGTGCTATACTTTAGTCTTGGATCAGATTTACCACACCCAACTCAATCCTACCATCAGTTTTTTGCACGAACCCGGAACTCGGCGGTACTCTCTAGCCTTAGATATTGCCGAGATTTTCAAACCCATTTTAATCGACCGAACGATTTTTCGAGTACTCAATAAAAAAGAAATTAAAGCAACTCATTTTGAGCAAAAGATGAACGGTTGTTATTTGAAAGATACGGGACGTAAGTTATTTATAAAAATATTTGAAGAACGGCTGCGAGAAACCATCAAGCATCCCAATCTTGGCCGCAAGGTCAGTTACAAGCACCTCGTAAAATTGGAATGCTATAAAATTGCGAAGTACATTTTGAAAATGGAACCGAGTTATGTTCCTTATAAAATGAAATAAAAAGATATGTATTGTATATTAGTATATGATTGTGGCGAAAAGCGTGTGGTCAAGATGCTGAAGTTGTGTCGCCGTTATCTCAATTGGATACAAAATTCTGTTTTTGAAGGCGCGATCAGCGAGTTGAAGCTCAAAGAACTGATCTACGAAGCCAAACAAATCATGGACGAGCAGCACGACAGTTTAATTATCTTTAGCAGCAGAAATAGAAAGTGGCTAGACAAACAAATCATTGGCGTTGAGCCGAATAATTTGGACAATTTTTTGTGAGTGTTTGCCGTCGGTGAAGCAGTAGTTGATGGTTTTTGCGCTACGCACTATTGTCTGGGGGGAATAAGTGGTTGATTGTTAGTTGATTAGCGATCCGTCGCTCACAGGGGCAAAAGCTACTACGTCTGATCGCCGTAAAAAACGGATAAAAAAAGTTCTTTGACATTTTGTATTGGCTTGATATTCAGTTAATTTTATCGTTGAGCTAAACGGCTTTTAATCGTACCATGTTGGAATTGAAATTTATAACTCACCACGAGCGTAACTTTTTTGAGTTTTCCTTTTAATCGTACCATGTTGGAATTGAAATAAGCACGTGATAATGTACCTTGCAATTGAAGCGAATCTTTTAATCGTACCATGTTGGAATTGAAATTGGTTATTGGCGTGATCTACGGTTCTAGTTACTTCCGCTTTTA
>CALFBG010000379.1 GCA_937951685.1 uncultured Saprospiraceae bacterium | reverse complement strand
TTGTAAACCTACTTATAAGCTCTATTTAAATAATTCACTCAATGCTGCTGGGGAAATATCTCCTTCACTCAGCCACATCTTATACGCCTTCCCTTCCAAAATAAAAGGTGTTCTGCCCGAAGCGCCTTTCGACTTCGTCGTAAGTAAGGTAAAACATTTTTTGGTCGTCCCGCGTCTTCCTCTACTATAAGTATCCCAAATCCCCGCACCATATTGGAGCGTTTGACTTTCTTTCGTCTCAAATGGAACCAAGCAACGTCTGCGATGAATACACTCAAACATCGGTTTTTCTAGAATAGATTCAATACCAACTTCAGTAATGTTTTTTAGGATGGTTTGATTTTCGTCAAGGTAAATCGGAAATCCCCAGGGGACCAATTGAAGACTGACGGGTCTTTCGTTGGTAATAATCGGATAAAGAGAACCGGTACCGTACAAATGATCTTCATTTGAATTTTCCCATATCGTATCGCTGCTGAAGGAAACTTTAAAAGTATTTTCCAGTGCTTGCTGTGTTTTGCGGAGGAGTAATTTCATCGAATAGTTGCGCTAATTGAGATCGAATAAAATAGAAGCTGCAAAGATATGCTTTAGCCTGCGAAAACGAAATGTTTATGGAAAGCTTATTGTAGATTTATCCAGTTTCGAGAGCCGTTGAGGAACAATCAAGTTTTTTACGATCAATACAAATTATTTTACTTATTAACTTACATCATCTTTTGAACAGTCTTTTCGTTACTCAAAGCCTTTGCGAAACGATTGAGTATGTAATTATGGCGCGCCAATCTATTTTATAACAACGATCGGCTCAAAGTTTATTTTCGTTGTAATGGAATTAGAAATTAAACACGCTTTTTCACTTTTTTCTAAGATGCGAATTGCTTTTTCTTTTTGTAAGGGATCGCTTATTTCTAAAGTTACCTGTAAATTAATTTCGGAAACAACGAATTGTTTTTCTACTTTAGTCAGAATTCCTGTCGCATGACTTGAAAAGTTGTTAAAATCTAATTTTGAATTTTCTGCTATGGCTAGGAAAGTCGTCATAACGCAACTTTTTACGGAAGCAATAAATAAGTGCTCTGGAGACCAAATGCCCTCAACTCCTTTTGGGAAATCGGGCGGTGTTGCTACCTCAATACTTTCCTTCAAATCGGGGGAAGCAATGAGGCCTTTTCTTCCCGTTGTCCATTTTAAATCTACTTGGTAAGTATGACTCGTATCCATGTTGTAAGGTTTTAAGGAATGATTTTTTGGCTTATTGAAGATGGGATTGTTGGCGATTAATCAAACAGCACTTCATCTTTTTATGAGTATTCTCGAAATAGAACACGATTGTTGTACCGTGTTAAATATGGTTCCAAATTTCTCAATATTCTTTTTCAATAATTCAAGATTTAGCTTTTTATCCTTGCTGAATATCGTCAACTCATAATGAATGTTCTCCATTCGAGGTGGACTTTCTAGCCGGATCGCATTTACTTTTATCGCTGCTTTATCATATTCGAAATGCATTAAAACTGAAAATCGTTCTACATTTTTTAAGATGCAAGCAGCAAATGCACTAAGGAATAACTCCGCGGGATTCGGGAGTTCGTCAGCTGTTTTTTTAGTAGTTCCAAATGCAATACTGGATTTTTTAATATCGAGTAAAGCATCATTTTTTGCAACGGAAGTAGCAGCAATGGAGTATTCCATTAAGAATGGTTTTGTGAAAAGTTAATAACAATTTGATTCAGCATTTTCATCGTTTTTTGATATTGACGATGGCGTAATTTTTTTAATAAATTACTTGTACTACGAGTATCGTCTTTTCCTCGCATTTCGGATCACCAATTGCTACGATTTATGCTGTTTGTTATGCTAAATATTGAAATATTGAATACTGCAAAGTTATGCGGATAAGCTCAAATAATCTTTGACAATTGTCATTTTTTTAGGTGATTATACTCAACTTACAATAAGTAAAGCACACTTATACTATTTTTCCAGTGTAGCACGACTCTTTCCTCCCCAAATAAGACTATGAGCAAACCCGAGCTGATCCGTTTTAAGCAGAAAAGCTTTAAAAGGATCACTTCCATCTTTTTTTTGCAAACCAGAAAGCAAGTAATGCCCATCGTCCGTTTCGATAAGTCCTTTGATCCGGTGGATTTGCTTACTTTCAAAAATTTGCTTCCAAATGAAATTTCCGGCATCGTCGATCTTGACTACGAGGAGATCATAATTATTGATATTTCCCGCAAGTACAAAACCGCCGTCAAGGCTTTTTATCAACTGTGTGAGATCTGCCTGCAAACCCAAATTTGCGAGGGTTGAAGTTGTCCAAATTTGATTCCCATTACTGTCGAGTTTAGAGATAATACCTCCCGCTTCGGTAGTCATCAATTTATCATTATCAGTAATCATCAAGGCGTCCAATGATCTTCTACATTCAGCATCCTCTTCCCAAATCATTTCCCCTTGCAAATTAGTCTTAGCCCATAACGCATTGCTAAAACCGTGTCCAAAAATAACTTCTTCTTCGTTGATTCGTCCTCCCTGAATGGGTGTTGTTCCACAATCAAAATGGCTACGAGTTGTTGCTGCAATATTTCCTTGTGCGTCTAATTTTACTAAGGATTGCAGATCATCTAAACTATAAGCAGCATCGCGGTTTTTATATTTCAGATGAATAAAAATATTGCCATCGGTGAGATCAACAATACCATTGATGGCGGCTGGTTCATAAATTACACCATTTTCAACAATCACTTCGGTAAAATTTTGCTGCCAGAGCGCTTCCCCATTTCGATTGAATTTGTAAATACGTGGCGTAGGCGATAAACCGTATAAAAGGAATTGCCCATTTTCCAAAACGTGGAGTTGCGAAAACTTTAGCGGGAAAGTATCTTGAGCAATTAGCTCCCCCGCCGGGTTTAGGTGCAATAAATAACTAATCCTACGCGCTGAAAGATGGCAAGAAGTATCGGCTTCAACTAGCATCATTAAATTTCCATCGGTCAATTGAACAACACCTTTGCCTGCATGAAAAAACTGATTGCCATATATGTTTTTCCACGCTTGTGCATCAAGCTTGGTGAGGAATAAACTGGCTAATAGGAGTAGGGGGAGTATTTTGAAATGCATGATTTAAAGTTGGTTGTCTAAAGCTAGAATTTGTTACTTGATTGTTACGGCTGCAAGGTAGGCGCAATCCGCCGCCGATAGGAAGCAATTTTAGCTTAAATCATATTTTGATTTATTGAATTTTAAGAAAAAATTAATAAAAAAAATATACTGGCAGTGACCTGTTTTAATTAAAATCCGCTCCGTGAAAATATTTTTTTTATCCAAACGGATCTGAAGCTAAACATTACGCATATGAATCTCCTTTGTCTCACAAATGAAAGTGGCTGATTTCATGTTTTCTTTCCTACTACTTTTACGATTCATAATTCACCAAAACGACTATTAAATGTTCAAACGTATTTTCTTAGCAATATAGGTTTGGACAAAAAAGGTACTTAATCATTTTAAATAATAACAAAATAGTAATTATGAAAAAAGTCTGTTTTTTTAGTTTAGTACTTCTATTGTTAGTCGTATCCTGTAAGGATCAAGCGATTGGTGATTTAGAAGTATCAGGAGTCCACCCGAATAAAAATATGAAAGGGGTGCTTGTCGACGGTCGGCTTCATTTTGAAAGTGAAAGTGATTTCGAAAGCTCAATTGAGTATCTGAAGGCTTTGGAAGAGGACGCTGCAACAAGTTTGATGTACGAATTTTACGGTAACGGTTTTCAGCCTTTGTATCCATTTTATCGAGAAAACGATGAGCAAAACATTCTTGCTTTTGTCGCAAAGAAAACGAAACGAAACGAAGCGGGACAAGTACTTTTAAGAAATTCACCGACGCTAGAAATCGACGATGATCCATCCGAGATTGAGCCAGATGATGATTTGATTGGAGATGATTATTTTGCGGCGTTATTAAATTTCGATCGGGAAATTGTAGTCTCAGGGAAATTACATAAGTATACGCACGAAGGTGTTTTTAGAGTCGATCTTGCTAAAAAAAGTGATTTAGATGCTTATGTCTTACAACACAATATTACAGAACTTAACCAGCCAGACCCCAACACCATCACAAGAGGTCTTGTACAAGTAACGCCAACGGTTGAGCGGTTTGCCCCTGATTATATTTCGGGTGGATGTGGTCCTCAGACTCATCTTGACAACAGTTTTATGGTAGCGGATGATACTTACGATGCTTTCTACAATGATATCCTAGAAGGTGGATGTGGTAGCACTGGTGGCGGTGGAAGTGGTGGCAGCAGCGGCGGTGGCGGCTCAAGCTCTACACCGGATCATACGAATACGATGAAAAATTATATGAAGAACCTTGAGGCTTGTGATACTCAAAATGGTGGAATTTTTGGTTGGAATCCATTTGGAACGAGCAAAAAGTGTTTCTCGTATCACACTAGTAAGTACAGAGTAAAAACAAAATATTGGAATGAGAATTTATTATTTTATTCTTCTATTGGTGTAAAAGTGAAGCACCAAAAGAAACGCTTGTGGTGGGGAACAAAAACAACGGATGAAGTAGCACTCGTGATCAACCAAGCAATGTTTGCGATTACTTACCCAAATCAAATTCCAAATTATAATGCCTTACCAACCTATTCTTCTAATAATAATAGAATGTATTACTACGATGGAAAATTCTACGATAACTTTGCTGCTTCTTACTTAGTGGCGACGGGATGGACGCCTGCAAATGACGCATTAGTTCCTAAAACGCCTTTTACAGAAGATATCATTGTACAAGAATATATTGACTTGCCTATTTTAAGAAATATCGACGACATTGAAATTGAAGCAAAAGAAATCAATAAATTATTCTGGGAGAAAGGTGTTTGGACGGGTGTAAAGTCTTTGATGAATCGATTTAATGAGGAACCAGTCAGAGTGACTTATATTGTGACCACTCCCCAAAAAGTATATGTAAATTATGTCGACTTAACACAGCGAAGGTTAAATGCTAAAAAAATAGTAAATACGCTGGACTACGATTGGGGTGGCGAAATTAAATTTTCGTGGTCCATTAACTCCGCTGGAAACTGGACCAGTAATATCAACGACTGGGGTAATCCACTATCTTACGTAGAAGCCTTCGATTTTACGGACCTAACAGATTTTGACATCCTGTCGATGGATTTTGTTGGAATGACGAGAAGAGGAAACGGTTGGAAAGGAAGTAGAATTGTTTACCAGAAAGATTAATCAGGAATAGCAAATTAGTTTTTATAAGGAGAAGCTGTCAAGAATAGACAGCTTCTTTTTTTGATTATAAATACTTTTGTTATCAATCTTTTATTGCTGCATTCGGTGCATCTCTTTTCACCGCTTCAATGCCACCATTTCTCGCTGCAACGGTAGTATACATTTCGCTAATCCCAATCTTTTCACCGTTTCTTGCAGAGAGCACAAAATAGTGCTGATTGTTTTGAGCGATATCGCGACTGTAGCGGTCGTCGTTAGCAGCATTATTCTTTACAGATTTAATTCCTTTTAAGCAATTTTGTTTAGTTGTGTATCCTTCGCTACTGCGTAGAATAATTTCATGATTGCCTTTTGAATGTAAGTTGAATCGAAACTCACCAGCCTTGTCTGTAAAAACTTTGAATACAGATTCCATAAATTTTTTTATTTTTTCAGGTTAAATATTTAGTATCAAATATGGATAAACTAATCTCAACTCGTTATCACGGAGATAAAAATTCTTGATGAGAATTCCCAGAAGAAAACCATCAAGAATTTGATAAAAGAGCGTGCGCGTTAAAGATTTTTTATTTTTTTGATAACTTTTATAAATTTGTCTTGCTTCGCTCAACCAAGGAATGGTCAGCCAGTAAAATATATTCTTGCTCCGCTATTTCTAAATTGACGTAAGGTGTTCTACACGTTTTTATTCTGCTCCGCAATGCGATCCAACCTTGGAATAATCCATCTGTTTGGGTAATGCGATAGACAAATCGGGAGCAGCTTTCTTTAAACAGACAAGTTCTGCGATAACGATTAGGAACACACCAATACAGGCGGATGAGTAAGAGTAGTAAATATTTCAAAATGATATTTTGGTAATTTAAGAGAATGAAATGTCACTTAGTTGAGTACATTTTTTCTAAAAATCAGAATTTGATAAGAAGTAGTGAATCGAGGTTCAGCGCCAATACCAAAGCAGCCATCTGTCCCAGCAACGGAAGTGACAACACTTTCCATGCGGAGGTATTCCCAACCTTCAACAGTATATTGATCAATGATCGCTTGTACTTGCACAGCAACGGTTGAGCTAGTATGGTTTCGTTTGATTTTAGCAGTAAAGGGTACGGCTTTAAATTTCATAATTATTTAGATGTTATCAAGGCGATGATTTAAAGTGTTTAATCTATGCGCATTCGCAACCACTACCTACGACCCATTTACAACAAGGGTCTGCAATGCAAGGGGCTTTGTTATGACCAGAGCAACCGCAGTTAGCAGTTGTTGGACAATTTACACCACCACCACCAGTCGAGACACTATTGCCCGGTTCTTCGCAGGCAATCCCATCGTTGTCTCTATCTAAATCATTCCTACATTCAGGATCCGCATCGTAGGCGGCTTGAGCGGCAGCTTGAGAAGTGTAGTCGCGGCAATCCGTATCGACACAATCTTCCTTACTACTAGGATGAATATCATCATCCGTGGAGCAAGCAAGGAAGCTTAGTAAGAGTAGGAAAAGAATACTTTTAGGAGTCATGAGTTTTAGGTTCTGTTGAGAATTTTGATTCGTGATATTTCGGGTTACAAAAATGTTTTAATTCATAGCGTTTAGGCAAAGCATTACCAATCTATTCGAGTACAGTACATTTTATATTGTACTAATCGAATTGAATTACTTTGAATAAAAAATCGAGAATGTTATTATTTTTGGGGGCTTATTTTTCTTTTGAAATCTCAAAGATAAATTTCCACTTCGCTGTGGAACCAGCTCGTTGTCCACCAATTTCAATCACGGTTACATCCATTTCGAAGCGACTCGTTTTTTCAATGGAAATAAGATCTGAGTAACTGAAATTCATGGTGCTTTTACCAGCGTCTGAATAGCTTTTATCTTCTTCAATTGCATGGGCTTCGATGACCAAAGGCGCTCTTTTCTCTAAGTCTAACTCTAAAGTCTCACCTTCTTTGATGATGTTTTTCTGAACGGATAAAAAATTAGACCAATCTTTTCCTACACCGTCGTTTGAAAGTTGTAGCACTTTTTTAAGTTTAATTGAAATACTGCGTTTCGTTTGTGGTAAGGAAGCCGAGCTTAGCGAAAGGCATCCTGAGAGTAATAATAGTGTGGCGTAAATAAAGGTCTTCATTTTTTTCTTTTAATGGGAATGGTGAAAACGATAAGATAAGTATTAATATTGTTATTTAATGACTATACCTAGTTGATCTAGCAGATAATTAATAAGAAATGACCAACTAGGCAATCATCTTGCTACGCACTCCGCACAAAAATCCAAACTGCTCCATGTCCGCCTCCCCAGCTGCAAGGTGGAAATTTTTCTCCTTTCGATAGGGGAATGGTATTCTGAGGGTGTGTTTTACATTTGTAGATTCCGCTGGTAGGGCATTTTTCGCCCGTTTTGTAACTCGCCATAGATTGATTGTCCTAGTGGTAATTTAAATAATATTATTAATGGATATATGAAACTATTTCACGTAATTATATTTCACGTATTTGTTGATGTAGCTATTTAAGCCAGACCCAGCTGCGGCTAAATTTTTCATCTTTTCTATGTGAGATGCACCAGCGCTATTGTAGTTATATTTGTAGGTATCGCCTGTCTTAAATCGTACAAGAATATAGTTTGCGCCTGCTTCATAAGCATCTACACCTGAGTCTCTTCCAAGGTTTTGATAAATTTGCATGAGGTTGAATTTAAAATGTTAAAATTTGTTTAGTTATTAACCGCAAACTCTTTATTTTTTTCATGCAAAAAAAATCGATTTTCTTATTTTTTCACTAATAAAAATTCCCTAGATTGGGGTATTTAAGTAAAGTTGTTCGAGTTTAATCATTTGGTTGTAAGTTGTTTATAGTATTTTTTTAGTAGATTTGTAATTTAAATTATCACCGTAAAAACAAAGTAAATGCAGCAGAATAAAGTTGTAAGAATACTCGCAAAATTGCCAGAAAAAGAGATTAAGGTTTTTGGGAAGTATCTTTCTAATATTTATTCTCCGGGAAGCGTGTTATACCGCCTGTTAGAACACATTCGTAAATATCATCCAGAATGTACCGCAAAACAGTTAGGTGCCGAACAAATATTTTCGAAAATTTATCCAAGAGAAATATTTGATAAAAAGCGTTTGCTTAACCAATTTTCGCTTCTTAAAAAAGAGTTAAAGCGCTTCTTGATTTGGTATCATCAAGAAGACTTTTCGTACGAATCTAATATTATATTATTGCAATTGTACAAGCGTTATCAGCTCAATGATCACGTAGAAAAGCAGTTGTTGGATATGTGCAAAAAATTGGAAGAATCGCCTGAAAAAGATATGTGGTACTGGCAACAGAAAATGCAGTTGGCGCACGAAGATTATCATTATATCGCTAATAATAGAATTAGACCTTCTCCTTCTCCACTAAAAGAAGCCATGAAACAGCTTGATAATTTCTATGCTATTGCTAAACTAAGATACAGTGTAGAATACTATAATCAAGAGCAAGTTTTAAATCCAGAACCTGAGATACCAGTTTTTTTGCAAGAAATTCATGAAATGGAAAAAGAGACTTCTTCTTCCGTTGTACATCATGCGTATCAATTGGCTTTACTACTGATTAGAGAAAGAAGTGAGGTCGCTTTTGAGCAATTAAAAGATGTGCTTTTGGCGTACTCAGAACAGTTTAGCGAAGATGATCAGTTAATTTTGAATACTTATCTGTTTAATCATATTTCGGCAGGACTAAAAAAAGGAAAGTTTGAATTAGTTGAACCTGCGTTCAGACTATTTCAACAAGGGATTAAACAACGGCTATTTGTGAAAGATGGTTATTTCGAAGGAAGTCATTTTGATAATATCATCAACGTTGGATGTGCACTCAAAGAATTTGATTGGATCGATAGTTTTGTCAAGGAATGGCAAGATACTTTAAACCCTGAAATCAAAGAAGATACACTTTTAATGGCAGATGCTTTTATTAGTTTTAGGAAAAAGGACTTCAAAGCAACAGAGAATAAGCTTGTGGCGCTAAGTCAAAGACAATTTAAACATGCTCATCATAAAGCCAGGTATAAACTATTAGACCTTGCAACTTTATTCGAATCAGCTCCGCAAAGCGAATACTTGATTTCACGCTACTTAGCACTAGAAAAAAGTGTTCGAGATAATAAAACAATGGGAAAGGATATGAAAGTAGGAATTTTAAACTTTGTTAAAGTCATTCGGAAATTATCTAGAAGTAAAGTTGATAAGCCTAAATTGGTAGCATTAATGGCAAGTTTTAAAATACTTTATTTTAAATTTTGGCTTAAAGAAAAAGTGGAAGCGTACTAAAAAGACAGGTGCCTTTTATAAAGCACCTGTCAATACAAGTTCAGTTATAGAATAATCGCGTCTACAACTACAATGCTAGGAATATCCTCTGGGTTGGTCGTACCCGTACCTC
>CALFBG010000378.1 GCA_937951685.1 uncultured Saprospiraceae bacterium | reverse complement strand
ACTTGCATTATCTTTTGACCAGTCTCTTCGTTACTCAAAGCCTTCCTAAGCAATGGCTTAGGGCGGTTTTCGTGCCTCAATACTGATCAAAATCTAACACAATTTAATGGCAAAGTAATTTTGTCTTAGTACTTAAGTACCAATACAAATTATTTTACTTATTAACTTGCCTCATCTTTCGACCAGTCTCTTCGTTACTCAAAGCCTACTTAACAATAGAACTTGTTTTATTTTGTTTCCTAGCAATACAAAACCCAAATTCATCGCAGTCGATAAACTTGGGTTTTATTGTTAGGTTTCTTTTAGAGAAACGGATTTTAATATTTTAATTTGCCATTTCTGACAGGAATTTAATCCGAATCAACTTAATTTCTTCCATGGTAATATCATCCTCTTTCAATTCTACAAAAGCGGCATCAACAGAATCCGTTTTCGCTTCCATGAAATAATCGTAAATATCTTCTCGAGAATACTCATCAATATTATCTTCGATGTAATAATTCAAATTCACTTTGGTTCCCGAAGTAACGATCATTGCGAGTTCGTGCAGAATTTCTTCCATACTCAAGTTATTCGCAGCAGCAATATCTCCCAAGGGAACCTTACGGTCAATTCCTTGGATAATATTAACTTTAATCTTTGATTTATCCGCTACTTGTTTGACAACAAAATCCGTTGGTCGGTCAATCTGATTTTCTTCACAATAATCTTTGATCAAAGCCATGAAGGGTTTGGCATAACGAGAGGCTTTGCCTTTACTAACTCCCGTAATTTTGGCCATATCTTCCATGCTAATCGGATACTGCGTAGCCATATCTTCCAACGATGGATCTTGAAAAATTACAAACGGTGGTATTTTCTTCTCCTGAGCAATTGCCCGACGCAAATCTTTTAACAAATGCATCAATGTTTTGTCCAAAACGACACTTTTTCCTTCTGGTGCTTCCAACTCAGCCATCTCCTGATCAAAATCGTGGTTGATGGGCATCATGAAAGGAGTAGGTTTTTTTATGTACTGCCGACCTTTGTCCGTCAACTTCAACAAACCGTAATTTTCAATATCTTTATACAAAAGATTGTGCAAAAGCGCTTGCCGAAAAATCGAATTCCAAAACGTTTCGTCTTTGTCTGCTCCAATTTTAAACAAATCGTATTGATCAAATCCAAAATCGCCCATTTCTTTCGTATCCTTTCCTAGGAGAAAATCAACGAGTACTTTGATACCGTAATTTTCGTTCAGCTTTGCAACTGCTTGTACGCCTTGCAGCATTTCTGTCTGTACTTGTATTTTTTCTTTCGGATGCCGACAACTATCGCACATCTTTTCACATCGTTCTTCTTTAAATTCTTCTCCGAAATAGT
The DNA here is from genome assembly GCA_937951685.1 of uncultured Saprospiraceae bacterium. Classification (GTDB taxonomy): domain Bacteria; phylum Bacteroidota; class Bacteroidia; order Chitinophagales; family Saprospiraceae; genus CALFBG01. The sequence continues at coordinate 11,644 of CALFBG010000378.1, read as the reverse complement.
GTAGCAAGAACCGCCGTCGACAAGAAGTAGTCTCTGAATACGCAATAATTTCTTGCATCAATTGCGTACCCATTTCGCGTTCGGCAACGGGCTTATCGCGTAAGAATTTTTCTAGTCGTAGGATATCTTTGTAAGAATAAAAAGCAACACACTTTCCATCTAGACCATCTCGACCAGCACGCCCCGTTTCTTGATAATAATTCTCGATACTCTTAGGAATATCATAGTGGATGACGAAACGAACATCAGGTTTGTCAATCCCCATTCCAAAAGCAATCGTCGCGCAAATCACATCTACTTTTTCCATCAAGAAATCGTCTTGCGTTTTGCTCCGCGTTTTAGCATCTAAGCCCGCGTGGTAAGGCGCTGCTTTAATATCATTGACTAAAAGTACTTTAGCAATTTCTTCGGCGGACTTTCGACTTTGCACGTAAACGATTCCCGAATTGCCTTCGATCCCTTTGATGATTTGCACGATACTTTTCAGCGTTTGCTCTTTTTTCATTTTCGGTCGAACTTCATAGTATAAGTTATCCCGATTAAAAGAAGAGACGAAACTATTGACATCGTCCATATGTAAGTTCTTGACAATATCTGATCTTACTTTTGGTGTAGCCGTAGCGGTTAAAGCAATTAGTGGAATGGTATCATCAATCGAGTCGATCATGGTGCGGATACGGCGGTATTCTGGTCGGAAATCGTGTCCCCATTCAGAAATACAATGCGCCTCATCGACGGCGACAAAAGAAAGCTTCGTTTGCTTGAAGAACTCGATGTTCTCCTCTTTCGTCAACGTCTCCGGTGCGATAAAAAGTAACTTCGTTTTGCCCATGGCAATGTCACTCTTAACTTTTTTCATTTGCACTTTCGTCAGAGAAGAATTCAGAAAGTGAGCAACTTCATCCGTTTGACTATGTCCTCGAATCGAATCTACTTGATTTTTCATCAGCGCAATCAAAGGAGAAATAACGATTGCGGTTCCTTCCATCATCAAGGCGGGTAGTTGGTAGCAAAGTGACTTTCCACCTCCCGTTGGCATGATGACAAATGTATCTTTGCCATTTAGGACGCTTTGTATAATGGCTTCTTGGTTTCCTTTAAAACTGTTAAACCCAAAATACTTTTCTAAAGCTTCCTGAATTTCATTTATTGCGATCATTGAAATTTAAATATCTTATATATAAAATAAAATTAGATTATATTCTTGTTCAAAAACGATAGAGGGAATTTAAGTTAGGGGATTCTATAACTTATCATTGAGGCGAACTTCAAGATACTAATAAAAAACAGAAATTAGTAGTAATCCCGCTGCTATTATTTAGCAAAATCATTCTAAAATGATCTTAAAAACTACACCTCCTTAATGATTCGGCAGGGATAAAAGCTTGAAATTCAAGGAGCAGCTATTTTATGCTGGATGGCCGAAGCTAAGATCCTCATAAAAGTAGTTTCCTATATTCCAGTACACCGCCTGAATGGGGTAGTAAAGTTTATTTTAGAATAATTTTATCATTTGGTTTGCCTATCTCTAGCTATCTTTAGCACACTTATAAAATAATTTATAGCTAATGTCGGGGGATGGTTATCTTTGTGTTAAATTCTATTGGTTTTTTCTAAAAGGCTGTCAAAAATACTAAATATATTGTGAATAACGAAAAGAAGATCACCTCAATTGCCCTGCAGACGATACATATTGAAGCGGAAGCAATTCAAAACCTAACCCAAAGCATTAATTCCGACTTCTGTCAAGCAGTAGACGCCATTTTTAAGTCTAAAGGCAGGCTTATTGTCGCAGGAATCGGGAAAAGTGCCATTGTCGCCCAAAAAGTTGTCGCTACCCTAAATTCTACGGGAACCCCCGCTATCTTTATGCACGCCGCCGATGCTATACACGGCGACTTAGGCGTGATTCGCCCCGAAGATATCGTACTTTGTATTTCAAAAAGTGGCGAGACACCAGAAATCAAAGTTTTGATTCCCTTGCTGCAAAATTTAGGTAATCTACTCATCGGTATGGTCAGTATGCTGGAGTCTACGCTCGGTCAACAAGCACAGTTCGTCTTGCACACGCCCATTACGAAAGAAGCAGATCCTAATAACCTCGCGCCAACCACTAGTACAACCGCTCAAATGGTGATGGGCGATGCGCTCGCTACTTCCTTATTAGCCCTCCGAGGCTTTACACCCGCCGATTTTGCTCAGTTTCACCCCGGTGGCGCCCTCGGCAAACAACTTTATCTCCGCGTTGAAAACCTTTACCCTAATAATGCCCAGCCCATTGTAAAACTCAATGACAATATTGAAAAAATTATCCTTGAGATGACGTCGAAAAGACTAGGGATGACCGTTGTACTAGACGAAGCAGAAAACATCAAAGGCGTCATTACTGACGGTGACTTACGCCGAATGCTAGAACGACGATCCAAACTTGAAGGCCTGCACGCCAGAGAAATTATGAGTGCGAACCCTAAAGTCATTGAGCAATCTGCCATGGCCGTTGAAGCACTTGGCATCATGCGCAACGCAAGTATTACCCAACTCATCGTGGTCAACGAAGGGCGCTACGTTGGTATTATCCACCTCCACGATTTGATTCGCGAAGGACTAATTTAAATAGACTTTATTCAAAATGTGTGGTTCGTCCCGATTCCCCTTTCGCTTGCTTTGTTGCTACTTGAGTTTTCTCGTAGTAGGAATTCTCGCCTGCCAAAAGGCAAAACCTCCAACAATTCAACCTGCGTTCTATCATTGGAAGTCTCGCTTAGCCTTACAGCCCGAGGAACAGGATTACTTGGCACAACTTGCTGTACAAAAAATTTATCTGCGGTGTTTTGATGTAGATTGGGATCAACAACAACAAATGGCAATTCCCGTGGCGACCTTACAGATGGATAGCCAGGCCTTAAGTGGAATGCAAGTAATACCTACTATTTTCATTACTAATCGGACCCTCATCCATCTCCCCAACGAGCAACTCGACCGCTTGGTAGCACAAATTTCACAAAAACTTCAAACCTTGATGCGTACTTGGCAGGCAGTGGTCATTCCGGAAGTACAAATGGATTGCGACTGGACACTCAAAACCAAGGCAAAGTATTTTAGCCTACTCACAAGCTTAACAGAAAGCTTAAGCCCACAAAATATCCAACTCTCCGCTACCATTCGCTTGCACCAGATAAAATATTTTTCCCAAACAGGCGTCCCACCCGTCGCACGAGGAATGCTGATGTTTTATAATATGGGCAACCTTGATGACCCACAAGCATATAATACTATTTTGGACTTAAGCATCGCAGCAAAATACTTAGCGCCAGCCGCGCAATATCCTTTGCCACTTGATGTTGCCTTACCGCTTTTTGCTTGGGGAGTTGTATATCGAGACGATAAAATGGTACAATTGATCAATGGCTTAGAGGCAACACAATTAAAAGATCGTAGCCACTTTTTAAAACTTGACGAAAATCATTTCAAAGTATTAGAAAGTACGTACCTTAATGGAGATTATTTATACCAAGAAGATCATATTCGCTTAGAACGAGTAGCGACTACGAACTTAGTCGAAGCCGCACAATTGTTGGCAAAACACCTAAAGCCGATGAGTCGTACCGTTAGCTTTTACCACCTTGATCCTGCAATTATTAAAAACTACCCTTATGAAACTTTGGAGACGGTATGTCATTCTTTTCGTTAGCATTTGTTGCTTCCCCATTGTCATTTCTCAGGCTTGCAGTCCAGACGATTTGTCTTTCTATGGCTACTCTTTCATCCAACCCGAGATCGTAAATAAAGCTACGCCCTACGCTCCTTTTTTTCTACGGTTCGATGATTTTTATCAAAGTGTAAGCTCGACGGTGGTGCAAGAAAAAACCAATCTGGAAGAATGGAAAGAACGTTTCTGTGCCTTAGTGGATCTCAAAGATTTAAGAACGGTGATTTATCAATCTTCTTTGGAGCGTTTGGAAAGTCTGCGACTCGCCGTTAAAAGTAAAAAAACACCCTTACCCGTTTCTTTACAAGCCAACTCTTTTGCCCGCCACCTGAAATCGAATCAGTGTACAGAGGTTATTGATTATTTAATTTTTGCCAAAACCTGTGAACCACACGTGACGCGCGCTACTTCTTGGGAACAACCACAACGCGATTCTAGCGCGATGATGGAACTCGTCGTCGAAGGAAAAAAAGCTTTTCTGGATACGGAATCTCATTACGTTCGTTTGCGTTATGCCTATCAATTGATTCGCCTCGCTCATTACGCTAAAGCTTACGAACAAGTCTTAACGCTTTACGATTTTCTTTTACCCAAAACGGATGCACATGCTAGTATTTTAGATTACTGGATTTTGGGTCACAAAGCAGGTGCCCTTTACCGTTTAAATCGACGTGTAGAAGCCGCCTATTTGTATTCCTTAATTTTCAAACATAGCGCTGCCAAACGTGAGTCTGCGTATCAAAGTTTTCGGATTCGTACCGACGAAGAATGGGAGCAATGTTTATTAATGTGCAAGAGCGATCAAGAACGTGCGGTTTTGTACGCCATTCGCGCCAACGCACCATTGAGCATCGCAGCGGAGGAGATGGAGAAGATTTATCAACTCGATCCCATCAACGAAAACTTAGAGTTGTTGCTTGTTAAAGAGATCAAACTTTTAGAGAAAGATTTGCTGGGACTAGAATTTAATATTCATCGCCAACGCAATAAAAACGAATATCAGATCCCGAGAAAAATGGCGGGTAGAAAACTAACGAAACTACAGCAATTCGTACGCAAATGCAACCAAGAAGCATTAGTCGCCCGACCGGAGATCTGGAAAATTGCGGATGCTTACCTAGAATTTCTCGCCGGAGATTTATACGCCGCCGAAAAAACATTTACCAAAATTAAACCCGAAATTACACAAGATAGCTTACAGTCACAAGTAGCCATTTTTGAACTCTGTTTGAAGCTTAACCAAATAGATACTATGAATGCGCCCGAAGAAGAATTTATCGCAACCGTCGTTAGAAATAATGAGTTGTTACAGAAATATCCAGATCTCTCTAATTTCTTATATGATCGCATTACCCAACTTTACCAAAAGGAAGGAAAAATCGGGAAAGCTTTTCGTTGTCAATATGATGTGCAAACCTTAGCCTACAATCCTCAAATTGATATTATTGATAGTTTGCTCTCCCTTTCACAGCGAGAAGATAAAAATCGGTTTGAACGGATGCTCTGTCTCGATGCTGAAGGAAATGAATTTGAAAATTTCTTACTCGACCTCAAAGGCACCTTACTTTTTAGCCAAAATCAACCCGAAGCCGCTTTAGAAATTTTTAAAGAAATTCCGCCAACCGAACGATCAAAGTATCAATTAAACCCTTTTCACGAAAACTTACAAGACTGCGTAGAGTGTCCCATCAACGATACACTTTGGTACAATAAGGCAGAGCTAATTGAAAGAATTTTTGAATTGGAATACCAAGCCAAAGCAGATTTAAAAAATGGTCCTAGATATTTTTATATCTTGGGCTTAGCCTATTACAACATGAGCTACTTTGGCAACTCTTGGAAGGCAATGGATGCCTTTCGGAGTAGCGCTACGGGAAGTCGTTTACGACCAAATCAAGTTTACGATTTATACGGTTCTCCTTTTGGCAATTTAGAACAAACGGATTGTAGTCAAGCGTTGAATTACTTTGAAAAAGCGAGGCTCTTAAGCAAGAACCCAGAATTGGCCGCGAGAGCCAGTTACATGGCTGCTAAGTGTAACCAAAAAATGTATCTAACGTCCAAAGCAAATAACTATTCTCCCTACAGCAATCGTATCCCAAATTTGTCGGAAGAATATTTAGTCCATTTTAAAATATTACAGCAAGAATATAGCGACACCAAATTTTATCAAGAGATCATTCAAGAATGTAAATACTTCGATGCTTATGTTAGTAAAAACTAAACTTTGGAATCTAGCAGCGATACTCCTTTTCGCTTTCAGTTTATCTATAATAGCTTGCCAGCCAACCGAGCAATCCGTAAAGATTGAGCCTAAAGAAATTTATCCTGCCAACATGAAAGCCATCACCGTCCCCTTAATTAAGCCTAGCTTGGAAGCAGATCGCTACAATGTCGCTTTCCTAATTATGGACGGCGTATACAATACAGAATTGACCGCGCCTTATGATATTTTCCAACATACAATTTTTCGCGATAGCATCAAGGCAATGAATACTTTCTTGGTAGCCAATACACATCATCCCATCACTAGTTTTGAAGGGATTCGCATGCTACCTGATTATAATTATTTAAAAGATCAATTACCCAAGATTGATATCTTAATCGTTCCTAGTGCCGAGCATCATTTGGATTCCGATTTGGAAGACAAGGCGATGTTGGACTTTGTGCGTGCTACGGCTAAAGCGGCCAAATTTGTGAGTTCTCACTGTGATGGTGCCTTTGTTTTAGCCAAAGCGGGTTTGCTGGACGAAGTTGCTTCTACTACTTTTCCGAGTGATATTCCTGCTTACCAAAAAATGTTTCCACAGTTGGATGTTCGTTCCGATGTGCTATTCGTCCATGACGGTAAATACATTACTTCGGCGGGTGGCGCGAAATCTTTTGAAGCTTCTTTGTATCTTGCAGAATTGCTTTACGGCAAACAAATTGCGCAGCGACTAGCTAAGGGCTTAGTCATTGATTGGCAACTAGACGAAGTTAAAAAAGTAATTATAAAATAAGTTTACCCGTAATTTTCTAACGGATCTACTATGCAAGAAAAACGCTACTACACCATCTTTGATGCGCCACAAAACTATCCTAGTCAAGCGGATTTTTATGCGCAAGGAGAAAGTCCTAGAATCCTAAGTTTTTTCTTAGATTTTCTACAAGAGCGGGCCGACGAATTATCGGAGGTTTACCTTTCTTTGCATTTGTACAATAATATTTACTTGCACGAAGCGCTCAAAGCATTAGCGCAGCGTTCCGTCAAAATCCATCTCGTAACCATTCCCATCGAAGGCTACGCTACGGGACAAGCGAGAATTATTCATGACTTAGTTTCTGGGGAAGCGGCAAATCCCGTTGCGCAATCTTCGTATAGTTTGGCGCGTCCCATTTTTGGAGAGTTTTACAAACGACCAATCGGATTTTTTGATTTGTATCTTTTCCCACACTTATCCATTCGAGATGCAGCAGCGATGCCTTTTGTGCGGGGTGAACATCCTTACTCGCTACAATTAAAGTCCATTTTACTATTATATAAAAATGGTGGTGGCGCCGTAGGATTGAGTTCGTGTAACCTTGCCGTGCGGGCAAAGCTTCAGGAAGAAAATCTCATTTTTGTTGAAAACGATTGGAGTCTACTCAAAACAAGTTTGCGCTTTTTCCAGCAACTTTTAGAACACGCCATTCACATCCGTGATTTTGATTTCAAAAAAAGATATACGCATTTAGATATGCAAGTGCAGGCTTTTAGTCAGCAAGAATACGCTTTTTTTACGGCTCCTTTTTATAAAAATTCTTCTGTACAAGCCGAAAGTTTTTTGGTCGCAAACGCCAAAAAGGCGACGCGGCGCATCTACCTAGTAGCACCACACATTAGCAGCTACGAATATACCGTCAACGGACAGTTTCATTCGGAGTATGAAGCGGAGGATATTGAGCATTACGGTTTCTTGCGGACAGTTTTAGAACAAGCAGGAGCGGGTGTAGAAGTGCGTTGTATTTCACAAAGTTTTTTGGGGAAAGAACCTGCTTTTCCAACGCCAATCAACGCGCCAGCCTTCCAAGCTTTCTACGAAATATTAAAAGCTACGTCGAATACGCATTATGCGATCAACGCTAGGCTAAATAGTCGCTACCTCATCATTGATGATACCGTGATTGTAACGACTTGCAATTTCACGCCGGAGCAGTTTATCTACCTCGATCAAGTAGATATTCCTAGTTTTTCGGCAGCGCCCGAAGCATCGTACCGAGGCATTTTTGCCGAACTCGGACAGTTTCTTAAAATTACGGATGCGACTACCGTTGAAGCCTACGTGAAAAACTTTGAAGCGCTCTGGGAACGTCCCGCTACCGTGGTGGTGAAGTCATAATAAATATTTAAGCTTTCATTTTAAATAAAAAAATTAGCTATGCGTAAAATTACTTTACTCTTACTTTTGCTATGCTTTTCGTTGAATCAAATTATCGCAGCGGAAAAAGAAAAAGAAATTTCCTCCACCATTCAAAAAGTGACTGTTTTCTCTAAAGGTGCACAAGTTTTTAGAACGGCAGAAACGAATCTTCCTACGGGAAAATCCTTCTTGAAATTTATAGGTATTTCACCTTCCATCATCCAGCAAAGTATTCAAGTCAAAGGCAAAGGTAATTTTACAATTCTCTCCATCAAGTATCAGAAGAATCACTTTGTAGCGCCCAAAAAATCAGGCGAAATTGAAAGCTTGCAAGCAAAGTTGTCCGAGCTTCAAGAACAGATTGACCGAGCAGGTATTCGCTCACAAGTACTCCGCGAAGAAGAATCTTTAATCCTAGCTAATAAAGCCATCGGTGGTCAACAAAACGGTGTTTCTATCGACGGACTCAAAGCAGCAGCAGCCTTTTATCGACAACGTTTGCTAGAAATCAAACTAGAAAAATTTGACATTTCCAAAGCGATTAAAGACTACAATGTAGAAAAAACTAAAATCAGCAAACAACTCAACGAACTGAATGCAGACCAAGGTATTCATACGAGTGAAGTCGTCGTCGCCGTCACCGCAGAACAAGCAACGATGGCTACCTTCTCGCTGAGTTATTTCGTAAAAGAAGCGGGCTGGACGCCGAGTTATGATATTCGCGTCAAAGACATTAGAAATCCGATTTCCCTAAGTTATAAAGCGAATGTCTTCCAAAAATCAGGCGAAGATTGGAGTAAAGTAATGCTGAGTTTATCGACCAGTAATCCAACGCAGGGTGGACAAAAACCGACTTTAGCACCTTGGTTATTGGATTTTTATCGACCGAGTTATGCTTACGGAAGGTCTTCTCAAATCAGTCCTTTTGCAGGGAATCGTATCAAGGGGAAAGTCACAGATAATAATGGCGAAGAATTAATTGGTGTTAGTATTCAAGTCGAAGGTACTAGTGTAGGAACGACAACAGATTTTGATGGTAGTTTCACTTTAGATCTTCCGAGTAATGCTTCCAATTTAGTCGTTAGTTATATTGGTATGAAAACCCTGACCACTGCGGTAAATGCTTCTTTTATGAGTATCGTTTTGGAAGACGGTGATATGCTCTTGGATGAAGTTGTCATCGTCGCTAAGAACAAAAGGGGTTCCAATAAAGATAAGAAAAAAGCGAAACTCGCCGTAACGAAACCGGTTCCTACGACCACCAGACAAAATACCATTTCGGTAAGCTTTGAAATTGCCATCCCCTACTCCATTGCCAACGACGGTAAATCTTACCTCGTAGATATCAAGCAGCACGAATTACCTGCCTACTACGAATATTATTGCGCTCCAAAATTAGATAAAAATGCATTCTTAACGGCACAAGTCACGGGCTGGGAAGATTACAATTTACTCAACGGCGCCGTCAATTTATTTTTTGAAGGCACCTACGTCGGCAAGTCTTATTTGAATGCACAAAATGCGCAAGATACCTTGTCGCTCTCGCTGGGTAGAGACGAAAACATCGTCATTGAACGAACCAAGCTAAAGGAGTTTTCGAAGAAGAAATTTTTAAGCTCCAAGAAAGTGGAAAGTCGCGCGTGGAAGATCGACATTCGCAACAACAAACCACAAAGTATCAACCTCGTCGTACAAGATCAATTTCCAGTATCTACCAACGGCGCAATCGAAGTCAAAAAAGGAAAGTACGATGGCGCAACGCTCGATGAAGCTACCGGATTTCTAACTTGGAAAATGGAACTAGCGCCAAAAGCGCAAAAGCAACTCAGCTTTGATTATGCGGTTCGGTCGCCGAAGAAACAAAAAATACAGTTGGAATAAACGATCAAACTTCTTACAAACAAGGAGCTCATTAAACTAAAAACATCGTATTCAGAATTCCCTTTCAAAACAGTTTTGTAAAACCCAGTTTAGGTTCACATTACAAAATATAACTATTGGTATTCTTTAGATTAAAATCTGCCGATGGGGTTTAGTGGAAAGCGGAAAGTTTAGCTTGGGTTTTTAAACCATTTAAAATCTGCGATTGAAGAAAAGAAAGCGCACAACTGCTAATCTATCTATCTATTTAAATCAAAGCACCTGTTTAAATCTTGTGATTCAAACAGGTGCTAATTTAGCAAAAATCATTTACATTCCGCTTACTCTTGTTTTACAAATTTCTTGGTTTTGTAAATGGAACTTCCTTTGACTTTTAAAATATACAAACCATTTGCTAATTCAAGCAGCGGTATAATGTGTCCATTATTTCCCATCTGTAATTCTTTTTTAAAAGAAGTAATTAGCCGACCTTCTAAGGCATAGATTTCAATAAGTACTTCTTGCGATTTTCGAGTTTGCATTTCTAAATGAAGAAAATCTGAGCTTGGATTTGGATAAAGATCCAAGGCAACGTCCCATTGATTCTGGGGATCGAATGTACTAACTATTTCTCCTTCAACAATAATTGTAAAACTACAGGCTAGTGAATTATTACAATCATCTTGTGCAAGATAAACGATCTCGTGTGTGCCAATGAAAAAATCTGAATTTGGAGGTAGACCAAAGGTCTGAACCAAGTCAATATTAGAGCTGACATTACAAGTTGTTGTCGCAATTGGTAAATCCCAAGCAACAGGATGCGTGTTTTGCCCAACTACTGCTGCTACAGTAATGTCCTCTAGGCAAGGAAAGCTCATGTCTCCGACAATAGGAGTAGAATTTACAATAACATTAAAGGAGCAAGTATCTATGTTATTACAATTATCAGTAATCTGAAAACTGACAAAATTGGTACCGATTGGAAAATCTGAATTGGAAGATAGTCCATCTATTTGAGTAATGACTACATTAGAATTTACGTTACAATTGGAGGAAGCACTCACGAACCAAGAAACTTTTTTGGTAGTAGCGCCAGCTGGTGCTACTACCACAATATCCTCTAGGCAATTTATCTCCAGTTCTCCTATTAATACACCAGGATTTACAGTAACATTAAAAGTACAACTATCCACATAACCGCAATCATCTATGGCAGCATAACTGACTTGATGAGTACCTACCGGGAAATTAAGATTTGGACTTATGCCCTCTATTTGAGTCACTAAAGGAACATTGCTTGAGCCACAAGTAGTAGTGGCCGAAGGAACATCCCACGAAATGAGATAGTTATTTACTCCTGGAGCTGTCGTCACTTCAATATCTTCTGGACAATCCAGACTTACTACTCCTAATGCTCTTACATTAACATTAAAAGAACAGGTATCTATATAACCACAATCAGCCTCGATTTTATAAGCAATCAAATGCGTACCTTGTTCAAAAAAAGTACCTGAGGGAGGCCCTACGATTTGGCTGATGGTAATAGTGGCGTTAGTATCACAATTCGTAGTAGCAAAAGGTAATTCCCAGAAGGCTTGTACCGTATTTTGATTTTCAGGAATATCAACTGAAATATCACTAATGCAGTCTACAGCCAAAAAAGTGGAATTGATTATTCCACCAAGTTTAAGTA
>CALFBG010000377.1 GCA_937951685.1 uncultured Saprospiraceae bacterium | reverse complement strand
AAATTATTTTGCCATTAAATGGTGTTAGATTTTGATCAGTATTGAGGCACGAAAACCGCCCTAAGCCTTTGCTTAGGAAGGCTTTGAGTAACGAAAAGACTGGTCAAAAGATGATGCAAGTTAATAAGTAAAATAATTTGTCTTAGTACTTTTTTTTGCTAAAAGTATTGATTTAGCAGTTTGTTATTATTTGATTAAGTATTGCATAATGACAATGTCTTGCCATTTACCATTCTTGAAACCTATTTCGTTTTGTCTGCCAACAATCGTATATCCGAGTTTTTCATTGTAGCGAATACTCTCTTCGTTGTCCGCAAATATTTTGGCAATTAGGTGATGATACTCCAGTGACTTACAAACGCTTAAAAGATGTTTTTTTAAGCGGGTACCGTAGCCTTTACCTACTTCCGACTGCGTTAAATAAACTGCCGTTTCACAAGCAAAACGGTAACCATGTCGCTCGCTGTAACGTTTGATGATTGCCCAACCAATTACTTTGGTTGCATTTTTTAAAACAAATAGCCTTTCTCGCGCATTAAAATTATCCACCCAGCCAGCGATGTCTGCTGGCGTCTTTAAGCTTTCTTCCATACTCGACTTTCCAAGTTGAATATGCTCGTTATAAATATCCGCAATCGCGGCGTAATTTTCGGGAAGCGCCTTGCTTATGTGAACTTCAGTACTCATTAATCTTCGTTTGGTTTTAATACTTTTCCAGGACAAACCGCCTGCATTTCTCTATTTTTAATGACCAATTGACCATTGACCCACAAGTATTCGACGCCCGAAGACAATGATTTTGGTTTCAAATAAGTAGCATTCGCTTTCAAGCTTGCGGGATTGATGAGTACCAAGTCCGCAAAGTAATTATTTTCGATCCGACCTCGATTTTTTAGGTTAAATAAACGTGCCGGCAAATCGGTTATTTTATGAATCGCTTTGTCCCAGTCTAAATGCCCTTCTTGCAAAACGTAACGCTCCAGATAAGCCGTAAAAGCGCCGTATGATCTTGGATGTGGTTGTCCAATAGATTTCGGTGCGTTGATCGGATAACTCCAAGAGTCTGTACAAATCATTGCCTTAGGCCAATTGATCGCAGTATCAATATCTGCTTGATTGATACAATGATAAACCACCCAAGTATCCGTATCATCTTGCAAAACCTTAGCAATCGTTTCCGCCAAACTTAATTGTAGTGCCTCGGCAATATCACTAACATTTTTGCTGTAATACGCCTCAAACTCATCCGAAATGATCATCATTTGCGACAAGTCATAATCTTTTTTGACAATCCAATCCGCAATGTCTGCTACTACTTTTGGATCTTTTACCTTTTCGGCAACGGCAGGAATTCCATCTTGAAGAATATATTTGGGAATAAATGCGCGCAATTTAGTAGAGACTGCCGTGTAAGGGTAAACGTCTACCGTAGCTTTTAAATCGTGCTGCTCATTATATGCTTCAATTTGGGCGAGTACCTTTGGAATTTTACCCCAGTTCTCTTTTTCTGCTGCTTTCAAGTGACTAATTAAAACTGGAATCTCTGATTTTTCGGCGATAGCCAAAGCTTCTGTAATCGCATCTTCCAATTTATCGCGCTCGTTGCGAATGTGAGAAGCATAAATTCCGCCTTTAGCAGCTACAATTTTCGTCAAAGCAATAATTTCTTCCGCTTCGGCAAAACAACCGGGCGCATAGATCAAACCGGTAGAGAGTCCCAGTGCGCCTTCATCCATAGCTTGGCTTAGTGCTGCTTTCATATCCTCAAGCTGATGAGGTTTGAGTACTTTCCAATCCTCCATGTAACCTCCCCGCAGCGTGCTGTGTCCGACGAGTGTGCCAATATTGAATTGTAATTTATCTTCAATTTTATTGAAATATTCCGTCAGGGAACGCCACTGAAAAGGAAAACCAATTTCTTCGGACAACCGCTCCATCGTAGGCAGTAAATGTTTGCCAATCGGAGCAGGAGAAGTACCACAATTTCCAAAAATTTCGGTGGTAATTCCTTGGTATAATTTGTGATCTGCGGCATTTGGAAAGAAATAACCAAAACCAGTAGAAGCGTGCGGATCAATAAAACCAGGAGTCAGGATAAAACCCTTCGCCTCAATGGTTTGCTTCGCATCCGGACAATCTTTTTCTTCTTGAAACAGTATAATTCGATCGCCTTGGATACCTACGTGCTGCGCTTGCGTTGGCGTCAAGTTGCCATCACAAATTCTTGCATTTTTTATTAAATAATCTAACATTCGAGGGTTCAGTTTTTAAACAAGCGCTAAGGCTAAAGAAATTCTTTTGGTCATATATTTTTCTAGGCGTTCTGGTACAACTTTCACTTGACGGGCACTTTGTCGATTGACTAATCCGTTGGTCATTTGAATACTTGGCGCAACAATATCTTCCATAAAATAACGATCGGAAGGACTTAAATCGTGCGCTGTAGCGTTGGGCAAATGCGCTGCAAATTCTAAATTGAAAGATCGACCAATACCTGTTTCAAACATACCTCCAATCCAACAGGGAATTTGGTGTGTCGCACAATATTCCATGATTTGCAAACTATTATAAAGCCCGCCGACTCGACCTGGCTTTAGATTCAACTCGTCAATCGCTCCTAATTGATGTAACTTTACCAAATCCCCAAGACTTTCGACTTCTTCGTCAAAACAGATTTTGAGATCTGGAAAACGTGCTTTGGCAGCTATGTAAATATCAAAACGATCAGGAGGGAAAGCTTGTTCAATGGCAACACCAAAAGCAGCGAAATAGGCAAATTTATCTAAATCTTTTAAGCGATAGCTTCCATTCGCGTCAAAACTAAGTTTGAGCTTCGCCGTTTCCAATAGAGGCTTAATGGCATCAAAAGCAGCAAGGTTAACCGTAGGGGAGATTTTAAACTTTAAACGTCTATATCCGGCGTCAATGGCTTCTTGAACTTGTGTTTTGAACGCTGCGGCATCATGATGAATCCCAATAGAAATTCCGACGGGAATTTCTGCTAAAGGCTCCGTTTTTAACATCGTAAATAAGGAAGCGTTTGGGTTTTTCTGGATAATATTTTGGTAAGCAGCAGCTTCTACTGCTGCTTTGGTAAAATTCCAGCCTCGGATGCGGCGCAAAATTGCCAATAAGTCACCGTAGGTTTGTTCTGCTTTTAATTGCGGAAAAACAAAATCTTTAATTAATACAGTAGCTGCTGCTAGAAATTCCGCCGAAAAATAAGGATCGGGTCGACAAGAACACTCGCCGTAGCTAATGTGTCCGTCTTGGTCAATCCATTGGACGATTAAGGTTTGGCGGGATTTTCTTACGCCAATACCAGACAAAAAGACTGCTTTTTGTGGTAAATCAAGTAGAATAAGATTGAGTTCCCTCAAGGAGATTTTCTCTTCCAGGAAAGGGGAGTGTAGCATGTTTAGTTATGTTTCTAATCATCAAAATTAAGTGCCTTTCTTCATCTTTGTACGGACAAAGGCGGGATAGAAATATACTCTTTTTATCGACAATACATAACTTCAAAGCATTATTTACTAGAATTTGACATTCCGAAAGACCTTAGTTGCGTTGGTCTAGGTTTTTATTGAATTCCGCATTGATCACAGCATCGGATAACTTTATGCGTTCTAACATTTTACGAGGCGCAATTTTATCCTTATCAAACTGTAAAAGCCACATGTTCATGCTGGGAGATATTTTATCTTTGACTTTAAGCTCGTAGCTGCTAAAAGCGGTAAGCCATACTTTAACGTCTGATCCATTTTTGAGTTGGATAATGATTTCGTCTTGAATAAACTTAGGGTTTAAAGACTCTTCTTGACTCGTATCTGCATTTGCCCAGCCAGAGCTATTGGCAATTACTTCCAAAGCATCTAGCAATTCCTGCAATTCACTGGGTAATTGATTGCCATCCAGCTTAATTTCCTTCCGTTTTTCCCCTTCGTGATAGGTCAACGTTGTTTTCTGGCTATCCGCCAAATCACTCAGGTAACTTGCTGGTTTATCCCATAATTTTGCTTTTTTCGCCGTTGTCTTCAAGTTTTTTAGTCTTGCCGCAGATAGATGCTTGCGGTGTAAACCTTCTTTTTCGGTATATCGAATACCTCGATACACAAGCCCTCCATCCGTATAAACATCCATTTTAAACATAGGACATTCTCCAAAACAAGGTCCTTTGGCATATTGCAGCATTAAAGTAGGCTTAGTTGTGGCAGGACTAGGATCTTTTTGAGTACCATCGGGGGTACTGCAAGCGAAGCATAAACATAAACTTAAAGAGAGCAAGGCTAGGTGATTCATATCTTGAGTTTTTAACAATTTCTTTTTGTTTTAATAGAAACTGAAGGTAAAGGCTTGTGATTCAGGACGAAGCTTTTTTGCATCCCATCCGCAAGCGGTAAATGCTGTTCAGCATTTATGCAGCCATAGCTGCGGTGACGAAAAAAAGCTGAAGTACTGGATTACAATGCTTTGCCTGTAAATATTAAGATCTATTTTAAAATAACTTCATACTTAAAATAGTATTGCTGCACAAAAGTACAGCATTATTTTTTAAACAAAGTCTATCATTAAGCTTTTCAGGATTGAGTAGCAGCAAAGGAGAACCTGTCGTAGCAGTGAAGAAAGGCGATGGTAACTTTAATACTGGTACCTTCCGTAAGCGCTACGGCTGGATCATTACTTTTTGACTAAAGCTTTGTCCTTGTTTCCAAATTCGCAGTAGATACAAACCCGCTGGAACTTGCGGAATGCTTAACCGCTGAACGGGGGTAGACGTCAAAGCCCCTGCAGACCATATTTTTCCTTGTATATCCAGTAATTCATAGCGGGTATCCTGTCCTAACGGAACTGCTTCCCACTGAAGATAGATTTGTCCAGGACTAGGATTGGGGTAAACAAGGAATTTTTGTTGGGTACTTGTCGAAACACTTGAAACACTATCACAAGCATCAGTGTTTACTAGACCTTGTCGCGGTCCAGCTAAGCTTGCCAGCATCCTCGCTTTTTGTCCTAGGGTGAATAAACCCATGCATTCGTCGTCAACATAATCCATGAAATTCATGAACATATCTTTCGAATTGCAAGTAAAAGACTGTGGGTCGGGACAAGCTGTATACCAAGTAAGTTGTCTAGGCGTATCTGCGACGCCATCATCAATGTTGCAATCCCCTCCGTTTCCAGCACCCCAGATGTGTTGTAAATTCAAATAATGACCAATTTCGTGAGTTGCCGTACGACCTAAATGAAAGGGTTGATTATTAGCAGCTAATCCCGTCGTTCCAAAAGCTTTAGGATCAATGACTACTCCATCTTCCGCAGGGTCAGCTGCGGTGCCGGGTGCCGTGGCTCTTCCATTTTCCCCACCAATACTTCCGACCCAAATATTGAGGTAATCTTTTGGTGGCCAACCATCTTTTCCGCCTAAATTGGAATAATGAATTTGTTGGTTTCCACCAATATTACTCAGGTTCGTCTTTGTTCGAGTAATACCCGTACTTGGTTCTCCGAAAGGGTCTTTTTGAGCCAAACAAAACTCAATTTCAGTATCGGCAGCAACATTCAAAAAGGAACTAGGAACATTCTCCGAAAAATCTGGATTACTTTTTCTAAAGTCTTGGTTGAGTACTACTATTTGAGATAGAATTTGTGCTTCTGAGATATTCTCACTGCTGTTTTCCCAAACGACGTGAACCACCACGGGAATCGTAATTACTGCTCGCGGATGCACCGAAGGATTAGCGAGCCAGTTTTGGGTAAAAGTCTCTAAGCTTTCTTGTTGCGAGCGGATCGTCGAATCTCGCAGCATCTGTTGTTCTAATAAGGCAGTAGTGCCACAAGTTTCAACTTGTGAAAAAACAAAATTACTAGTTAGCAGTAAGAGTAAGCTAATAATGATTTTCATCTTGGAAAATTACAAATAAAGATGTTGCGCTTCAAAAAAATATTAATTTTTGACGGATAACGGATGAATTTGAACGAAGAAGTGGTTTTTAGATATAAAAATACAAAAACAACTTCCATAACGCAATGGGCATTGAAGTTGTTTTAAAATGATGTTAGCAACCGAAGGTAAAGGCTTGTAAGTCAGGACGAAGCTCTTTTGCATCCCATCCGCAAGCGGTAAATGCTGTTCAGAATTTATGCAGCCATAGCTGCGGTGACGAGAAAAAGCTGAAG
>CALFBG010000376.1 GCA_937951685.1 uncultured Saprospiraceae bacterium | reverse complement strand
ACAATACTTTTATGCTTTTGCTCCAAAATCAACACGTGCAATATTGAATAATAACGACCTTCGCATCCCCACACTCCGCAATCAATTTCCCTAGCACATCGTCCAACTTTTCCTCGTAGTCTGTCAAGGCTTGCTCGGCAGCTTCTTTTTCGTCGTCGTATGCGTATTTAATATTTTCTTCTAATTTTTTGAAGTGTTTTTCTTGCTCGATGAGATAGTTTTTTAGTTGGGTAATCCAGCGGTCTGTTGCTGCGGTTTTTTCGTGCAGGTAGATTCGGTAATCGCAAAAATGAGCACCGACCGCAAATTTCTCTTGAACGGGCGTTCGCATCCAAACCGTATCGGCGAGTTGATGTTCGTGGTAAATATTCACGGCGTAACTTTGTGCTTTTCGTTCGTGAATTTGTAGACTTTGAATCGTAGAAAGCTCAATGGCTACTTTATTCGAAAGGGTAAAAAAGGAAAAAGTACCTTCGTCGTCCTTAACGTCATAACGGATTCGATCTAGGTAGTAGGCATATGTTCCTTTTCCATCCGCGTATTGATTGCGCAAGAGCAACGCAAAGTTGTTTTCGAGGTAACTTTGGTAATCAACGGCTTTTGCTTGGTGAGCAATATCTGCCAAGTAAACGTGACCAGAACGCTTTTCACCATCTTTTAACTGCAAGGTAAAATAAAAGAAGTCCCCGTTGTATTCTGCCGTAGCAGCAAAAGAAAACAGCATTGCCAAAAATAAAATTGTTAGTTTCTTCATCTTCTTTGTCTCTTTTATAGGATCAAGGGTTTAAGTTTTTTTATGATCATGCACCTCTCCATAAGAGAACTCTCCTTTTCGATAATTTATTACCTACTCGATTGCAACCAGATCTTTCAATAATAAAATTATAGCCAAGTCTTTTGCCGTTCCTCTCCCCTGCTTCATCTTTAGATTCTGCACGTGGGAGATCAATTGAAAATCGTCTTTCGTGAATTTCTCCGCTTCAATTTCCGCCCAACTAAAGTCGTCGCACTCGTAACTAATGTCTAGTACTAACGCTCCTTGCCTCGCCCGAAGGTAATATTTCCCCTGCAAAAAAGCTGCCGTAACCGTTTCATCAATCGGTATTTGCCATACTCTAACGTCCCATGCTTCCGCACGTAATACACGTACACAACGACGGATCATCTCTAAATCATCCTTAAGGATAAGATCACAATCCAATATTTTATAGTCACGCAAGCAGTCCTGAAATGTATATTTCAAAGCCCAAGTCCCGATGATGATAAAGTTTACTTCGGCCGCTTGCAATTGTCGGAGAATCTTAAGATAAGACTGCATCTTCCGTTTTTTTTGCAAAATAATTCGCCAAAACAGCACTATTCGGATCCCAATCTCCACAAAGATTTCCGTTGGAGTGAAATACTAATTTTTGCGTAACGTTAGATTCATTTCTGCTTCTTAGTTCGTGGTAACTTGAGGTTTCCAGAATCACTTCAACTGCTCCCCGGTACAAAAAATGTTCATTGTAATAATAGTATCCTGCGTTGCTGTGCAAGTATTCCCAATCCTTACGCGTTTGTGTCAAATCGGGCATAATGGCTCGCAACAAAGGATCAATGGGCACGCGATGTTTTTCCACCCATTGCTTCGTATTATTCTCCACGTAAGATTCATCCAAGCGACTCAATTCTCGGAAAACGACTTGCTGAACGCCTAAATCGTGCGCCCAATTGAGATAACGCTCCACTTCGGAGCGTTGATTCACACCAATTTGAGTGAGGATACAAGAATTTTTGACGGGCACATAATCACCCAATTTTTTAATCAACGCTTCGTATGCAGCATTTTGGTATACCGCTTCGTTGCGATTGATGTACATGATTTTTTGATTGATTTGATCGTCGTAATGACAACGCGAAATTTCTAGCCGATCAAAATGGGTAGCTTGCAAGGCCAAAATTAAATCCGGATGTTTGTGTAATCCTGTCGCATTGGTATACAAAACCTTTTCGTTGAAAACAGGAACATCTTGCGCTTGACCAATCAACTCCAATAAACGCAATAACCAAAGTGGATCACTAGTCGCTTCCAAGCCGGATAAACTTAAACCCATCGTCGTCAGGCTCGATAATGCTTTGAATGCCGCTGCAAGTCCCGTAAAGTATTCCTCGTGATTTTGAATGATATTTTCAGCAGTAAGCTCTTTTTGATGTTTTCTTTGCAGCTCTTCCGAGCAAAATCTACAGTGCGCATTGCACTTCGTCGGATTGGCGTAGGGTGTAAACGTCAAGCCCGCACGAAATTGTATGGATTGACCTGCTAACGTAGCGGATTCCGTTGCTTCCTCTTGGTAGACTTGCCATTTTCCGGTGCGGAGTGCTTGTAGTTCTTCGTTGTTTTCGGGGAGTACCGCGTGATTTCTAAGAGATGGGATCAATTTCATAGGTAGTTGGTTTTGACAAAAAATACTTAGTTTGTTTTTTAAACTAAGTCCAAGTTAAAAACATTTCTACTTAAAGTCAAGTTTCTCCTAAATTTTAGTTTTGATTCATAAAAAACGGCGAAGCCATCTGTAGATTACTTCGCCGCGAGTCGTTATACTTTTATTATTACTGCCGTAAAAGCCTTTGCTTTAATTCAATTCATCTAGTTTTCTAATGTTTTCTTTTAAGCGTTTCGTCGTACTACCAAATGCTTTTTTATTCATTGCCTTAGCGGCAAAATGTGCTAGTGGCGTCAAAACTAAAACGGCAATAAGCATAATTTTCAGGGAATGAGCATCTTGAAAAATTTCTGCTAAACCAACTCCTTTAAAGTGTTTCGCAATACAAAATCCGGTAATGGCTGCCATCGGATAAAAGATTAAGCCAGAGATCGTTTCAAACTGCAAAGCACGGTGCAGTGCTCGATCGAAGTTTTTCATGAACGTTAAGGGTTCTTTCGAAAAATCCATACTGTTTCTCAATTGCTGGTACTGCCATCCAAGCACGATTAAACCGGACAGAAAGTAGAGTAAAGGGAATAATAAAATGAGTAATAGCTCGGTGCGATCGAGGTTAACCAACATAAAAACTAGCGTGCTGACCGTGAATAAAACGACCCACATTAATTTCATGAACAAATTAGTTTTGAGCTCGTCCATCGTCGAACTAGAGTCTTGTTGAATAGCTTGTAAAATCATATCTTTATTAATTTTAGGTTGAGAAAATTTTTCAGCTTGATGTGCCTTCCAGGCTTTCTGTAAATCCATTTGCTTATTTTTTTAATTGGGCAATGATTTGGTTTTTAATGCGGTGCAATTTGACGTTAACATGATTAACTGTCAGCCCCATAATTTCTGCGATCTCTCCATTTTTATACTCCTCTAAGTGCAATAAAATGAGCATTCGATCGACTTCAACGAGTTGTTTGATCGCTTGGTAGAGCGCTGCTTTTGCCGCACTTGGAGCAGGTTCTTCCGGACTCACCAAGATGATATTATCCGTAGGGATTTCTCTATTGGCTTTGCGGTTGTAACTCAAGATGGTATTCAAACTAACGCGATATAGCCACGTAGAGAATTTGGATTTGCCTTCGAAGCGGGCAAATGATTTCCAACATTGCAACACGATTTCCTGATACAAATCCTGCTGATCCTCCTGTGTATCGGCGTACAATTTAATCACCTGGTAAATGATACCTGAGTGGGTTTCAATTAAAGTGGCGAATTGGTCTGCGAGCGAATCTTGCATGCTTAATTTGATGTTTTACCTATTAGTCGCCCGAAGGTTCCTAAAAATTACAAGGAAGCTATTTTTTTTTAAAATATTTTTAGAAGATGTCTAAACGTTCAGGGTTACGTTTACTAAACAATGGAAATTTAGTAACCGTAAAACGTGGAAAGCCGTATCGAAGCCTTTTGCTTAACGCAAAAAGCGGATTTGACTGAGTCAAATCCGCTTTTCTAAAATCAAGATCAAGTACTGAGCTTGTAGCTTCTATTTTAAGTATAGATTAAATTCTACACGACGGTTTTTCTTTCGTCCTTCTTTGTACTTGTTATCCGCGATGGGTTGTGTTTCTCCGTATCCAGTGTGCGATACTCGATTTGCACTAACTCTTTTAGTGATGTAATCGTAACAAGATTTAGCACGTTTCTCTGAAAGTGCTTGGTTCGTTGCTGCGCCACCGACGCTATCCGTGTGACCGCTAATGGAGCAGTTGTACGCTGGGTATTTGTTTAAGATATTAATAATCTTATCCAAAACTTCGTAAGAAGAGGCTTTTAATCTACCGCTTCCCGTTTCGAACTGAACCGCGCTCATCGCTAAGTCTAGCACTTTTTGCTCTTCTTTCTTAATTTCAGGGCAACCACTATTCGCTACAGTACCGACGGTATTTGGACATTTATCTTTTCCATTTTCAACACCGTCACCATCTGTATCTGGGCAACCATTAAATGCTCTCAAACCAGGCTCATTTGGACAACGATCTTCTTTGTCCATTACGCCGTCACCGTCTTTATCTGGGCAACCACCTAAGGTAGCGATACCAGCGTCATTTGGGCAAAGGTCGCTATCATCTGGTACACCGTCACCATCTGCATCTTTCACCTCTGGGCAACCATTATTGCTGGCAGGACCAGCAGCTTCTGGGCATTGATCATCTTTATCGGTAATGCCATCACCGTCCATATCTGGGCAACCATTCATGGCGAGAGTACCTTTTACTTCGGGACAAGCATCGTCTTTATCGGCGATACCATCTTCATCTGTATCTGGGCAACCGGAAAAAGCAGCCAGTCCAGCAACATCTGGGCAAGTATCGTCGGTATCAATAACGCCATCATTGTCTCGATCAGAAGGCGTCACGACGACTTTAGGCATTTCTTTTGGAGGTGCCTCACCGACTAGCGCCTGAAAACCGACGCTATACTGAAGATTATCTCTTCTCGCTTCCAGTGAATTACGGTATTCCATTTTAAATACAAAAAAGTGTGTAGGATTGTAAGCGAATTTTAATCCACCACCCGTTGGAATTTGAATATTGGTAGATTTATCTTCGTAAGAAAGACCTCCCATTCCAGCATAGATGAATGGTACTACAAAATTATCTTCGTTGTAGAATTGAAATTCCAATAAGGCATCAGCGCCCCAGAAGAATTCTGATTTATTGAACGTTCCATCTTCTCGTGGTAAATTAGCGAAACCACCTCGTAAGGGAATGTTAATATTAAAGAATTTATTGATATTCCTAGCGTAACTAATTTCAAATCCATTGGTGTGATCTTTCCAAGCGGCTTGATTACTTTGGATGGGTGTATTGTAATCGATCAGCAGATATTGAAATCCGAAACCATCCTTAAACGTTGGTGTTTGCGCATTTGCTGGGGAGACAGTGAGCAAAATAAATGCTACCATCAAACTGAGTAAAGTTATTCTCATGAAAAGAGGGTTTTGTTTTAAAAATTGATTAAGCGATTGTTTTGTGGTTCCAAAATAGTAAAATTTGATATCATGCGGGTAAAATATTACAATTTATTTTATTGGTAGTGAACGTACGACCTGCTTCGTAAGTAGTCCTAGTCAAGATAACTCATTATTATATTTTGAAAATTAAAAGTCTACTATTCAATCATTGTTTCGAGGCTTTCCATCACAAAATAAATTTAACGTCAAGCGAAAAAATAAGCTTCTAGTAGCCGGGCTACTAGTTTATTAAATTCCTACTTGATTTCATCTTACGGCTTCCCGTTTGACCAAAATGGATCGAAAAAATGATAACTGACCTCGCAAGGACTACGAGTAGTACTCACGAGTATCTACGCCTAAAGTAAATGCTCTAGCCGTTAATTTAGTCGATAAAAATCATTGGGATTATGGTAAAGAGTCGTAGGTTTAGGGCACTTGGCTATTCTACCAAGCCTCTGCCCTCTTTAGAAATTAGGCCGCTACTCATCAACTTTTTCATCAGTCGATCTAGGATTCCGTTGATAAAATCTTTACTCTTATCGGTACTGTACAACTTCGAAATTTCTACGAATTCGTTGAGCGTAACTTTTGTTGGTATCGTTGGGAAATTCAACAACTCACAAAGTGCCATTTTCAATAAAATCATATCAATTATAGCTACTCGATCCGCATCCCAATTCTTCAAGGTTGGTTCAATATGCTCTAGTAATTCCTCGTCATCGTGAAAAACGCTTAATAATAAGGTTTCCCCAAAATCTTTTACGGTCTCCTCGGTAGGAATATATTGTTCGTAGAAAGAATCTTCCAACGGCAAAGCCTTAATTGTCTTTTTTATGGTGCCGACGATGAGTGATTTATCATCAATCCAACAACTATACTTCGCCTCCATTTCTTCGTTAAAATACTCAGAGCTACTCAAACTTTTGTACAAGGCAAGAAAGATGACTTTGTAATCTGTTTGGTCGGGAGATTGATTTTGAATAAAAGCTTTGTAAGCGTCGGACTTCGCAAACTCTAGGTATAATTCGCGGATAAAATCGTTATCTATTTTGGCAAGTAGCATATGAGACTTAAAGACTTTAAATAAAGACTCATTCTCTAGCAACGATTGCAAGTAAGGATTATCACATAATTTAGTGGTAAAAATTAGATCTTCTTCATTCGGTAGGTGCTTAGACATCCGTTGGGCAGCGTCGATCTGGGCGTATTTTGCAACTCTTAAGAACACCAGTAAATTAAACAGGTACAATTCGTAAGACTTATTGATACTAAAATGGTATCGTTGCAATACAGTTTTGTAGTCCAGACTTTTGTCTCTTCCACCCGCGTAGAGCATTTGCATTACTTTAATGCGTATATTTCTTCTACTAAGCATACAAAGAATATTTCAAACTAAACTTTAACATTAAACCTTGTTCTAAAATTTAGTACGGCTAAAAGTTTGTCTTTTTAACTCATAAACTATTTTAGCATAAAGGCTATTACTTCAAAAAGCTTATCTGTTGATTTGTAAATTACGGCTTCCGCAAATAAAACTAACGTAGCGCGGACCAAGCTAAATGAGTTATAAGTTTCAAAGTGCTAACTATCTTTTCAATTCACTAATTGTTAATAGCTAAAGCACAAAGAAAGTTAATTTTTAGCTAAATGCTCAACATCTCAGGAAAAAATTTGCCAAAAATGTTTGAAGGCTAACTTTACTCGGAAATCTAGCAATTTCAAGGCAGAATCGAATCCGTTCTTTCACTAACAAAAAATTCCCCTCGAACATTGGAATCCAAATCTTCGAAGGGAATTTAAACGATTTATACGTAGGTAAATCAATACCTCAAAAGGTGCTTATTCCATGAACTCCGCTTTCACTTCCTCGAAGCTTGGCAACTTATTAATGTGCCATTTCTTGAGAATGGTTCCATCTTTAAATAAAACCATTCCGGGATTAGAGCGTACAATTGTTTTCAATAAAATATCATCTGCCTTATAAAAAGGGAATTGTATTTGATGCTTCGTGCGGAAATCATTGATCATATCTGCACCTGCTCCACCAACAATCCCATATACGGTAACACCATTTTTCATTGCGCTATTGGCAAAAGGATTTACTTTGTTCTTATAATTCGCTTCCCAGTCTTTATTCCATGTATAACTCGTAACCGTTTCTGTCCGTTCTTTGATCGATTGTGGTTTACGAACGGTGTACATCGTATCAGCCGTAGCAATGGTATCCAAGACGTAAAGCGTGTCTACAAACAACTTTTGCTCATCTTTGCTGCCATCGTAGTACATTTTATGACTAACTAGCATTAAGCTGTAGCCTTCCATATTCAGGATTTCTTCCGTAACGTCATTCCCCTCTATGTCTTCTACCGCAAAATCAGAAATTTTGGACGGTTCCAATGTTGGCTCCGACTTCATTTGATCCTTTACTTTCCAACCTTTATCTTTTGGATACTCCGCGACGACTTCTTTATAGGCTGGATTGGGGACTGGAACCACTTCTCCCGTTTGTTCATTTTCCATCACCCAACCAATGATCGCTACGTTAGCCATGGCGGCTTCTTCTATATCTTTTTGTGCTTTCACATTTACGCCTTCCTTAAATGGACGGAAATCTTGCCCCGGAATATCCCAAAGAAAGTTACTCAAGCAATAAACCGTCAATGCGCCAATACCTACGCCGTTGATCGTTCGACGAACGGATGGTGTAAACCACTGGTGCATATCGCTGAATTTAAAAATAAAAAAGACCGCAGGAATCAACAGCGCTAAATCTTTATAGAAGGAAATTTTCGGCTCTAATTTTAGATAATCACCAAAGCAACCACAGTCCGTCACCTTCATATTATTCTTATCATAAGCGCCCCACTGAGCGAACTCGAAGAAAGTTGCATCGCCCGTTAAATAGCCCGTTAAATAAGTGAATCCAGTCAACAAAGTGAAAAAGGCAACCAATAACAAGAAAGCCCAACTCGTAAATTTAGGGCTGGAGCCCAAAATCAACATGATGCCTAAGACAATTTCGAAGACGATCATGAAAACCGAAAAACTAATTGCATAGTCGGATAAAATCGGAAATAAGCCACCAATCCAAGAAAAATGCGTTTCAAATTGGTCAAAATATTGTTCCATTTTGTAGGCCGTTCCCAATGGGTCAACTGCTTTCACCCAACCGGAGAAAATGAATAAGGCGCCACAGTAATTTTGTAAAAAAGTCACCACCCAATTCTTTCGGGCTTTGAAAAGATATTCTGTCACTAAACTTAAGAGCACCGCTGCGATGCCGACATTTAGGAGTAAAGTTGATAAAGTCATAATTTAATTTTTGTGCAAAATAAGTCTTGAACCGTTATTTGAGAGCAGGTTTAAAATTTACTCATCTATGCTCGAATCCTTCTGGTAAGTAGTTCCCGGAAATTGGGTTTACAATAAGTTGAAAAGAATTTTGAGCTTAAAAGACTTTCAAATTATTAGTTAATTTAATTTCGTGAACTACTTAATTTTATGCTCTTGGTTAATTTCACCACTCGGGTAAATTAAATAAAAAATTTCTCTTTTGCTATTTATAAATCAAAACAACTAAGTCTAGATTATTGTTTGTCTGCCTACGAAGCAAAGATCGCATAATTTTATCAAGATGTCTTAATATTTTGCCAATCAGCTGCTAAACCTAAAAGTTACTAATTATTATAGTGAAGTTGTTTAATAATTCTAAAAGCAGTTGAGAAAGGCTTTGCCTTCACGCAAGTAAGCAGCGTTTTTTGTTCAAGCCTGCCTCTGCCGGCAGGCAGGTTGAAGCTCTTTTTGGAGTTCGTAGCAGCGCTACGGAGGATGA
>CALFBG010000375.1 GCA_937951685.1 uncultured Saprospiraceae bacterium | reverse complement strand
ATTACGGACGGAGAAGGAACGACCGCTTCTGCGAATGTTTCCGTTAAAGAACCGGAAGTATTGGCCGCTCAAATTGTAGCGAATAAAGCGACAACGAATGAGAACAGTAAAGATGGCAAAGCAAGCGTAGCAATTACTGGTGGTAGTTCGCCGTTTACCATTAGTTGGGATAGTGGTGAAAATGGTGAAGAAGCAAAAGCCTTAAGTGTAGGAAATCACAGCGTTTCCATCACGGATAAGAATGGATGCAAGGTATCCGTAGATTTTGAAACGAAGAAAAAAATCCTTCCAAGTTTAACACAAGCTAAAATCCGAAAAGGTCAAACGATCAAAATGGAGCAACTCTTGTTTGAGGCGGATAGTACTCGAATCACTCCTGTTTCGTTCCCCGTATTAGATGAGCTTTATGATTTTATGATGGAGAATACTTCCGTTGTCATTGAAGTAAGAGGTCATACCAACAATATTCCACCACCTGCTTTCTGCGACAAGTTGTCTTCCGCTCGTGCTAAGTCCGTAGCGGATTACGTGGTACAAAAAGGGATTGATCCCAAGCGTGTCTTTTCTAAAGGTTATGGTAAACGGAAACCCATTGCTTCCAATCGGACAAAGGAAGGACGGAAAAAGAATCAGCGGGTGGAGGTTAAGATACTGAGTCTCTGACGGTTTTGGGGAAGGCTTATTGTGTAAATCTGCTTAGTATGGTAGCCACTAATCCTAAAAATTAGCTGCGGTTAGTGTCGCTAGTAAATCAACTATTTCCTTAAGAGAACTTCCTTCTAAGGAAATAGTTTTTTTGTGCTACAGCTTAAATACACAGTCTAAGATTTAGGAGAATCCTCCATTCAGAATTTTAAGTTTGCTTTGCTAAAATACTTCAAAAAGCATATCCTAAAGCGACACCCGTTCCCCAAAAAAAACAAATAGAGTCAAAACATCAAATAAAAGTGTGACCTTTCTCCAATCCTCACGTATAAAGATAGTACAAAGTGTTTTAGGTAGTAATTTTTTCCTGTCAGGAGTATCCGTTTTTAGCTAACCAGCTACGTTTTCGATTGAGTTTACCAACGTTTTTACGAAAGTCATTGATGTAAAGCCACCATACTTTACCTCAAAATTATTTATTTGAATCCTAGATCATGCATCATGTTCATGCATCTATCGATTCTACAACTTTTATTTTATGAATAAGAACATAAAACTAAAACCTCGGGAAACGACGGCTACCAATTCAGATTTTTACAACCTGTTTCGTCCCATCGCTCCGAGTATCGAAATCATTGGAAGAGTGGCGCAAGTCATTAGTGCATTGACGGAAGCCATCACGGTTTGGTACATTACGCAAAGTGAAATGGCAGGGACTTCAAAATTTGTCTCTATCCTCGTGTCTATCTTAGCCATGATTCTCGTGATCGCCATTTTAGAATTGGGCGGAAGAAAATTCTTACAAGTATTGACCAGAGCCATTATTTGGAAACGCTTGAAAAATCCTTGGTATATCGCCTTGTTTGCTATCGTTACCGTAGTCACGATCGGGATGGGCGTACTGTCTTTTAACCTGTCGACAAATGGGATTCATCATGCTTTTGTTTCGAATGTGCCGACGATACCTAACTTTGATAATTCGGATTTAAAAAGTGAATTTCGAGCTAACAAAAAAGAAATCACTAGTCAATTTGAAAAGGACTTTGAGCGGCTTGATGTAAATTATAAAGATCGAATCAAGAGTATCAATGAACAGTATCAGGCGCGCATTGATGCTACGGAAATCAAAGTCAGTCAGTATTTGCGCAAGTACAACAGCGGCGAAAAATGGGCTAAAAGTCAAGCGGATAAGTTTGCTAAAAAGGGCAATGTACTCAAAGCCGAAAAGACAGCTACGATCGTCAAGATTCAGGAGCGACATACTGAGTTGTTAGCAAAAGCGCAGACTGCGAGGGATAAAGCGATTGTCGCCGAACGAGGTCGATTGAACGAAGCGACGCAGAAAGGAGAAACGGCACTCCTGAAGGTACACGGACATCAATCCCAAAAAGCTAATTTCTGGGGTTCTTTGTTTTCCTTTTTTGTCGGTTTCAGTGTGCTGCTCGCGTTTATTTGTATTGTGAGTGTCGAAGTGTATCGCCGAGGTGCTGGCATCGAAGTGACCTACGAAGAAGAAGAGAAAGCGGAATCTATTCTCGGGATGTTTTGGCTTGGTTTAACGGCACGCTTCGATCATTTCTTTAGAAAACGAGTAGAACGATTTGCAAAAATTGCTACGCCTAGTCACCGCGCTAATGTCGTGGGCTTTAATCCACAACGGAATTTA
This sequence comes from uncultured Saprospiraceae bacterium, assembly GCA_937951685.1. GTDB lineage: Bacteria > Bacteroidota > Bacteroidia > Chitinophagales > Saprospiraceae > CALFBG01. The sequence continues at coordinate 1,774 of CALFBG010000375.1, read as the reverse complement.
GTGACCAATGAAGCACAGCTAAAGATGCGACTGCACGGGGAAGATCAGGCAAGTGAAGGAATGCAGGAAAGATTAGACGGCTAAGGGTTTTTAATTTTAGTACTTAAAAATCAATTTTTTTGGACTTGCAAAAACATCGTATCCGATCTTCGGGTACGATGGTAAGTGTGGACCGTCCCAGCAGCGATTGCTCTTGGGGCGGTCTACGCTATTTTAGTGAACTCGTTGCTCAGTACTTAATCGCTAAGGCAAATCATCATTTTCTGGTAGTACCAAAAGTGGGATTTGACTATCATAGACCTGCGTTTTAGTAATACTTTTTGTGAAAATACTTTCAAAAAAGCTTTTTTCTCTTCTAATCAAACACAATAAATCGCAGTTTTCCTTTGCGACGAATTTTTTAATGGATTCATTAACACTATTGTGCATTGGTACTTCCCGGTAGGTCGTCTCTACACCATCGAAACCTAAAATTTTTCCACCGGGAGTATTTTTATTCGAGTCTGTCAAGACACGGAGTAGCGTTACTTTAGCTCCAAACTTAGCTACCAACTTTTGGAACGGAGAAAGCGTACGGAGCGAGATGCTATTTTGGTCTAAAGCCAAAACCGTTTCTTTAAAAGGAGGAAAAACATATTCCGGAGGGACAACTAAAACGGGGACTTTCGACATTTCTAGTGCAGTTGCAGCGACGCTGCCAAAAATGACTTTTTCTAAACCTGAGGCACCTTTGCTTCCCATTACAATCAAGTCAATATTATGTTTTTTCACTTGGGTACTAAAAAGTGATAAAATCATATTTTCTTCTACTATTGTTTGAATGGAAAGTCCTTTCTGCGCTATTTTTTCTGTGAATTTAAGTTTCGTAAGTTTCATCTTTTCTTCCATCTTCCGTTTATAAGGCTGTTCTTCATCGGAATAATCCCAGTCGTAATCCAGTTTTTTATTGATCGAATAAACGTGGCAGAGATAGAGTTCACTTTTGAATTTGGCAGCGATTTCAATGGCATAATTCAAAGCATTGTCCGCAACAGCAGAGAAGTCCGTAGGAATCAGGATTTTTTGCATTTTGTATATTTTTAGAACCTTATCGTTAATAATGAAATGCTAATCCATACAAATATATAATAGTTTTACTATTGTTCAAATAGTAAAATAATAAAAGACCTAAGTGTTTTTTTATTTACCAACTTTCTTTTACCCCACGAACTCTATCCACGAAAGTTGATTTATCTATTTCGTCGGTTCCGAATCGTTCTTTAAATTTATTAGCAATTTCTTTTACCCATTTCGTATCGGTATCGGGATCCATTCCCTCTGCGCTAACAATCGCTCGACCAAAACTTTCAGCGTCTAAGAAGTCTGCCTTTGAAATTTCAATTTCATCGTCTGGTGGAATGCAAAACCCCCAAATTACGCAAAGGTCAGCAAGCAAATAATTTATTTCTCGTTCCATGGGGGGAACATCTCTTCGCTGTTTGTATCCCATTTTATTTTTTTATAGCAAGTGAAAATTTTGAAATTGGAATATGGCTAATTCTTTGTCTGATCAGTCCTGAATATAGTGCTTGATTTTTTTCATTTATCGACAAACGAATATCTGTTTTTTTGAATTATCGTTAAATACTTCTTCCTCAAAACTTCCAAATTTGTGAATAATCGTAAAACCATTCCATTCCAAGACAACTTACCATTCGATCAAAAGCGAATCAGCTTGAACAGCTTGTACGGATTGTTTATCGCCTTATTAACTACAAATTCGCATAAAAGATTC
>CALFBG010000374.1 GCA_937951685.1 uncultured Saprospiraceae bacterium | reverse complement strand
AAGGAAATGATGAATTTATCGATTTAGCGGCAGGTAACTATAACGTCTGGGTGAGAAACTTAGATGATTCTTGTCCGATCGAATACGGGGCAAATCCGGTTGTAATTACAGCAGGTTCGCTCCCTGTGATTGACATGGTGGCGACAACGGATATTACAGATTGCAATTTAGATGACGGTACGATTATTGTTACCGTGGCAGGTCTTGGAACCAACCTTGAGTTTAGTATTGACAATGGTACTACTTGGCAAGCGAGTAATACTTTTACCAACCTAGTAGCGAATACTTATAATATTGTCGTTCGTAATGACGATGGTAGTTGTGAAGTACTTTATGTGAATAACCCAATTAGCATTACCGAACCTATTGCGGCGAGTATTGATATGGTCACTGCGGTTGATCCAACGGATTGTACCACCAACAATGGTTCCATCACGATCGTCGCTACTGCGGGATCCAGTAACCTAGAATATAGCATAGATAATGGATTAAACTGGTCTGCTACGGGAGACTTTACCGCACTAGCGGCAGGGAATTACATCGTTTTAGTTAGAAATGATGATGGTACTTGCGAACAAGCTTATGCCAATAATCCAGTAGCACTTTCTGCCCCCGGTTTGTCTACCGTTACTTCCGTTATCGTTGACGCAAGTAACTGTGGGGAGTACGGTGGTGCGATTAATTTAACCGTCACGGGTGGAACTAACTTTGGGTACAATTGGACCGGTCCTAACGGCTTTACGGCTGTGGATCAAAATGTTCAAGAACTGGAAGCGGGAAATTATAGCGTTACCGTTACAGACTTAGACAATACTTGTTCCATCGTTGAAATCATTACAGTTGGACAAGGTGGATTAACTAGTTGTGCGGATACGATGAGAATTGATATTCCAATTATTAATCTTGTAAATATTTGCCTAACGGATTTGATTAACCTACCCGGAAATATTACCAGTGCAAGTGTCTGTGGCGACGATCCGGCGACAATCACTGCGGCGGTCAATGTAGCAGATAATTGTATCGATTTAGATCCTAATGATAGCTTTATCGGAGTAGATACGATTTGTGTGGTACACTGTGATGATACAACACCGACTTATTGTGATACAAGTTATATTATTGTAAATATTACTATTCCTTCAGATACCATTCCGCTAGTCATCGCGCAAGATGTACCGACAGAAATTTGTTTGGATAATACGACTTTACAATTACAAGGAACGATTACCTCCGCTAGTTTTTGCGACGCAGGGAATGCTGCGACGGTACTCGGCACAACAATCTTAGACGAATGTATTACGCTTGATCCTGCGGACGGTTTCTTTGGGAGCACGAACGATTTGATTTGTGTCGTACATTGCTACGATAACGATCCAAGTTTATGTGATACCACTTATCTTGCGGTAAGTGTATTACCAAGTATTGATACCATAACGGTAACTATACCCGCAGATGAAACAACTGAAGTTTGTTTGGACAATACGATTCTAGAATTGACAGGAACAATTAGTGCAACTAGCTTTTGTAATCCGGGCAACGCATTGACCGTGCAAGGCATGAGTATTACGAATAATTGCCTTGATCTGGCCGCAGCGGTAGGATACGATGGCTTATCTCCGGATACGATTTGTGTTATCCATTGCTATGATGATATTGTAGGCTTATGCGATACTACTTATATTGTCGTTGACGTACAAAGAGATCCTTGCGACTTTATTTTAGCGCAAGTTGTTGAGGAAACTTTAGCGAGTTGCACGGATAGTGCAGGAGTATGTTTTGAAATTTCCTTGGGCACTTTAGCTAACTATAATCTTACCGATAATGGTGTACCGTATAGTGGCGCTACGTCGGTTTGTTTTGATACTTTATATAATTATAACTTCACGGCGCTCAATATGGCAACGGGCCCATTTACCGTCACAGAATGGATCGTAAATGGACAAAGTTTTACTGGTAATTTTACAACGACCACGGAGTTAGTTGCTTTAATGAATACTTGGAATCCGACGGGTAACTGGACGGAGGATAATGTGAATAATGCCATCATTGGTGGAACTCCTTTAATGAATTATTCTGATATCGGAATTATGACTTTAGGTGGACCAATCACATTGATGAGACAAACGTTCTTGGCACCGGGCGGTACGACCTTCTCTTTTGCCGCGGGCACCCATGAGTTTATTTTTGAAGAAATTATCAGTGGTTGTCAAGATACGGTACAAATAAATGTGACTTGTGATCCGTGCCAGGATTTATATAGTGGTCCTGAGTTTTTTGCGGTAAGCAATTGTGATACTATACTCGAACTTTGTGTCAATATTGACCAAGCTAATTTAGGAGATTATACGATTACGGACAATGGTGTTGCTTACACTGGAGACTTTAATCCTTGCGGAACGATTGGTATGATCGACGGATACAATGCGGCAATGATTCCAACGGATGGTCCTTATTTTGCAGAATGGCTTTTAAACGGAACGACCTTTAGTACTTCCGTCTTAACTGTGCAAGAGATTGTGGACGCGATGAATGGCTGGGATCCTACGGGCAACTGGACTTTGCAAACAACCGACTTAGTAATCTCAGGAGGAGACAATGCGAATACTTACGGTGCCCTTGACGTTACGCAAACGAATACGGGAACGGAGGTTAATTTAACGATTGAAAGTTTAGCGATTCATTTAGGTGATGCCGTAAGTTTAGGCTTGACCGCAGGTACACACGAATTGATTTTTACCAATACCGTAAACGCTTGTTTGGATACTTTAACTATCGACGTTGATTGTGGCAACTGTGCTACCTTGGATCCAGGACCATTTACTTTGTATACGACGGAATGTGGGGAACTTGTCCCATACTGTTTAGATATTTCTTTAGCAGATTTATTAAATTATAGCATCACGGATAATGGCGCTAGTTATGCAAATGGTATTTCAGGATGTGATTACGATAGTTTAATTGTTTACCAATATAATTTGATTCCAGGTTTAGGAAACGCTGGTCCTTACACCTTAGATTACTGGGTAGTAAACGGCGATTCGATTATGAGTACTTTTGTTGGATTAGAAGACTTAGTTGATTCCATGAACGTTTGGGATCCCAATGGGAATTGGAATATCAATACGAATACCTTTACCATTGAAGGAGGTGATTTCAACCAAGACTATGGGAATATGTCCGTTACACAAGATAACTCAGGGATTAACGCTTTCGTAGCCTTAGGCTTAGGTTTAGTACCACAAGGCTCTATGGTGAGTTTGGATACTGGTTTCCACGAGTTACTGGTGACCAATCTAAATACCGGATGTGTGAATCCAATTGAAATAACGGTAGAATGTATAACGATTACGCCAACTTTATTTGGCAGTACGATCTTTATCAATGCCCTAGACGAGTATTGTTTGGATACTTTAGAATTACCTGGAACGATTGTCTCCGTAGAAAATGTTTGTGATGATCAGTTAAACGGTAGTGCTGGCTTCGTGGTTGATCCGCTTACGTTCTGTGTAACTTACGAAGGATTGCTCATTGGCGCAGATACGGCTTGTATGGTTATTTGTGATGACAATGGGCTTTGCGATACGACGTTCTTAATCGTGAATGTGATTGAAAACTGTCCTGAAATTTTTACAGTTGATAGTGATACCTTGATGGTTGGCGATTGTAGCGAATCCGCTGCGCTCTGTTTACCGATTGATAGTTTACAACATTATAGCTTTACGGATAATGGGATGGATTTTGCGGGCGGTCAAGAACCTTGCGATTTTGTAGATGAACGATTCTACGATTACACCGCACTTTCCGGCTTCGGCAACGCAGGACCGTATACCCTAAATGAATGGCAAGTCAATGGCGTTAACAATACGGGGCAGTTTGATAGTATTCATATCTTGGTAGACTCGATGAATGTCTGGGATACTTCGGCCACTTGGGTATTAGATACGGTTAATTTAATTATTTCGGGTGGTAACCTAGGGACTACTTATGGGACATTAGGAATTACACAAAATGCAAGTGGTCAGAATACAATCTTAGTACCAGACGTTCGCGCAGTTGGACAACGGACAGCTTTCTTATTTACGGCGGGTATGCACGAATTTATCGTTACCGATACGGCTTCGGGTTGTATGGATACGCTGAACCTTTTCGTGAGTTGTCCTACACCGGATGAACTGTACGATACCATTCAAGTTGGTCAGTTAGATACCTTGTGTTTTGATCTTGTGGACTTTATGGGCACCGTCGATACGATTTACAATATTTGTCCTAACAATCCAGGAGAATTTGCCTTGATTGATATATTAGAAGATGATAGTTACTGTATCAGCTATGAGGCACTAGAAGTAGGAGAGGAGACGGCTTGTATTGTGATTTGCGATGAGAACATTTGTGATACGACAACAGTCTTTATCACCGTCATTGATACCACCGTTGTACCGGATGTGATTATAGCGAATCCAGATCAAGATACGACCTTCCAGAATATTCCAGTGGTACTAGACGTCATCTCCAATGATGATTTCGATGCTTTAGATACAATTTACGTTTTGACGCAACCCAATAATGGAACGGCGACTATTACGCCTGGAAGTACCGATATTGTTTATACGCCGAATAGTGGATACTGTGATTCAGAATTCCCGGATGTTTTAGACTACGTGATTTGTGATCAGAATGGTTGTGATACGACCTTTGCGGCAATATTTGTCTTCTGTTCCGACTTGGAAATTTTCACTGGTTTTAGTCCAAATGGAGATGGGGTTAACGATCGCTTCATCATCGAAGGTGTACAGAATTATCCCAATAACACACTTTGTGTTTTCAATCGTTGGGGTAATCAGGTACTACTCGAAAATGGCTACAACAATACGTGGGGAGGTACATGGGAAGGAGCCGATCTTCCAGATGGTACTTACTTCTATGTGTTTGACACCGGAGCAGGCGAAACCTTTACGGGATACGTACAAATACATCGATAAGAGAAAACTGAAAAATAAATAGCTTGGTATTTACTTAAGGGAAAATAAGTATTTAGCATCCAAGTTGAAGAAACATACTATGAGGCAATGGAGCGCCAGAACCAAGCTCCACTTAAATTTGAAAAAAGCCGAAAGCTTTTGGGTAGCAACAGATTTGTTGCTACCTTTTTTTATGCTGTTTTTTAGCAGCGAGCATAAAAAAAGCATCGCCACAATGGCGATGCTTTTTTATTTTTAGATTGATTTCAATCAGCGCTTTCGTTACGAAAGTTTAGCATTTGCATAACGCTTACGTTCGTGTTCTTTCAATAAGATTTTACGTAAACGGATATTGACGGGTGTTACTTCTACGTACTCATCTTCGTCGATGTATTCCATTGCTTGTTCTAAAGACATTACGATTGGTGGCGCCAACTTTACTTTATCATCCGCACCAGAAGAACGCATATTGGTTAACTTCTTCGTTCGAATCACGTTTACCATCAAATCATTATCTCTCGTATTTTCTCCTACGATCTGCCCTTCGTAAACATCCACTCCCGGTGGTACGAAGAATCGACCCCTATCTTGCAACTTGTTCATTGCGAAAGGAATGGTCGTTCCGGTTTCGTGTACGATGAGTACGCCTTTATTTCTAGAAGGAATTTCTCCTCTCCAAGGTTCAAACTTGATGAAACGGTGCGACATAATCGCTTCCCCAGCCGTTAAGTTCAAGATCATATTTCTCAACCCAATGATACCTCGGGAAGGCATTTCAAATTCGAGGTGCATCAAATCGCCCTTTGGCTCCATGATCGTCATCTCTCCTTTTCTTTGCGTCACGACTTCAATCACTTTACCAGAGTGGGAATCCGGAACATCAATGCTTAGTAATTCAATCGGCTCATTTTTCTGACCATCAATTTCTTTGATGATTACTTTTGGCTTTCCTACCTGCAATTCGTATCCTTCTCTTCTCATCGTTTCAATCAAAACGGATAAGTGCATAACACCCCGACCAAAAACGATATAGGAATCAGGCGATTCTGTCTCTTCAATCTTTAAGGCTAGGTTCTTTTCCGTTTCCTTGAATAAACGATCTCGTAAGTGTCGTGAGGTCACGAAGTCCCCTTCTTTACCAAAGAAAGGAGAATTATTAACGGTAAACAACATACTCATCGTCGGCTCATCAATGGAGATCGGCGGTAAGCCCTCAGGATTTTCAAAATCAGAAATGGTATCTCCAATGTCAAAGTTATCAATTCCACTGATCGCACACAAATCACCACAAAGTACTTCCTCCGCTTTGGCTTTACCCAAGCCAGAAAAAGTAAATAATTCTTTAACTCTCGTTTTAACGATACTACCGTCGCGTTTGACTAAAGAAATAGGTTGGTTAAGCTTAATGCTTCCTCGGGTAATTCGTCCAACGGCGATTCTTCCAATATATTTAGAGTAATCAATACTCGTAATTTGTAACTGTAAGGTACCTTCTTGAATTTTAGGAGCAGGCACGTGTTCGATCACTTGATCCAATAAATAAGTGATATCATCTGGTGGTGTCTTCCAATCTTCTCCCATCCAGCCATTTTTGGCAGAACCATAAACCGTTGGGAAATCCAATTGCTCTTCTGATGCTTCTAAGTTGAACATCAAGTCAAAAACCAACTCTTGAACTTCCTCTGGACGGCAGTTTTCTTTATCTACCTTATTAACGACTACGATTGGCTTTAAGCCCAATGCAATCGCTTTGCTCAATACGTAACGCGTTTGAGGCATTGGACCTTCAAAAGCATCAACTAAAAGCAAAACACCATCTGCCATATTAAGCACCCGTTCTACCTCTCCACCAAAATCGGCGTGACCAGGCGTATCAATGATATTAATCTTGACACCTTTGTAGTTGACCGATACATTCTTTGATAAGATGGTAATTCCTCGCTCTCGTTCTAAATCATTATTGTCTAGAATCAATTCGGACTTCTCCTCATTGTCTCGAAAGAGCTGACATTGATAGAGAATTTTATCGACAAGTGTCGTTTTCCCGTGATCAACGTGGGCAATAATGGCAATATTTCTAATATTTTTCATTCATTTTAATTTTTGAAGCTGCAAAGCTAGGTCTTTTATCCTGATATTGCTATACCTAGTATAATAAAAGATGGTTAAATCTTGTGCTTTTGGTGAAAATGGAGCTAAAATTTACTTTAAAATGGAAAAGGATCCGTTTTTGAAGCAATAAGCTTGCTCAACAAGCACGTACTTAATGATATAATATAAAATTAAGCAGAATGTTTTAACGGGTTTGGGGTATTTATTCCTAATTGGTTTTTATGTATCTTTACACTTTAAACCAACACTTAGCGAATTAATCTCCTTTTTTAATCAAATAGACTTTATGCTAAATGTTTTTATGGATTGAAAACAAGTTTTTTAGCCATATTTAATTATTTAGAATGTATCGTACTTATAAAATAGATCGATTAAGCTTTTCGATAGTTTTAACTACTCAATAGCATGATGAGGCGTTAACCACGAATTATTCCGCTTGAGTTTTAGGAAAATACTCATCCCATGAAAAACTGTATTTTTATTCTACTGTGCTTATTCTTTAGTGTTTTGGCGAAAGCCCAACACCTTCCACTTTTCACTCAATACGGGGAAAATATTGGAATTATCAATCCTGCTGCGGTTAGTAGCAATTTTTTACTCTACGACGATAACTTTAGCTTCGGAGCTTCTTACCGTTCTCAGTGGGTCGGTTTAAAAAATGGACCACGCACCCAAACTTTACATGGTTCTTATCTCAATCCAAATACCAATTCAATCGGTTTAATGGCTGGTGGTTACTTGATTAACGATCAGACGGGCCCAACGGGATTCACTGGAGCATACGCTCGGATTGGTGGATTAATCTCAGAAGATCCTTATGATAGTGGTTTGGCTTTCGGGCTAAACATTGGAGCGGTACAATATCGAGTGAAAGTTTCAGAAATTCGCTTAAGAGATTTCAACGATATCCTCACGGATACAGATCAAACACAACTTTTTCCAGATGTTGGTTTAGGGGTTTACTATTATAAAAGTTTAACCCGCGGGTTCTTAGATAATAGTTATTTCTATGCTGGTCTTTCTGTTCCACAGGTCATCGGTTTAGACTTAGAATTTAAAGATGATACGGGTGAATTTAGTACAAAAAGAATTCAGCATTTTTATGGATTATTGGGTTTGTTGAAACGTTTTTCGGATGATAGCTTTTTAGAAATGTCAAGCTGGCTAAAGTATGCTCCCAATGCACCTTTTAACGCTGATTTTAATATAAGATATAGAATGGCGGTTAACTTTTGGATTGGTACGGGACTTTCCACGAGTGGTAATTTTCATACGGAAGCAGGATTTGTTTTTGGTGAAAATATTGGTTTTGAGCGCAATTTGAAATTAGGCTACGGCTTTGATTATTCTTTTAGCGACTTCGGCCCTTTTGTCGGTAGCACCCATGAGATCAATTTATCTTTTAGTTTCGGAGAATAAATTCCCGTAGTGCTTACATACGAGCATAAGTATAGCGTCTATTACGAACTTACTAGTACTGAGATAATATCCCCTTTAAAAATAATTTTGACCAACTACCTAGTGTACGATTAGATTTTTTTGGAATCGACGGCAAGGGGTAATGATAGTTTTGCACTTTTGTGAAAAAGCTCGCGGATGCGATGCTTATCTTAGATTGCTATTCAAAACTATCTTTACTATGTTTCGTTGCTCCATCCAGAAAGTTTAGCCCTATACTGATAACGATATTGAATCATGTATACCATACGAATCTTAACCATCGTCGTATTCCTTTTATCGACTTGCTTCGTCCAAGCGCAACTAGGCTTACAACTCCAAAATCGCAAGGCGGCTCAGGGAGAGATGGTTTGTATGCCGATTAAAGTACAAGCCTTTCAAGATATCACCAAGCTTCAACACACATTAACTTGGAATAAAACGGTCTTGAGTTTAGTGGGGATAGAAAACCTACAATTAGAAGGATTAACGCCAGCTAGTTTTCAAAAAACAACCGAAGAAGTAACGCTTGATTGGGAAAGTACAAATATCCAAGGAAAAAGCTTGACCGACGGATCAACGCTTTACGAACTTTGCTTTGAAGTCATCGGCGCTACAGGAACGAGCACCGCCATAAAATTCCATTCAGAAAAAATATTATTCGCGAGTAAGGTCGCCACTGGAAATACGGCGCTCGAAATCAATACACAAGCGGGAATGGTAGCAGTTGCCCCCGTCATTATCACCATCGAAGACCTAGCAAGCTGTCCGAACGAATCTTTTTGTTTACCCGTGACGGCAGATCAATTTACTAGTATTTTATCCATGCAATATACCATCGCTTGGAATGCCAACGTGATGGTGCTAGATTCAATTACTAGTTTTGGATTACCGGGTTTAGATGCTACTAGTTTTAATACGGGAAGTGCCAATCTAGGTCTGTTGCGTTTAGAATGGGATAACGCCGTAGGACAAGGTTCAACCGTTGCCAGTGATGCGGTACTTTACCAACTCTGCTTTACGGCAGTTGGTATGCCCGGCGATGCTACCGACCTAGCCATTATTAACTTGCCAACACCTATTCAAATTACAGATATCAATTCCAATGGCATGCACATTGGACTAAGTTATACTCCCGCCAATATTAGTCTGGTCAATCCACTAGCGATTAGCAATAGTCAAATTCAAAATATAGATTGTGTCAATCCGAATGGCGGCGCCATTCAATTAGATCTCGTTGGTGGAACAATGCCGTATCAATTTCAATGGACGGGGCCAAGTACATTTAGTGCGACGACGAAAGATATCACGGGACTAACCGCCGGCAATTATTTAGTAACGATTACTGACAGTTCTGTACCCGCAAAAACGGTGACGAGTGACTTTGAAGTTGGAGGTAATATTTCAGCTCCGACGGTGATCATTGCTGATGCCGACCTAATTACCTGCGAACATCCAACGATTATGCTAGATGCGAGTAGTTCTAGTACGGGAAGTATTTTTAATGCCGAATGGACAACTACTGACGGGAATATTAGTGCCGGTGCGAATAGTTTAACACCAGAAGTAAATGCTGCGGGAACATACACCTTGACCATTACGAACGAAACGAACAATTGCTCTGCGATGGCTTCCGTCTTAGTCAACATGAATACAACCTTACCGTTTGCCGATGCCGGCGAAGATTTAGAATTGGACTGTTCCAATGATATGACCTTGACTTTAGATGGCTCAAACTCTTCTATCGGACCCAATATAACTTACTCTTGGAGTAGTTGGAACGGTAATGTAACCAGTGATGCGGGAACCCTTTTTCCGATCGTGGATGGCGTTGGGAATTACCAGTTAGTCGTCACGGATACGACCAATGGGTGTATTGCAATTTCAAACATGGAGGTCTCACTCAATACCAATTATCCTACGGCGTTTGCTGGAAATGATACGGTAATTACCTGTGCTTCTTCTACGATTAACCTTAATGGATCGACGAGTTCGGTGGGGAATAATTTTAGCTATCAATGGGAAACCTTAGCTGGAAACATAGTTGCCGGAGCGACTACGATGACGCCTACCGTCGACGCAGCTGGTATTTATATTTTTGAAGTTACCAATACGAGTACTTTTTGTGCAACGATGGATACTGTTGTAGTAAGCTTAGACGTGGCGGCTCCAATTGCTGATGCGGGAACTGATGTCGTATTAAGTTGTAGCGATCTAAGTATAAATTTGGATGGAGCTGCATCTTCTACGGGACCAAATTTCAGCTATACTTGGACGACAACGAATGGTAATTTCCTTTCGGGAACGAATACACTAACGCCTACCATCGACGCAGCAGGAACGTATCAACTAATGGTCACTAATTTACTTAATGCTTGTAGCAGTGTTGCTACCGTAGAAGTTACGGCAGTCTTTGATTTGCCAACGGTAGAGATTGCTCCTGCAAGTTTGCTCAGTTGTGTGACTACACTAGTGATATTAGATGCGACGGAAAGTTCTACTGGAGCGGAATTTACTTACCTCTGGACGACAACGAATGGTAACATCTTAGCAGGGGCTACAAGTTTGTTTCCTGCCGTTACGGCAGCCGGAACGTATACTTTGGAAGTAACTAATACCATAAATGGCTGCAGTGAAACGGCAACGACGACAGTTGGTATTGATGATCAATCACCGGTGGCGGATGCTGGTTTTGACGGAAGTCTAGCTTGCGCAAATACAACGACTTTATTGGATGGAACCAACTCTTCGATGGGGACAGGATTTACTTATTTATGGACGACGACGGATGGAAATATTGTTGATGGAGAAACGAGTTTAATGCCAACGGCAGATGCACTGGGAAGTTATACTTTAACGGTAACGAGTGCCGCGAATGGTTGTACCGCTTCGGATGTTGTAGCGGTGCTTTTGGATACGAGTTTAGAACCAGCGATGGTAGGAATGGATACGAGTATATGTGTAGATAGTTTTTTGTTGATTGGAAATGCACCGATGGGAACGACAGGGTTTTGGACCAGCAGCACTGGAGCGATCATTGAACAAGCCGATAGTAGTAGTACAAAAGTGACGGGTTTAAGAGATGGACTTAACGAATTCAGTTATCATTTATCAACGGCAGATTGTGCCGATTATAGCAGTGCGACGATTCAAGTAACCGTAGTATCACGACCGACGGCAAGCGATGACGTTTTCGAGCTTTCTTCGGCGGGTGGAACACAAACGATCGACCTAATTGCCAACGACGGTTTATTACTGAATGATTGGAATCTCAATTTGTTTAGCGTACCGAGTAATTTGACGTTAGAGAATCTTCAAAATGGAAATATAGCATTAACGCCACAACAAAGTGGCACGTTTAATTTTCAATATCAACTCTGCAATACAGTTTGTGCGAATCTTTGTGATACAGCATTCGTGATTTTAGAAATATCGAACGTCGATACCAGTGTGACGATTCCTAGTGGAATTACGCCAAATGGTGATGGTTTGAATGATTTGTTTATTGTCAAGCAAATTGAAGAAACGCCATTTGCTTTTCCCAATAATGAATTAATCATTTTTAATCGTTGGGGAACGGTTGTTTATCAAGCGAAACCGTATGAGAATAATTGGGATGGTACCGACAGTAATGGAAAGGCACTACCAACAGGCACGTACTATTATGTCTTACGATTGGATTTTGCGCAAGGGCTAGTTTACAAAGGAGACCTTAGTATTTTGCGTTAATTGGCTGTGTTTTTTGATTTTTTAATCAGCAAAGTAAGTTAAACCATGTTTTTTGCGACGGCCTCTTCGCGTAAAATGAGTTGTGCCAGTTGGAGATCAAAGCCAGAGAAAATACCGATAGCTGTTTTTTGATCGATAGAAATGTGACCAACTTTGCCGGAGAGCAATTTTCCTTCTTTTTGAAAAGCAGCGACTCTGCTCAAGATAATACCACCAACGCCTCGAAATAAAGCCTCACGTTCTAAGCGCGTGAACTTTTCTTGCCCCAAAATTGGCACCATTCCACCACCGTGGTGCTGATAAAGCGTAGAGTGTTCTTCGCGCACACTAATCAGTGCATCCGAGTTGAAAATCACCAGCGTATTAACGGCATCATCAATGACTTCACTGTGTACAAAAGGATACTCTATTGGCAGTAGCATAGTTGCCGCCACCTGTAACGGAACGATACGCTCGTCCGCAAGAATATGCCGAATCGTTCCAGCTAAAGAAACATTATAGCGAGAAAGTTCTTCTGGACGATGAATAAAAATGACGCGATCATGACTGGCATATTGTGCTCGAATGTAGTTTTCAATTTCTGGTTCGGAAGAAGTAACAACTACTTTTTTGATGACCTTGGACGCTAGCGCTTCTTGAATTTTCAGATCGAGTAGGGGCGTACCCGCTAAAGTTACAAAAGGAAGTTCAACGTTACCAAGTCTAGTTTTCCGTACGGGAATGATTCCAATTGTAGTTGGTAATGACAATTCGTTATTTACGATATAAGTATCATTAATATTTCTTCGCGTACCTAGAATTCTATTTTCGTTAGACGTTAAATTCTCTCCGTGTTGGCGGTAGTAAAATAAAGGTTCTTTTACGTTGCTAACCTTAAAGCGATTGCTAAATTTGATCCATAACTCATAACCATCTTGACAAGAGAAACTCTCGTTGTATCCACCGACGGCATTTAAAAACTCCGTACGAATCATGGTACAAGCACCGTGCGCAGGTTGATCGAGTAGCGTCACTTCATCATTGAAGTTATGTCGTTTGACTTCTGCGATGATATTTCGTTCTGGGTCAACCAAAAAATAATCAGGAAAAACCATACCGAGTTGATCATCTTGTTCAAGTAAGTTGGACATACTTTCTAGTGCATGAGCTTGAAGATAATCATCCGCATCTAATCGCATGATGTATTTGCCCGTAGACAAGCGCAAAGCGATATTATTAGTAATATTAAGCCCCTTGTTTTTCTGATAAATGATAGTAATCTGAGGGTGATCTGCATACGATTCAATAATCGATTTAGAATCATCCGTTGAACCATCATCAATGATAAACAACTCAAAACCTTGGATACTTTGTTCGAGCACGCTTTCAATGGCTTGCTTGATGTATTTGCCGTAATTGTAGTTGGTGATGTATACGGTGATTAAGGGGATGTCCATAAGGAATGGTTAAATGAGTTAATGATCTAAGTTTTATTAACGGAAGAAAATTTCTAATAAACTTTACAACTATCCATACGTAAAATTAAATAAACTTGTTGGCTAAATAGCTATAAAAATGCAAGAATGATTTAATTAGAAGAGATTATAGAAAGGAATAGCTAGATATCTTAGGTAAAATCAGATTTTGAACAAAAAACTAATCAAGAGCGTAAAGTCTAGGAGGGATGATGATTCGGAGGTAGTTATGGAACGGATGTTTCAATAGTTAGTCTATTTGACGAATCGCGTACCTAAACTAATTAGCTTTTATGCTGGTACGAGTTTAGGTACGCGCTTCGATCTTATTTGGCCACTTTTAGAAACCCATAGATGGTGTGCTTCCCACTTGGGTCGTGCAAGGTATCTAAATGTAAAACTTCAAATTTTGCTTGTTCAGCTAAAACTTTATAAGCAGCATGATTGAAAGTAGTATAATGCTCTAAGAAAAATTCGCTACGCTGAACCATTTCTCCGGCTTCGACAATTTCGGAACCATAAGGAAGCTCGACATACACTAAACCATCATCAGCTAAAAACGCTTTAGTTTGTTCTAAAATAAGCGATGGATTTTTAACGTGCTCTAGCACTTTATTGAAACTAATTAGCTGAAATTTTAGATTTGTATGATAGTCTTCTAATACTCCTGCAAAGCCACTGTCTACACCAACATTATCAATGGCATGCTTAATGGAAATTGGGTCAGGATCTATACAGTGACTATGGTAGCCAAATTTTTTCATTTCGTGTAAAAATACACAAGTTCCACACCCTACATCAAGGGCATTACTTTTAGTTGGATCAAAGCCTTGTCCAATCATAAAGCTATTAACACGTTCAGCACGATGCTTATTATCTGAGTTAGCCATCGGCAAGTTGATGATTTTATCAAAGCGGCGTTGCAAACTGCCCATCTTAATAGAGGCGTTGTAGTGGCCTTCATAAAAATCATCGGGGATCAATCCATCATGGCGATTAAAATAAACTTGACAATTGTTACACTGACAAATTTCACGATAGTAAATTTCTGGATTGATACCGTAGTCGGTTTCCTTTGCAGGTTTTTGATCCACTGGTACCAATAATTTATAATCTTTTTGACCACAAAGGTGGCAACCTTCGGCTGTCGTAATTTTTTGAGACATTGGTTTTGAGCGTAAAGTTGAATACACGGTGTGTTCAGTAAGGCTTTAAATAGAAGAAGTGTTAACACACAGTGTAATAAATGAGTAAATCCCTAATTAAGGTCGCTTACTGTTTTCCGTTGATAACTTTATTAGAGTTTGAGTTGCGCTAGTCTGATCTTTATATCTAACGGTTAAGTAATAACTTCCTGCGGGGAAACCTGAAAGATCAATGGATTCAATATTATTATTCAAATTATTTAATCTTTGTACTAGTTTTCCTTCTTGGTTGAAAATTGAAATTTGTTCAAGGTTTGCAAGCATATCATCTTCTAAATCGAGGTTGAAAATAGAAATACTTGGATTTGGAAAAACTTTTACTGAAGACGGTTGTACATTAAACTCTTGTGTATTGGTAGTAGGTGCATTGTAAAAGGCAATTCCTGTTGGGCTTGGCTGAGAAGAAGTACTTACTAGTTCAATTTGTACACCCAGACCATCCAAGTCACAAGAATAAATTCTTCCATTGCTGATATCAGAAAAGAATATACGGTTACGAGCATCATTAAATTCTATTCGATAAGGACTACCAGGAGAGAGTTGACCATTTAGGACCGCAACATTACTTCCGTCTAATGTTGCTCTAGATAATCTACCGTTGTAAGTGTCCCCCCAATAAAACACTCCTTTTTGAATGTCTAAAAGAATAAATGAAAGGTTTGATGTTCCTGTATTTATTAAGGTTTCAGGATTGTTACCATCCAAATCAGCACGCATGATTTTATCCGCGAGCCTGTCGGTCCAGTACATTTTACCTGCGTCTATGTCAAGCTGAATATCGTGCGGTTCTTGTACAATACCGCCAGTAATTAAATCTTCTATACTCGTACCATCTAAATTGGCACGTTGAATCTTATTTGTTCCGAGGTCTACCCAATACATTTTTTGATTAACCTTATCCAAAGTAATACCTCTCGGCTCTACTAAGCTACTATCAACGAGTACTGTTCTCACATCATTAACCAAATCGTAGCTTTCAATCGTATTCTCACCACGATCAGTCCAATAGAGCGTTGAACTTTCTTTATCAATAATTAAACTTCCAGGGTTAGTAATATCAGCAGAAAGGAATAATTGAGATTCTTCACCAGCGTTTAATTTGTATTTAAATATTTGACCACTGTGATAATCTGCCCAAAACATGAAATCTTGTGCTTGGGTTTGTAAATTAAAACTTAAAAGGAAACAAAGTAAAACGTAAATTTTTTTCATAGCAAACAATTTTTTAATTTAAATTCTTTTTTAATAAAGCAAAATAGAAATATATTTTAAGTGAGTACTAATATCAAATTAGTTTCTATTATAATAGTAACTATTAAAAGGCTTTATATTTACCTTGCAAAGGTAAGCTATTTACGTGAAATATTCAAGTGATAATCGTTGAAACGCTTTCAAGTCTCGTAAGCATTTCTTACCAATCAGCTGCTCCGTATATCTTGCATCAATACCGTGCATTGGCCTTAGACAAACTAAATGTTCTTCTTTAATGATCGTTCCTGCTTTCAAGTCAATTGCAGGATAAACCGCCCTCCGAAACGTCACCGGATGTTCCCCCTCAATCGCTAAAGGCTGCTTCTCCGAAGAACCTTGCAAGGCTTGAATAGCTTTAATGGACTGAATCAGTCCCAAAGTTTCTGCCTTGGTCAAGGAGACTTGGTGATCTCTAAAGCTTTTGCCGTCCCGCGAATCCGTAAAATGAAACTCTAAAATTTGCGCACCCATCGCCACGGCAATTTCTAAGGCTTTAGCACCAACGGTGTGGTCGGAATATCCGACGGGTAAACCGGTTTCTTCCTTGAAGCGATGCATTACATTGAGATTCGCATCTTCAAAAGGAATGGGATACATCGACGTGCATTGTAAAACGGATAAGTAATTCGGATCTTTATAAATAGGATCACAGCGTTGCAAAAAATCAATCGTACCGAGTACGTCCGCTAAGTTAGCTAGTCCAGAGGAGAGGATAATGGGTTTTTGTAGTTTTGCAATTTCCTTCAATACGGGGTACGCCGTTAAATCACCAGAACCAATTTTATAAATGGGAAGGTAAGGATCAATCCAAGGTAAGTAATCAGGATTCCAAACGGAAGCCATAAATTTTTTACCCGCTGCTTCACACATTTGGGCCAGTTGGATATATTGCTCGCGTGACAATTCGAATTTTTTGAAATGCTTATTTCGAATGGGATTTTCTACGGGACTGACCAAGCTATTGCCAGAGTACAGCTGAAACTTAATGTAATCAACGTCTGCGTCAATGGCCAATTGTGTCAATGCTAAAGCGTAGTCAAAATCACCTTCGTGGTTACCGCCGATTTCGGCGATGAGTAACGGACCATGTTTGCCCGTCCAGGGGGAATTTGGGTTCATAATTTTTCTGAAATTTCTATCAACTCTTTTAAGTTATATTGATAAGCTTTACCTTTCAATTGTGCCATCACTTTAGTCGCAAATTCAAAATCCTTTTTTTCGTCAACGGCAAAACGCAAGCCGTTTGCTTCGGGACAATCCGTATTAAAAACGTGGCATTGCTTGCCGTATTGCGCGTGGTGATAAAGGTATAAGGTAACGTGCTCTTGGTAGTCTTTATCCGTTAGCTTCGCTACCAATTTTTTATAAAAATCTACCCGCAAAAATTCAATACTCATCCCGTAAGGGTAAGTTCGGTTTTTTACGTTAGAAATAAAATCAAAATCTCCCTTTTGACAAATGCCAAACATTTTTGTCAAAGTATCTAAATCAATGAAGATATTATCGCCATTAATTCTCACCGCATAATCAAACCCAAATGCTTCACTCGCGGCTAAAAACCGCAAGGCGACGTTATTTAAATCACCGCGATAATACTGTAGTTTGTTGTCCTGACAATAAGTTTCAATTGGATCATCAGAAGCTTCGTCCGAAGTAGCAATGACAATATCCGTCGGGGGAATAATTTGAGCAAGGCGATTATGAATATGTTGTAAAATGGTTTTGCCTTCAATTTGCTTTAAAATTTTTCCAGGAAGTCGAGTAGAACTCAAACGGCAAAGAATAATGATTCCGATTTTCATGTGCGTTCACTGATTTTTTTTGCGGGAACACCGCCAACAATACTATAAGGCGCTACATCGTCTTTGACGAGTGCACCTGCTGCCACCACAGCACCATCTCCAATCGTAACACCTTTCAAAATCTTAGCACCTGTTCCAATCCAAACATCACTGCCAACTTTGATCGGTGCCGTAATATTCCCCTGTTGATTCATCAATTGATCCCGCTGAATATTGTGGTCGCTATCTACGAAATATACAAAAGGAGCAATCATACAATCGTCACCAACGACAATTTTTGCCGAAGCAAAGAAAAACGTATGGTAACCAATCGTAGTGTTTTTTCCAATCGAAATATGCGCAGTTGCATTACAAGCACAAAGTTTAGCACCCGATTTGAGTACGACGTAATCCGCGATTGAAATATTTTTAGGGAATCGCATTAATTGTACATCTCGTTCAAAAAAAACGCCCTCGCCACAATGCCCAATGCGTTGCTTATTACGCCAGTAGCGCCAGTGATTCCCCAGCGACCATTTGAGGTGTTTCCGTAACTGATTTTTAGACATATGGTAGTTTGATCTAAGTACTACTCCTATCGTTAATTGGTTGCAGTTATTTTAAAACAAATAACTAGACCCGATAAGAAGCTAATATTAGGATTATCTTTTATATTTGCAAAAATCGTACAAAAATATCACATTTCCCGCTTTTATGGAGATAAAGGACGCCCATATTGAATTATTTCAAGAAGTTTATGATAAATATCCTCGCCCGAGGGTAAGTCAAATCTATAAAGTAGATGAAATTGCTAAGGCTTACTTAGGGTTTCCGGCTTGGTTTCCAATGGCGTACGTAGCGCTGCTGGAACACGGGGTGGCGTTGCAGCATGATATTTTTCGGGGTAAACTCTTATCTTCAAAAGATGAGCTTATTCTCGTAGACACGCAGTCGCGGAAAGATTTGTTGCAAGCGCAAGGAAAAGAAGCTTATGTATTAGGGCCACTTTTTGTACACGCAAGAAAGTTGTACAACATTGAAGCAAAACCGGATCGGAAAGGTACGCTCGTATTCCCCATCCACGCCAGTCACACCAATACGGTACATTTTGATTGGGAAAAATACGCGGAGTCCTTACTTGCTCTACCGGAAGAATATCATCCTTTTACGGCTTGTATTTATTGGATGGATGTGATGAAAGGTCGCCACCGTGCATTTGAAAAATATGGCATCAAAGTGATCACAAACGGTCATATTCACGATCCAAAGTTTGTTTACAATTGTTTGCATTCCATTTCACAGCATCGTTATTGTACGGGAAATGAGTTGGTTTCGAGCATGTTTTACAGTATAGAAATGGGGATTCCATTTTTCCTTTTCGGAAATGATCAAGGCTTAGTTTCTGAGCTAGAAGATTATCGTGCGGTAGTGGATCGGCATCCTAAGGTAAAAGAACTCAAGCAAATTTTTACGAAGACGAAAGCAGCGTTGGAAACACCGTTGACGATTAGTCCCGCCGCTCAGGAAATCGTAGATTTTTACTTGGATAAACCTTCTTGGATGCCTCCCGATGAGCTTCGCCGGATGATTTGGCGACGTACTCCCGAACTGCTTTTCAAGAAAGCGTTATCGATTTTAAAACTAAGATAAGTAATACGGAGTGCTACTTAAAATACCAGAAAAAGGGTATGTATACCGAAAATATATACTGTATCTTTGTCGAATCATGGCAGCATGATCATTTTCCAACAACCGAAATTATCATTTCTTGAACCTGTAATAAGGTGCATCTTGTTGATCTCAAACCGAGAATTTAAACACAAAATTTATGATTTTTTAGGTGATGGTAGATAAAAACCTAAGGTTTTGCTTGCGCGTGCATTCAAAATTTATCAAGATAATAAAATACCTAATCTATCTTATAATCCCGTGAAATAGAACAATGAACAATTAATTTACATCTCATAGATTAGGTAAAGCCTCTCTTCTCCAAAGAAGAGGGGCTTAATTTTTTAAGATACTAATATCTCCCCGAAGAATTTCTCCAGCGGTAATATCTAAGCGAAGTAAGTAGTAATAAGTACCCTGTGGTAAGGCTTTTCCTTGTTTATTCGTTCCGCCCCAATCATTAAGATAAGGCTTTGCTTCGTAAACGATGGCTCCCCAACGGTTGTAAATCACTAGCTCATTATTTGGATATTGATCCGCATAAAATTCAAGCTGTGGGATCATAAAGACATCGTTAACGCCATCGTTATTTGGGGTAATTCCATTCGGAATGACTAAGGAACTATCAATGCTCGGCGGTGGTGTGGGCACGAAAATTCTAACCTGTGCGCTGCTACACAATTCAGGACAATTCGCATTACAAATTTCGTAATCAAAACTCACGGTACCCGAAAAATCAGCGGCTCGGGTGTAGCGTAATTCCTCCCCCAAAACTTGTACTTCTCCAAACGGTGGCGGCGTTAGTATATTAATTTCCCAGTCTTCCATTTGGTCAACTACGTCATTCGCTACGATGGAAATATCAATACTCAACTCCGCAACGCTCATCTCTATTTGGTCATCATTAGTAATGGGTACTTGTTCCCGTTGGACCACTAGCGTATCGCTGCTATAAGCGGGACAAACATCGGTAGAAAGCGTCCAGATAAAACGATTTTCTCCCGTAACGAGGTTATTCGTCATCGTTGCTGCTTGTGTGGGATTTTCAAAACTTGCAGTACTTAAGCTTGACCAACTTCCAGTGGTATTAACGGGTTGATTAGCTTGTAAAAGAATTGCATCTTCGCAACTGCTTAAATCTTCTCCCACGTCGGCGCGTGGAAGTTGAGCCGGTGAAATAACGGTAAGCACTAAGTTAATCATGCTATCGCAACCATTACTACTTCCGTTGATTAGCGTTTCTGTAAAAGTTCCACTCTCCGTGTAAGCAACGCCATTGATTACAAAGTTGCTCCCTTCACAAATAGTTTCATCCAGTAGGGTAGTTGGAGTTTCTAAAAAGCTGAGGTTAATATTAACCGTAGAATCACAAGTTAAAAAACTAGCATTTTCGAAAACCTCTACGCCCGTTGGATTAGCTTGATTGTAGATATTCCCATTAACGACAATACTCTCTGTTGCACATAGCGTCTGCGTAAGGTTCGTTTCAATGGCAGGATAAAAACTGAGTGCAATATTGGTTAACGAATCGCAACCTAAGAAACTACCATTGACCATGAGTTCGGAGCCTGTTGGATTTGCCGCATCGTAAGTTGTACCGTTAACAACTACACTTTCCCCCGTACATAACGCAGGTGCGAAACTCCCAACGACTTGATTTTCAAAATCAAGATCAATCGTAATGATAGAATCGCAGTTGCTAAAACTAGCACCGGGTAAAATTTCGGTACCACTCGGGTTGGCTTGATTATAAACGGTGCCGTTGACGACAATGCTTGCTCCGTTGCATAACATCATCTCAATCTCGTGCGTCGCCGCAGGATAAAAACTCAAGCTGACATTGACCGTAGAGTCACAGCCCAAATAACTAGCATCATTTAAAATGCTATTCCCCGTTGGATTGCTTTCGTCATAAACAGTTCCATTAATCACTATACTTTCTCCCGGACATAATTGAGTTGAAAAATTCCCCGTTGCCACGGGATAAAAATTGAGTGCTATCGTGATTGTTGAATCACAGCCGAAGGAACTGGCATTTGTTAAAACCTCGGTTCCAGTCGGATTCATTTCGTTATAAATGGTACCGTTGATGGTAATACTTTCATCGGCGCATAAACTAGTCGTAAGGGTACTTGTCGCAGGAGCGTAAAAATCTAAGTCAACGTTGATCGTTGAATCACAACCTAGGTAATTAGCATTTGCTAAAACTTCTACGCCCGTCGGATTGGTTTGATTATAAATCGTTCCGTTAATCACAATGTCGGCTCCGGTACAAAGTGTTGTTTGGTACGCAGCAGTCGCCGGAGCAAGGAAATTTAAGCTAACATTGATGACGGAATCACAACCAAAGAAACTACCATCAGTAATGGTTTCCGTTCCGGCTGGATTCGTTTGGTCATAGACCGTACCGTTGACGATGACGCT
>CALFBG010000373.1 GCA_937951685.1 uncultured Saprospiraceae bacterium | reverse complement strand
AGTACTAAGACAAAATTACTTTGCCATTAAATTGTGTTAGATTTTGATCAGTATTGAGGCACGAAAACCGCCCTAAGCCTTTGCTTAGGAAGGCTTTGAGTAACGAAGAGACTGGTCGAAAGATGATGCAAGTTAATAAGTAAAATAATTTGTATTGGTACTTAAGTACTAAGACAAAATTACTTTGCCATTAAATGGTGCTAGATTTTGTACAGGATCGAGGCGCGAAAACCGCACTTAGCCTTTGCTAAGTAAGGATTTGAGCAACGAAGCGGCTGTGCAAAAAGAGGATGCAAGTTAATCAGTGATTTTATTTGTCTGGGTACTTATATTGTGAATAAATAGGTGTTTTGTGCTAACCTGTTGATTGACAGTGGATAAACCTTTTTTTTTAAGGTTTCTAAACTTTTGATTTGTCAAAGTTTAAACATTTTACTTATTCAACTCTAAAAAAATGTCTCAACTTACTTAACTTTGAGCCAATATTACCGTACGAATAATAGGAACTTGTCTTAAAGACACAGATTTTACGATCTATTTCAAATAGCTTCTATCTTTAAATTTTTATTTAACTGGTAATGAACGGCAACTTTAGTTTTTGGGATTTCATTAAAAACTAAAGTTTTTTCTTTAGCGGAAACCTGAAAAAGGAACGCTATTTTAAACCGTAATCAAATAAGAATTGTTTCCTGATCATCACTACCTTCTATTTTGACGGAGGAACACTAAGATCAGATTTTTAAACAGTTCAATAATATAAATTGTAGGACCAAACCAAATTACTGCTTGTATTTATTCTAAAGGGAAAGCACAAGCAGTAAAATTATATTACTAAATTGCCTTATTATGAAAGAGATTGGATTTAAGAATCCTAATGCTAATTTAGGATCATTGGGGATTCAGGATGTTGCAACGGCACATTGGAATCTTAGCCCAGAAGAACTCGTTGAACAAAGCTTAATTCGCAAACAAGGAGTCCTCGCAGATTCTGGCGCTTTGATGATTAAAACCGGAAAATTTACAGGACGTTCTCCCAAAGATCGATTTATCGTAAAAGACAAAATTACTGCATCTACCGTAGATTGGGGAAATGTAAATCAAGCTTTCGACGCTGCTAAGTTCGACGCACTTTATCAAAAAGTGACCGCTTACTTTAAAGGGAAAGAGGTTTTTGTGAGAGATGCTTACGCTTGTGCAGATGATAATTATCGACTCAATATCCGACTGGTATCCGAATATCCTTGGAGTAATCAGTTTGCCTACAATATGTTCTTACGACCGACTAAAGAGGAAGTGAGCAACTTCGAACCAGAATGGAATATCTTATGTGCGCCTGGTTTTCTCGCCGACAGCGAGGTAGACGGGACGCGTGCTGAAAACTTTGCGATCATCAACTTCACCGAAAAGAAAATTATTATCGGTGGTACAGGATATACTGGAGAAATCAAAAAAGGAATATTTTCTGTTTTAAATTACGTTTTACCAATGGAAAGAGGAGTGCTTCCAATGCACTGCTCTGCCAATGTAGGTAAAGATGGTAATACGGCTGTTTTCTTTGGTTTGTCTGGAACGGGAAAGACAACGCTCTCCGCTGATCCCGCACGGGACTTGATCGGAGATGACGAACATGGTTGGTCGGACGAAGGAGTCTTTAACTTTGAAGGCGGTTGCTACGCAAAATGTATCGATCTTACCGAGGAAAAAGAACCAGATATTTTTAAAGCAATTAAGCATCGCGCTATTCTTGAGAACATTAATTTTATAGAAGGAACGCGTACTCCTGATTTCGCAGATTCCACGATTACCCAAAATACTAGAGTCTCTTATCCAATTGATCATATTGGTAATGCATTGGAGGTTTCGAAAGGCGGTATTCCTACGAATATCTTCTTTTTGACTTGTGATGCATTTGGTGTTTTACCTCCAATTTCTAAATTGACGCCCGGTCAAGCAATGTACCACTTTATTTCTGGTTATACGGCAAAAGTAGCGGGGACGGAAGAAGGAATTTCAGAACCACAAACTACTTTCTCCGCTTGCTTCGGTGCACCTTTTTTACCGTTACATCCTACGAAGTACGCAGAAATGCTAGGGGAAAAAATGCAAGCACATAATGTTAACATTTGGTTGGTAAATACTGGCTGGACCGGCGGCAGCTACGGTGTAGGCAATCGAATGAAATTGACTTATACGCGTGCGATGATTACCGCAGCGTTAAATGGAGCACTAAACGAAGTTACATATACCGAACATAACATCTTTGGTCTAATGATGCCATCGACTTGTCCAAATGTACCGTCAGAGATTCTAAATCCAAAGTCGACTTGGAGCAACGAAGCTGCTTACGATGCGAAGGCAACGGAGTTGGCAAAGTCGTTTATCAAAAACTTTGAAAAATTTGCGGACAAAGCAAGCCAAGCCATTTTAGATGCGGCACCGCGTGTCCCGAAAATGGCTGGTTAGACTTTCAAGGTGAAGTTTAACTGAAATACAAATAATGTAGTCCTACGCATCATAAATGGCGGATTTGGAATTTCCATGTCCGCCATTTGTATTTTACTTTTGGCAAGCAAGCACTTTATCTCGAACTTTGCCTAAGTCGTATTTTTTGAAACGGCATTGTCAAAAAACGATAGGCCTGTTTTCGCTGCTCGAAAAGTTGTATCTTGCAATGCTAAATATAGCAGCTATTTTAAACAACTTCATAGCTAAAAAAATTATTGATCTCAAGGTGTTAAAATATGGGGAAACTTTTTTTCTATAGCTTGTTCGTATTCCTGCTAGGAACCAATTGTGCTGCACAAAATTTGCAATGGGCAAATAAGGTGATAGACTTTTCTAGTCAGTACGGGAAAGCACAATATTCCGCGGAGCAAGTGCTCGGTGTACCGAATGCATTTTACAATGAGAACTTGCATTACATGGCTTGGGTACCCAAAAAGGAAAATAGCATTAGGGGCGAATTTATTCAGGTGGGCTTTGCGGAACCCATGCAAGTATACCAAGTAGCCGTGGCGGAAAGCCTTAATCCCGGCGCAATCTCCAAAATATTTTTTATTGATCCTAAAGGTAAAGAATACAAGGTTTATGAAAATAAGCGACCGCGAGGGAAACTGGGAAAGAAGTTATTTCGCAAAACGCTGAAATACAAGACGGACTATTTGGTAGCAGAAGTAAGGCTTGAGTTGAATACGCAAGCGATCAAGGGAAGTAATCAAATTGATGCCATTGCTATTTCTGATAGCAAAACCCCCATCCGGGTAAAAGTTGATGTGATTGAATATCAAGAAGCATTAGGCAAACCAGAAAAACTCAGTGCGAACGTAAACTCTCGCTTTGCGGAACGGGCACCAATGATTTCGCCCGACGGACAAATCTTATACTTCGCCAGAAAATATCACCCCAAAAATATCGGTAAAGAAAATGGAGATGATATCTGGAAATCTTACCGCTTAGCAGATGGTACTTGGAGTAAAGCGGTCAATATTGGCGCGCCGCTAAATAATAAACATCATAACTTTGTCATCGCCGTGAATCCAATCGGAAATGTACTCTACGTAGCTGATGAAGGGGTTGCTCGCGCCAATCGTAAAGGCAGGACTTGGCGGAAACCTAAAGCGCAAAAAATCAAAGACTTTTACAACCGAAGCAAATTTGTAGCGTATCACATTAACGTAACTGGCGACGTCATGCTAATGGCGGTAGAACGAGACGATAGCTATGGTGATCGAGATTTATACGTTTCTTTTCTGGAAGGAGAAGATCGTTGGTCCACGCCGTTAAATCTCGGTAAGAAAATCAATACGGTCGGCATAGAAAGCAGTGTCTTCATTGCTGCCGATGGTAAAACGATCTATTTTTCCAGTAACGGTCACGAAGGTTTTGGTGGCTTGGATATGTTCATGAGTAGACGTTTGGATGAGACTTGGACGAATTGGTCTGCGCCTAAAAATTTAGGAAATAAAATCAACAGTTTCAACAATGATTATAATTATTCGATTCCTGCCTCGGGAGATTATGCTTATTACTCGACGGACGATGTGAATGGAATGTCAGATATTTTTCGCATCAAATTACCCAAAGAAGTTCAACCCGACCCCGTTATTTTGCTCTCGGGAAATATGATTGACAAGGAGACCAAACAAAAACTTAATGGTACCTTGAAATATCAAAACCTTAGTCGCGTGGATCAGGATAAAACAATGATTAGTTCAGAACAGGGAGCGTTTCAAATGGTATTGCCTTACGGAAATGATGTGGGCGTTTATGCGGAGGTGGAAGGCTATTTTTCGAGCAGCGAAAATATACATCTTAGCAAAGAAGCAGTGGAAGAATTGGATGGTGACGGGAGTGGAATCGTAGCAAGTGTTGATAATGGAAAAGTAAATAACAGTCAAGAAGTGGAGCGATTACAGCTGAGATTGAAAGATCTTAATGAGGAATTGGAAGGTATTAACGCGGAGCGTAAAAAAGCAAAAGCGGAAATCAAAAGAAGGAGAAAAGCAAACCCCGAAAAATACAATCGTTATCAAAGTGATCCAGAGTTGGAGGCACTTCGACATAAATACAATCAATCTATTGCGGCAAAAAAAGAAAGAAATGAACCGAATGACTCGGACGCTGCGGTTGTAGTCGTTCCAGATTCTGGGGATCCAGAGCTTGATGCTTTAAGACGAAAATATCAACAACATTATAAGCAAAAAGAATCGCAGGAAGGAGCACCTACGGATACGAAAGCCGAAAAAGATAAACCCTCCACGGCGGGAAAACTTAAAGGGGAATCAGAACTGGAAGCCATGAAACGGAAGTTTAATCGGCATCAGCAAGCGAGTGAAAAAATGGAGGCACGGCTGAATGAAAAAGAGAAAAAAAGAAAAGAAGAAGTCGCAAAAGTAGAACCGAAGCAGCAAGAAGTGATTGCTCCATCAGTGGATTTTGAAAGTATGGAAATTGCTATTCGAGAAGAATTGCAGTCGAGTTTGCAAAATAATGTGAAACTGGAATTACAGCAACAACTCTTTCCAACGATAAAAAAAGAGTTAGAATCGAGTTTGCAAACAAACCTGAAACCCTCCTCTGAGCGCACGCTGAAGAATCGAATTAAAAATGAATTAGCAGAAAGCGAAGCAAGGTTAAGTACTGCAAATGAAAATACCGCCGACTTTGA
This sequence comes from uncultured Saprospiraceae bacterium, assembly GCA_937951685.1. Classification (GTDB taxonomy): domain Bacteria; phylum Bacteroidota; class Bacteroidia; order Chitinophagales; family Saprospiraceae; genus CALFBG01. Next base: position 1,601 of record CALFBG010000373.1, on the reverse strand, counting down.
AAAAGAATTGCGCGTTACCTTGAGTAAAAAAGTACGCGAAGACTTGCGGAGTAGCATGAAGGAAGTCGTGCGGGAGGAATTGGCGGCAGAGATTAAATTTTTATTAAAAAAACAAGTAGAAGCAGCAATCAAAGCGGAGTTAGCGGCAAAGATCAAAACTCAAATTAAGGAAGAAGTTAAAACAAAGCCTAGCCAAACGCTGGTGAATCAGGAGAAGCCTACACCGATTGAGGAAAAATACCAAGAATTGAAGCAAGATATTATTTTGATTCCCATCAAAGTAGGACAAGTGATTCCAATGAATAATGTTTTCTTTGATGCGAATGAAGCTCAATTGAAAAATATTTCATTTAAAGAATTAGATCGGGTTTTGCAGTTTTTAGAAAAAAATAATAAACTAGTAGTGGAAGTCGGTGGTCATACTAATGGTTGGTGTAGTCATGAGTTTGCCAACAAACTTTCGCGAGAACGTTCGGAAGCAGTAGCTGCTTTTTTCGTTAAGCAAGGAATTGCTAAAAATAGAATTCAGTTTAGAGGATATGGCAAAACCCAACCCGTAGCTTCAAATGAAACTTTGGGTGGTCGCAAGAAAAATCAACGGGTAGAACTTAAGATATTAGAAATATTAGAATAAATTTGCGCGCTTAAAGCAAATTTGATTAGGAGCTTGTATTAAGATCTATTTTAAAACAACTACTACGAATCGCTTAGCGCAAAATTATTATGGAAGTCGTTTTACAAGCTGCTCCAAAATTGGAAGGATGCTATGGTGAAATACTTCTTTATCAACTTACAAAAAAAAGAATATGGAATTTGTCTCCGAGCAAATTATTGATGAAGCAATTCTCTCTTTAGAAAAAGAAATCGAAGCGAAAGATACGGAACTACTCATGGAAGACATGGGGCGCCATCAACCTGCGGTGTTGAGTTACTTATTGTCAGAAGCATTCAAGTTGTTAACCCAAAAAGAACGAGAATACTTAGTGTCCTTGAGTATGGTTATTTGGCGGGCAACAAGAAAGGTGAATCCGAACGCAGAACCGGTTGATCCAAGAACCTTGGAAGAAAAAGAAGAGGATAACTGGGAAAAGCTAGAAGAGGTGCCTGCGGGATCTTTTCGCGATCGCTTGGATATTTTTTTTAAAGATTATCCACAAGAAGACTTATTGGCTTTTGCGGAAGATGCTTTAGTGGAAGAGGAGGAAGAAGAGGATAGTGGAATCGCCTTGACCAAAGAAGGAAAGGAGCTAATGTTCGTCGCGCTAAAAACAATTATTGATTGCCTGACAATGGAGTAAACGATCATTGACTAAAAGAAGTGATTTGAAAAACTAAAATCCCAATAAGTACTAAGACAAAATTAGATTGCCATTAAATTGTGTTAGATTTTGATCAGTATTGAGGCACGAAAACCGCCCTAAGCCTTTGCTTAGGAAGGCTTTGAGTAACGAAGAGACTGTTCAAAAGATGATGCAAGTTAATAAGTGATTTAATTTGTATTGGTACTTACCTCTTTTACCAAAAAAAAGCCATCATTTCCTTGCTGCTGATAAAGCGGCATAAGGACTAAACCGTCTTCTTGAGCACGAATTGGACCGTAT
>CALFBG010000372.1 GCA_937951685.1 uncultured Saprospiraceae bacterium | reverse complement strand
GTTTTTCTCATTCTCCAAATTAATTTTCTTTTGGTATCGACTTTGCACTAAATCGGTAAGAATCAAAACCACAATCACAAAGTAAAAAGTAGTCTTACTCATCGCTACGATCTTCTCTCCCAAAATGCTTAGATGCGCTAAGTGTCCCCCTTCCGTCAGTAACATAATACCAACCACAAAAAGGACAAACAAACCTAAGACCTCGTACATCCGATTCTTCTTAAGAAAGTTCGAAACTTTTTCAGCCAAATAGATCATAAGAATTCCACTGATGACAATCGCCGTTGCCATTACCCAGAAAACGTCCGTTAAAGCAATCGCACTTAATATGGAATCAAAGGAAAAAACTAGATTCATCACAACAATCATAGAAATTACGGAATTAACCGATGCTTTTTCGGTCTCTCCAGCCATTACGTCTTTTAACGACATCATATGCACCACTTCCTTTGTAGCCGTATAAATAATAAAAGCACCTCCCAATAATACGATCAAACTGTGTACACTGAAACTGCCTTCGACGAATCCATTTTCAGGAATAGTATAAAAAGGATCTTTAAAATATTCAATCACTGATACCAAGACAAATAATAATACGATCCGTAATACAATCGCCATCCCAATACCGAGTTTCCGTACATAGTTTTGCTTATCCTCGGGAACCCTTTTCGATTCCAGTGAAATATATAAAAGGTTATCAAAGCCAAGTACGGCTTGTAATAAAACCAATAAACCCAAAGTCACTAAATTACCCATTAAATCTTCCATGAATGCTATTTTTGCTACAAAAGTAAATAAAGCCTAGTTAATATGAAATTTTGTTTTTGAAAAAATGAAGTTCTTATCAAAGTGGTTCAAGACTGAGAAAACATTGTCCCCTCTTTTCCTAGAATTTTTTCCCTTCCACTTTCTCCATGGCTAATCGGAGTTCCGCCGGAATCGCTACTTTTTTTAAGGCAGTATAATCGTAGCAAACGACAATTTGTTTGGAGATGGCCACAATTCGTTGGTGCTTTTCGCTAAATAAATGCGTTTCCATCGTAAATCGATCTGCTTCCACCGTATTAATTCGCACGCCAGCTACTACGGTATCAGGATAAGTTACCGGAAAAATATACTTGCAATCCGTCCAAGCCAAAATAAACCCCGCTCGATTTCCGCCCGGACTGACATCATAGCCAAGGGCATCGAAGTAAGTAATTCGTAAGCGCTCCACCCATACTAAATAAACAGTATTATTCACGTGCTGAGCGGCATCCATATCGCTCCAAGCCACGACGATTGAATCCCTAACTGGAAAGTCTTTTAATTGTGCTGCTATCATTGAGAAATGCTTTTTAAGTTTCCTAAAAAAAGTTAAAGTTTTCTGTAAAGCTACTTTAACTATCATATTTTATATGATTTTTTTTTGTTCTTCAGTATTTATTAAAAAAAAACACTATATTCGTAAGTAATGGTATTCATCAATTCAAATAGCATCAGATCTTTTTCAGTGTTCCTACTACTGAGTGCTTATGTATTTACCATTTGCGTTGATAGTCTTCACCCTTTCTTCAGTCATGCGCATCAAGCCCACGAAACTTGTTCCGCCGAAGCAGAAAAAGACCCTTGTCACAAAAAGATTTATCATCACGATAACAATGCAGGATGTCATCACGACGCGCATATCCACAATCCTACACACGACTGTGATTTTTGCGATGCTTTAGTGACACTTCCCGTTCTTCCTAAAGAAAAAGTATTTGAAAGTCAACATCAGCTTCCTTCAAAATTATCAATTGCATTGGAAGAAACTGCTGTTCTCAAATTCTTTTATCGCTCTTCTGATCCACGAGGTCCACCCCCGCCACTCGTTTAATTTTACTTATTTTCATAAAGCAATTTTCTATATGCAGCGCAGTCTATAGCTTGTGTATCATTCACACTATATACTCCGCTGCCTTTTATTAACAATCAATATAATAATATCATAGTCTTCGGGACGAACGTTATTTACGGATACGTAAGAGATAAACTTCTTACGTTTTTTGTAGTTAATGCTCCCTATGGACTTGTTAAATTTATAATCATGAAATCATTACATACATTTTTTGCTATCCTAAGTATTTGTTCTATTGTACTCTTATCTTCTTGTTCTAAAGATGATGATAATACACCTGTCATTGAAAATGAAGAAGAGGTTATCACTAGCTTAATCTACACCTTGGTTCCCGATAATGGCGGCGACGGTATTGTCCTTAGTTTTCGGGACTTAGATGGTGACGGTGGCGATGCACCAATCGTTAATACTAGTTCCCCCTTAGCGCAAAATACAGCTTATCAAGGCACCTTAGTCTTGCTCAATGAGTCAGTCGTACCCGCCGAAGAAATCAACGGAGAGATTATTGAAGAAGACGAAGACCATCAGTTTTTCTTTCAGTCCCAAGGTAGTGCCGGTATTAATGTAAGTTACGATGATCAAGATTCGGATGGCAATCCAATTGGCTTACAAACGCGACTACAAACTACAGACGCAACACAAGGACAACTAATCATCACTTTACGACATGAACCCAAGAAAACAGCAGATGGCGTCAAAAATGGTTTGATCGAAAACGCAGGAGGCGAAACGGATATTGAAGTAAGCTTCGATCTCACCGTAGAATAAGTACAATGAAAAATCATCAATGGTGTGTACTCATCCTGTTTTGCTTATTTGCGAAAACAACTTTATCCGCACAAGAATGTCAACTTACCGTTCGCGGAAAAGTTATTGATCAAAGTACACAACACGCTTTAGAGTTTGCTAATTTATTCTTAGTAGAAACCCAACGTGGGACTATTTCAGATAGTAGTGGCTTTTTCCAAATCGAAAAGGTTTGTCCTGGGGACTATCACCTTTCGGTCGGACATATTGGCTGCGAAGCAACAGAAATATTTTTAAAAGTTCGCCAAGATACTTTTATTGAAATTCGCTTGAGTCATCACGTCGAATTACTCAACGAAGTGGTAGTGCAAGGCAGTCAATCTGCAAATACAACGGAAGTAAGCAATACCATTACCGAAGAGGCCATTGCTAGTAAAAGCAATAAAAACTTATCAGATATTCTCGAACAAATTGCAGGTGTCAGCGTCCTTCGTAGTGGCGCTGGCATTTCCAAACCTGTTATTCATGGCTTATCTGGAAATAGAGTAGCGATACTCAATAATGGCATTGCACAAGCGGGGCAACAATGGGGGAATGATCACGCTCCTGAAATTGATCCTTTTGTCGCAGATCATTTATCGGTCATAAAGGGAGCAGGAGCTTTAGCCTATAGTGGAACTTCACTGGGCAGCGTCGTACTGGTCGAGAATGGTAAAATTCAAGATGATCCTCATCTACACGGAGCCTTCAATTATATTTTTCAAAGCAATGGCCGCGGTCACACCTTAAATGCCATGCTCGAAAATCGGCATCATTGGGCAGCTTGGCGAGTCAAAGGTACCATCAAACGCATTGGGGATCAACATACGCCAGACTACTTTTTGACAAATACTGGTAAGCAAGAAAATAATATTGCTGTACAAATTGAAAAATCATTTACCAACCGTTGGCAAAACCAATTATACTATAGTTTTTTTAATACGGATATTGCAATCCTACGTGGCTCTCACGTAGGTAATCTTACGGATCTTACAAATGCAGTGGATCGGACAATACCATTTTTCACCCAAGATGATTTCTCCTACGACATCGCTGCCCCTCGGCAAGCAGTTAATCATCATTTATTGAAATTTGAATCCAAATATTTTTTGACAGATACACAAGTCCTTAAATTAAAATATGGTGGGCAATTAAACCAACGCAAAGAGTTCGATGTTCGCCGAGGTGGTAGAACAAGTATGCCTTCTATGAGCTTGGATCAAACTACTCATTTTTTAGAAACAGCTTATCAAGCTACGCTGCGGAATGGTTTTTTAATGAAAACAGGTGTACAATTCAATATAGTTGAAAACACTAATAATCCTGAAACAGGAATCTTACCTTTAATTCCTAATTACAATAGTTTTCACACCGCCTCTTTTTTTATTTTACAAAAAGAAAAAGAGCAGTGGTTTTACGAATTAGGCGCACGCTATGATTACAAAATGCTCAAAGTCCAAACGATAACCAATACGATTCCACGCCGCATTGAAAAAATTGATCATCAATTCCACAACTATGCTTTTTCAGTAGGCACACAATATACCTTTAGTAAAAATCTAAAGACCAATTTGAACGTCGCCTATCTCCTAAGAGCTCCCGAAGTGAATGAATTGTACAGTGCAGGCTTACACCAAGGAGTGAGTGGGATTGAAGAAGGCAACCGAAATTTATCTTCCGAAAAATCTTTTAAAACTGTTTTTTCTACCGATTGGAATGTACACCAGAAATTATTTATTCAAGCCTTAGCTTACTTTCACCACATTCAAGATTACATTTATTTACAAGCCGAAAGTGAATTTCGCTTAACCATCAGAGGGGCGTTTCCCGTTTTTAGTTACCAACAAGTTGACGCCAATCTTTACGGTTTTGACCTCTTGCTAAAATATGAATTAAGTGATCAATTAAAAATGGTGAACCGCTTTGCATTTATTGAAGGCAGAGATCGTTCTAATCGCTTAGCGCTAGTTAATATTCCTTCCAATAATATCAGTACGGAGCTTACTTACAGTTTACCGGATCAAAATCATTTTAAAAACAACTTTTTTCAACTCAATGGAAAATACGTTTTCCAACAAAACGACATTAATTTAGAACAAGATTTCACGCCACCACCAGCTGCCTATTTCTTACTCGGTGCAGCCTTGGGCACACAGTTTAGCTTTAAAGAATCTAAACTCAAATTTTCCCTGCGCGCAGAAAATTTACTCAACGCCCGTTATCGGGATTACCTCAATCGGTTTCGCTATTTTGCGGATGAGCTAGGGTTTAATTTAAGTCTAAATTTGAATTATAGTTTTTAAAAACAAAAAACCGCTTAAGTACTAAGACAAAATTAATTTGCCATTAAATTGTGTTAGATTTTGATCAGCATCGAGGCACGAAAACCGCCCTAAGCCTTTGCTTAGGAAGGCTTTGAGTAACGAAGAGACTGGTCGAAAGATGACGCAAGTTAATAAGTAAAATAATTTGTATTGGTA
>CALFBG010000371.1 GCA_937951685.1 uncultured Saprospiraceae bacterium | reverse complement strand
GTCTAAAACGGGAAAGAAAATATCGCCATCTACTTCCAGATCAACTTCCGTCAAATAGACGCGATCGGCGTAAGGCATACTTTGTTTGTAGATTTCACCGCCACCAATAATAAAGGCTTCCGTTTCTCCATTTTCTGCTGCGATCGCCAAGGCTTCTTCAATCGAGTGAGTGACGAGACAATTAGAAATGGCCAAAAATGGATTGCGCGTTAAAACAATATTTGTTCGTTTGGGCAATGGTCGACCGATAGATTCGTAGCAGTTGCGCCCCATGATAATGTGATGACCTAAAGTTGTTTGTTTGAAGTACTTTAGATCTGCAGGTAGGTACCAAGGAATATCGTTATCTTTTCCGATCACTTGGTTTTTGGCAGTGGCTACAATAATAGAAATAATCATGTCTGGTATTTTATAATCCTTGTATATTACGAATTAGCTCAAACTTCGTATACTATTTACTTTCTGTTTTTTGCACCGGCGTGGCGCTGCTCAATTTTAATTCCGTCAAGGTAATTTTTCTTTCGGTACTATCCGATTCCGCCAGCAATTTTCTTACGTGCTGCGCATATTTTTTCATTTCCTTTTTATCTTTCTCACTCATTCCCAAATCATAATCACCATGCTCAAAGGCAGCAATTGGTAGTGCATGATAAGTTCTTTTGCCCACTTTATCTTTATGAATATAACGCCAGATTGGAATAAAATGATGTTCTCCCAATTTTACTTTTTTGCTTATCGGGTCTTTCTCTAAAGAAATTTCAAAAACAAGCCCGCCATCCGTATTCGGTTTATTTTGATTGGAAATAAAATTCCCTAAAGAATAGGTAACTAATACTTCTTTTGTGCTACCATCTTTTTGAGGAACTTGCATCGTTCTTATCGGTTCGACAACGTGGGGATGACTACCAATAACTAAGTCTGCGCCCCAAGCAAAAATTTGTTTGGCTAATTTTTTTTGCACGGGACTTTCCTTAAGTCGATATTCTAGTCCCCAATGCATGAGCACGATAATCGCATCCGGTTTCATTTTTTGTGCAGCTTGAATATCTTTTTGAATCTGTGTGGGTTCGATCAAATTAACGACCGTGGGCGCTTGCGTCTTCAAGCCATTCGTATCGTACGTATAATTTAAAAATGCTAATTTAAAACCATTTCGATAAACAATTAGAGGATAATACAAATCCCGATTAACTTGATTTTTAAAGGTTCCCGTATGGTAAAATCCATTTTCTTGCAAAACCTCCAAGGTGTGAATAACTCCTTTTTTGCCCGAATCATTAGAATGGTTATTCGCCGTTACCAGCATATCAAAACCTGAATTGCGTAAGGCAACTGCAAGCTCATCAGGACTTCTAAATCTTGGGTAACCTTGATAAGGTGCTTTGCCCGGAAGGGTTACTTCTAAATTGCCTACCGCAAAGTCTGCCTGCTCAATAATCGGTCGGACGTACTGAAAACAAGGCAAGTAATCGTACATTTTATTGGGTGTAATTTCTGCCGATTTGATTTGTGGCTTATGCCCCATGATATCTCCTACAAATAATAATTTCAACTTTTGCGGAATGGTATCTTGAGCGAACACGGTCAAGCTAGACAAACTCATTAGCCATAAAAAAAAATACTTTTTGTACAAATGCTTACTCATCGGTCTGTGGTTTAATTTTTCAAAAAACTACTGTTCTTCCCAAGTCGGAATTAATCCCCTCAATCCCATATCTACGATTGGTTCATTGTTGCTCGGTGTCGTGACATCAAAATCTAAGGCACCATTATCATTCGTATCCACCCATTCAAAACTGCGATTAATAGAAAATGAAAGTGTTAAAACTAGATCCTTTTTTGCTTGCTCCAAGATGACGAGCGGAGTAGCAAATTCCCCCGTTACCAAACACGAACCTTCAGGAATATCACTAATACCAACTAGCGGGTTTACAACCGTCGTTGCACCTGCGGGTGCCATTCCCGACTGAATCAGATCATAACTTTCAAAGGGAGTTTCAAGTTGCGTTTCAAATACCCAAAAACCTTGTCGATGGGCAGCGTTGACGGCTAGGTCCATTGTGTTTGCGCTAACCGTGCGAAGATAGGTATTGAATCCTAAAAAAGAAGCGATGCTTCCTTTTTGGTTTATCAAATTTCCTATGATGGGCACGTTATTTAGATTGAACCGGATATCATAATTTTGGTACGATACCGATACTCGAATAAATTTGTACTGACCCGCAGGAATATTTTGCAGTGGAATGTTTTTAAAAATACGTCCTTCGTCAGCAACCAGCGCTTCGTCAAAATCAATTGCCGTTTCTCCTCCGAGATTAATTTCTTTTCCTTGGTAAACGATTGCCCCCGAACCAACGACCGTCGTAGCCGCAGGAACCAATTCAACCAAATGAATACTCATTGCCCGAAAGTCTGGTGTCTGTGCTGCATGTCCAGTTGGTATCGTGCTCATTTCTCCTGCGTTATCAAGCCGAACTTGATTTTCTTGGAATTGAAATTGGAGTTGAAGTTGGGCCGCTTCAGCTGGCAGGGGAGTCTCTTCTTTTGTCTTCGAACAACTAAGCAAAAATAATAAACTTCCTAGTAAAAAGATTGATTTTTTCATCCTCTCCAAGTTTAAGGTTCTGAAATTAAATCTGCTTTTAACATTCGTTCTTCCAAGTATTTCCGAGAGGGATCAATAGCACCTTTTAAATATTTTTCAATCATCAAGCTGGCAATCGGAGCGCCGTATCTAGCTCCCCAAACGCCGTGCTCTACATAAACGGCAATCGCAATTTTTGGATTTTCTTTAGGTGCGAAAGCAAAAAATACAGAGTGATCTTTTCCGTGTGGATTCTGGGAGGTGCCCGTTTTACCACAAATCGTGATGTCTTTAATTTTAGCATTCTGTGCAGTTCCAGATTTTACGACACGCTCCATTCCTTCAATCACCGGACCAAAATGTTCAGCATTAATTTTGACCTGTTTTAGTGTTCGATACTGCACTGGAATTTCTGCATCATCATTCAAAAAACCCTTCACTAAGTGTGGTGTGTAATAACTCCCTCGGTTCGCAATAATCGCTGCAAGGTTTGCCATCTGAAGCGTTGTCATTTCGATTTCTCCTTGACCGATACCGATAGAAATAATCGTCGTTGATTTCCAGCCACCATCTTTTTGGGGGTATAAGTAATCATAATAAGCCGGCGTGGGAATATTCCCCGTTCCTTCACTTGGAATATCTACCCCTAATGGTTTTCCCAAGCCAAAATCTTCGAGATGCGCAACCAAATCCGCTAGACCTTCTTGCGGTTTATAGAAACTATGTTTATCTACAATATCTCGTAAAACCGTGCAGTAATAGGCATTGCAAGAATGTTCAATGGCGGATTGTACATTGTACACGGGACCGTGCGGGTGACAACCGACGTGCAAATCTTTGTAATAATATCCACCATTACAACTAATGTATCGATTGGGATGACTGACGCCTTCTTCAAAAGAGATTAAAGATAAGATTGGTTTGAAAATTGACCCTGGTGGATACTTGGCCATGACGGCACGATCTAAGAAAGGCTTAAGGCTATCTCCTAATAAAGCATCAAAAGCTTCTCCCCGTTTTCGATTAATACTGAGTAAATTAGGATCGTAAGTCGGAGCACTAATCATCGCTAGAATTTCTCCGGAGCTCGGTTCGATGGCAACGATGCTACCGATTTTGTTGACCAAGAGTTCTTCTCCGTAACTTTGTAATTCAATATCTAAGGAACTAATTAAATCTTTGCCAGAAATGGCAACCGAATCTAATTCGCCTGCTTTATAAGGACCAACGACTCTACCGTGATTATCTTTTAGCACGAGACTCAAGCCTTTTTTGCCCCGCAATTCACTTTCATATTCGTGCTCTAATCCAGTTACACCAATATAATCTCCCCGTGCATATATTTTTTCAGAAGCGTTGATTTGATTTTGGTTGACTTCACTCAGGTAACCCAAAACGTGTGCTGCATTTTTTCTGGGATAGCCCCGTACATTTCGAACCTGCACAAAAAAGCCAGGAAATTCGTGTAAGCTTTCTTGAAAACTCGCATAATTTTCAGCTGATATTTTCTTTAGGAAAACGAAAGGTTTTCGTACGGAAAATCTATTGTTTCTTCTGAAGTCTTTGTTGAGGTTTTTTTCAAAAGTTTCTCGCGTAATATTGAGTAATTTACAAAAACGCAAGGTATCCATATTTTTATCAATCTGATTATAGGTAACCATCAGATCGTACATCGCATTATTATTCACCAATAATTTTTGATTGCGATCATAAATCAAGCCACGGGAAGGATAAAGCACGTGCTTATTTACTGCGGTAGCCTGTGCGCGTTCGTGGAAAGTAGTATCCAACAATTGCAGCTGAAAAGCTTTAAACAAGAGCAGTACCGATGCGACGATAAATACAATCTGAATAACCCTTTGCTTATGTTGAAGGTTTGCTTTCAATGCAGTAAAATTTTTAAGCTAGAAAATTATTTCCATCCCAAATTTAATCTTTAGGATCGAAAAGGTATTGGTATATGATGACAAGTGCAAGAGAAACGATAAAGCTGGCCACAGTACTAATAAAGATATCAACAATATAAACAAATGTAAAGGCCTCTACGGAGAAGTAAAAAAATAAATGTGCAAACATCATCATGCAAGCATAGATAAAAAACCAATTGATACCAAAATAATGCTTGTTTGGACTATAGTTCAAATTATAACCTCCACGCGGCGCGATAGATGCGAGTACATATGGTCGAATATAAGCAGTAAAAACACTGGCACTGGCGTGTATGCCGATCGAATCGTAAAAGATGTCAATGCTAATACCGATTAAGAATCCAAAAAACACCAACAAAGGGTGGGGAATCCGTAAGGGCAGTAAGAGTAAGAATATCGGATAAAGAATAACTTGTACGTAATTGAAATTCTCTCCGCCGAGGCTGATCCGCTGTAGCAATAAAACTTGCACAAAGACTAAAACGACAAACCGCAAACCATTACTAAAAATAACATTATTCATCTGCTACCTCCTCTTCTAAGCTATTTTGTTCGGCCCTCATCAAATCGTCAACGACGTAAACATATTTGATGTTACTGAGATCTTTTTTTAGTAAAACGTCAACCGTATAATAGTTACTCCCCGGAGCAGTCCAAAAAGTGTCAACAACTCCGATTAATAATCCCTTTGGAAACTTAGTGGAGTAGCCGCTCGTTTCGATCGTATCGCCTACGATGATGTCTGCGTGCTTTGGAATGCGCTCTAGTGTAATGTGTCGAGGATTTCTTTCTTTCCAAACGAGTGAGCCATGAAAGTTATTTCTTCGAATCGAAGCACTGATCGAACTTTGTTTGTGTAAGATCGACATGACTTGAGAAAAATGATCGGAACTACTTTTCACAATGCCTACAATTCCCAAATTACTGATTACGCCCATGCCGGGTTTAATTCCGTGCGTCGCGCCTTTATCGAGTGTCAAATAATTATTATAACGATTAATAGAACTATTGATAACCTTGGCGGGAATATAAGTATATCGTTGTTGATATTTCTCCGTTCTCCCTGTGTCTCTCCAACTAGAAACGGTATATTTTGATTCATCGATCAAGCTATAAAGGCGAGCATTTTCGTTGGCAACGCTATCGGCGTACATTCTTAGGTTAAAATAATCTACCGCATCGGCGTATTTGTCGTAGGTAACACCACTAAAAAAATTAGAGGAACTAAAGTAGATATTGGCTTGCTTTTTATTATTCTTAACGATCAAATACATACAGAAACCTTCCAGAAACAGGAAAAGAATAAAAGCTCCATACCTGATGAAAAGTAGAATCAAATTTTGCATGCGTAGACTTAGTCGTGTAAATTATGCGCTGAGCGAATCTGCCGAGCGCGCTTGATCATTTTGTAGATTTTCATTTACGCTCGCCGGAGCGAACAAAGCAACTAGATTAGACACTTTTCCGATCGATTAAGAAAGTAAATTTATGTGAATTTTGCAGTGCAATGCCTGTGCCTCGCACCACCGCTCTCAATGGATCTTCGGCAATGTGTACTGGAAGTTTAGTCTTTTGCGCAATTCGTTTGTCCAAACCGCGAAGTAAAGCACCACCGCCCGTCAAGTAAAGCCCCGTTTTATAAATATCCGAAGCCAATTCTGGTGGCGTTGTTTCCAATGCTTTCAAAATGGCATCTTCGATCTTTGAGATGGATTTATCTAAGGCATGTGCGATTTCGGCGTAACCGATGGTAATTTGCTTTGGAATGCCCGTCATCAAGTCTCGTCCGTTAACGGCGAATTCTTCTGGCGGATTTTCTAATTCACTTAAAGCGGATCCAACGTGAATTTTAATTTGTTCTGCCGTACGTTCTCCAATGAGAATATTATGCTGGCGTTTCATAAAATTCATGATATCCGCCGTAAATTCATCTCCTGCGGTACGAATAGATTGGTCGCAAACGATTCCAGATAGTGCGATGACCGCAATTTCCGTCGTTCCACCTCCAATATCAATAATCATATTCCCGATCGGCTCTTCTACATCGAGACCAATTCCTAAGGCAGCTGCCATGGGCTCGTGAATTAAATAGGTTTCTTTAGAATCTACGTGATCGGCAGAGTCAAAAACGGCTCTTTTTTCCACTTCTGTGATTCCAGAAGGAATACAGATTACCATTTTGAGGTGGGTGAAAAACTTCTTTCGTTTGACTGCCATATTAATCAGACCTTCAATCATACTTTCTGCTGCCTGAAAATCGGCAATAACACCATCCTTCAGCGGTCGAATAGTTTTGATATTTTCATGTGTTTTCTCATGCATCTGCATCGCTTTGGTCCCTACAGCGATGGTTTCGCCCGTTCTCCGGTTAATAGCAATTATTGATGGTTCATCCACAACAATTTTCCCATCTTGAATGATGAGCGTATTAGCCGTTCCAAGGTCAATTGCGATATCCTGCGTAAAAAAATTGAATATTCTCATTAATATGTGATCGTGTTTTTCTCTTCTTGAAAGCTTAATTCTTACGAAGGAATATCAAAATGGTTTAAAAACGCTATAATCTTTACGAATTATTAAACAACTTAACCTTGTAAAATCTAGCTCGTCTGTTTTTTTATAAAAAAAATTAGCACTGCTTCGAAACTTCATCCAGCGGGGTTGATTAGGACCGATTTAGTTTTTATTTCGCTAAAATGTCCTCTTTGGTAATTGATTATATTTGCGTTTTTTTTACCGCTTTTAAAATCAATTTTCCTCACTTTTGTCCAACTCTTAAAATGTAGACAAGCGCTTCGTCTCAAAAAAGTTTGCCAGTAACTACAAAAGAAAACAAAATTTACGTAAAAAGGAAACAAAATTTTAATTCATTCAATAAAAATCCAAGGGAAGTATCTAATATCAGAATGAGCGCTTCCTTTTTTGAGATTTTAAGTCGTTCTTTAAGCTAAACGAACTGTTAATCAACTGCTTGAAAATTACGTAGACCAAATATATTTGGTGGTCTTTTTTTCTCAATGCGCCATCGTTCAGCTATTCAATGCTAAGTGGATTGCTTTACTTTCTAGGGTCCGACGATAACTTCCCATAAGTCTTCTCGGTTAAGGTATTTTTGAGCTAAGTTTCGAATTGTTGCTGCGTCAATATGCTTCACCGTATGGATTAATGCTTCGAATTGTTGCAAAGGAATATCTTCTAAAATTAAGGTCTTTACCAAGTCCATCGTATTAAACGCACCATCGAGCATCGTAAGCGTATTTCCAAGCACATAATTGCGGGTCATCTTCAGTTCTTCTGCCGATACTTTCGTCCGCTGTAATTCCTCTATTTCTGCATAAATCTCCTTAATCGTAGGCGCTACAACTTGATTCCCTACTTCCGTACCAATGTAGAAATAACCATCTCTAGACATCGTATCCACCATTGAAAAAATATTGTACGTATATCCTTTTTCTTCCCGAATATTCGTCATCAACCGAGAGCCAAAAAAACCACCCAAAATCATATTCAACATATAAAATCCATTGAAGTCAGGATGCTTTTTATCAAATAATCCACGCCCAACCCGAATCGCCGTTTGCAAGGAGTTCGGTAAGGATAAATTAACGCGTTGTGGGAGTTCTACCTTCGGAGCGAAATACGTCGGCGGTGTCTTTTTTTTGCTTTTTTCTTGTCCAAAATATTGATTCAACAAAGGTAAGGTTTCCCTATTGCTCCTTCCACTCAGAAAAATCTTACAGTTATCACTCGTAAAATAGTCCTTGTGATGCTGTTCTAAGTCAGATCGCTCCAAATCGCCGTAGGTCTCAGGAAAACTATTATACCCATAAGGATGATCTTTACCATAAATAAATTCCGTTATTTTTCGGTACGCAACCACATCGTTTTTGGTCAAATCTACGATCACACGTTGTTGGTTATTTTTAACGTAACTCCGTAATTCCGACTCCAAAAATGCCGGCTGATAAATCATTTCTGCAAATAATGGCAATAGCGAACCAAAATGTTTGGTCAAGCAATACAAGACAACATTAATACTATCCAAATTGACGGGGGTAGAAATCGTACCGCCGTAAAAATCCACTTTTTCAGCCAAATCTGCCGCACTCGTATGCTGCGTTCCTTCTTTGAGCATCGCCGTAGTCGCACGACCTACCAATTTTTTATGCTCGTAAGGTCGCCCCGCAAAAAAGACAAGTTCCACTTTCAAGACGTCTTGCGTCCCCATACTAATTTCGTAGACCGGAATACCATTATCTAAGGTCAAAACTTGAGGCGCAGTTAGACTGATTTGATAGTCTTCGCTAATTTTAGGACTAATTTTTCGATTCGGCATAATTCGTTTAACAAATATGAATTGATGACTACTTAATGGAAAACAAATGCAAAGCAGGTAAATTTAACACTTTTAAATTGAAGTTGTTTTAAAAAGAAAGGAAAAGCAAAAATAGCAAAGTCAAGCCCTTATTTTTAGCTTCTTCAAGAAGCCAAAAAAAGTTATCAACATTCTGTTAATTCTTTATAGTGAAAAAGTTGATAATAAGCTGTATTTTTGTGTTCTTTATTATTCGCGTAAGCATCCGCAAGCGTTAATTATGTAATTCATTTATAATATTTAACAATCTTGCTGTCTGAACTATAAACCAAATATGTATGAAATTTAGCGTATCATCTTCTGAATTATTAAAACAATTGCAAATCGCTGGTGGAGCCATTGGTTCTAATCCGGTATTGCCTATTTTGGAAGATTTTCTTTTTACCATTTCCAATAATAGATTAACCATTGCCGCTACGGATTTAGAAACTTCCATTACCACAACAATCGAAGTACTCTCAGATACAGATGGTGTAGTCGCTGTGCCCGCAAGAATTCTT
Organism: uncultured Saprospiraceae bacterium; assembly: GCA_937951685.1. Lineage (GTDB taxonomy): Bacteria > Bacteroidota > Bacteroidia > Chitinophagales > Saprospiraceae > CALFBG01. Next base: position 22,832 of record CALFBG010000371.1, on the reverse strand, counting down.
TTAGACACGCTGAAGGCTTTACCCCAGCAACCTATTACTTTTTCGGTCAATAACGAAAACTTTGGAATTGAAATTACTTCTGCCTACGGTAAGTATAAATTGGCAGGAGAAGATGGACAGGATTTTCCAAAAATTCCGCTGGCAGACGGTGTAGATAAAGTAACTTTACAGGCACCAATGTTATCACAGTCGATTAGCAAAACTTTATTCGCGACTAGTGGTGATGAATTACGCCCTGCCATGACGGGCGTGTATTTCCAAGTAGATTTTAATAAATTGACTTTTGTCGCTACCGATGCGCATAAGTTGGTGAAATATACTTTTAAAGATATCAAGAGCGAAGTTTCTACCAATTTTATCGTTCCTAAGAAAGCCCTGAATTTATTGAAAGGGATTTTACCCGCAGGTGATGAAGTAAAGTTAGCATTCAACAAAGCGAATGCCTTTTTTACTTTTGGAGATGTACATTTGGTATGTCGACTAATTGACGCTAGATACCCTGATTATAATGCCGTGATTCCCGTTGACAATCCTAATTTGTTGACCATGTCTCGTCAAGATTTTCAAAATTCACTTAAACGAATTGCGATCTACGCCAATAAAACAACCAATCAAGTCATTCTCAATATTAATGATGCTAGTTTGACGGTATCGGCACAAGATTTAGATTTTTCTAATGAAGCTACAGAGCAGTTAACTTGCACCTATACTGGTGAACCATTAACGATCGGCTTCAACGCTAAGTTTTTAATTGAAATGTTGAATGTCTTAGAATGCGATGAAATCAAAATGGAACTTGCTTCGCCAACGAGAGCGGGTATTTTGCTTCCTAGCGAAGAAGAAGAGGGGGAAGAAATTTTAATGTTGGTTATGCCCGTAATGCTTAGTAACTAAGCAATTCTTTGTTTAAATACCTATTATGAAGTACCTAGTACTTGCTTTATTTTTTTGTTTGCTATTTTGCTATGCTTGTAGCGATGAGCCGGCACCAGAGCAGCACGAAAAGCAAGCGCTAGCGATGAGTCCAGAAGCACTCGTTCGACAATGGCAGCAGCATATTGATAATAATCGCTTTGAAGCAGCCAAAAGAATTAGTAGTCCGCAAGGCGTTTTAGAAGTCGATGGTATCATGAAGGAAATTGTCGACGAAGATTTTCCCGAAAATTTTATTTCGGAAACTACTTTCGAATCTATCCAGTGTCAAGAAACCGCACAAAGTGCCATCTGCATTTGTCAAGTTAAAGAAGAAGAGGGACGCGATAGCTTTTTCTTAGTCAAGAAAAAAGATCATTGGTTATTTGAGAAATTGGTTTTCGAAAATATCCTAGACGAAGACGAAATGATGGACGACTTGGAAAAAGACCTTGATAAGTTATTCGACGGAGAAGCTACTAAAAAGTAATACTAGTTCCCGATTACTATCATGAAGTTTTTTTTTAAAAAAAAACTTCCATCTATTTTATACTATTTTATACTATTTTATACTATTTTATACACTTAGCAAAGCATTCCTTTCCTCGAAAATAAAGAGAAGGAATGCTTTGGTTTTTTAAGCTAAAGACAGATTTATCATGAACAAGATCGGCTTGTTTTTTGGATCCTTTAATCCTGTCCACGTAGGACACATGATCATTGCCAATTACATGGTGACACAAACAGATTTAGATCAAGTTTGGATGGTTGTTTCTCCTCAAAATCCACACAAAAAAAAGAGTAGTCTAGCAAGAGATTACGATCGTTTGCACCTAGTCCGATTGGCGATTGGCGACAACAATCAGCTAAAAGCATCCGATATTGAGTTTAATCTTCCCCAGCCGTCTTACACCATTGATACGCTAACGCACCTGAAAGAAAAATACCCGAGCAAAAAGTTTGTCTTAATTATGGGCGGAGATAATCTCTCTACTTTCCACAAATGGAAAAACTACGAACTCATTTTAAAGTACCATGAAGTTTTCGTTTACAAACGACCGCAATACGATTTAGGAACGCTCGTCGATCATCCTAGTGTCCAACTTTTTGATGCGCCGCTAATGGAGATTTCTGCAAGCTATATTCGCAAATGTATTAAAGCGCGACACAGTATTCAATATCTAGTAACGGAACCAGTATACGACTATATCAATGCGAGTAACCTTTACCGCTAAAGACGAAGCACACAAAATACCGAGTAGGATAGAATAGTTTCCTATCTTTAAGGCTGAATTTTTTATGCTAAAATATGCTACGAACAGCTCTATTACCCAAATTATTAACCATTTTACTCGGAACGATCATCCTGCTGTTCGTTGCATTTTATAATGGTTATCCACTCGTGTATTCCGATACTGGAACCTATATACAAAGTGGTTTTGAGCTTTTTGTTCCCGTAGATCGTCCCTTAACCTATGGTCTTTTTTTACGATATACGAGCTTAGGCTTTAGTCCTTGGTTATCCGTTTGCTGGCAAGCTTTTTTTTTAGCTTTTGCGCTTTTCTACTTATTTCGATTGTTATTCCCCCTTACGGCAAGGGCACAGCAATGCTATTGGCTAAGTCTCTTCATTTTAGTTAGCTGCACGGGAATGGGCTGGACCGTCGCACTCTTGATGCCTGATATTTTCATGTCTATCGGAATGATCAGCTTATGCTTACTCCTTTTTGATCCAACGGCTAGTCCACGACGCATGACGGCCTACAGTCTTTTACTCCTTTTGTCGGGCAGCGTTCATTTTTCTCATTTACTAATAATGTCTTTGCTGCTTTTATCGTTAAGTTTATACGATCGCTGGCGCGTAAAAAGAGCAATAGCAAGCTTATTCAAACGCAAAAGAATGATCTTGGCTTGGACACTCAATATTGTGGCTTGGTTAGCAGTGCCTAGTTTGCACTACGCCGTAGAAGGAAAATTTCAAGCATCCAAAGCAAGCCACGTTTTTTTGATGGGCCGCTTATTAGATATGGGGCTTTTACAAAAAGTGTTGGACGATCATTGTGCTACCGAAAATTATCAATTGTGTGCGTACAAAGATCAACTCCCCGCCGATAGTAGAAAGCTACATTGGGACGCGGAGAGTCCTATTTATAAAGCGGGAGGCTGGGAAGCTACGCGAGAAGAGTATAATCGTATCCTCTGGAAAAGTGTGAGTCGCCCCCAATATTGGGTCAAACATATTTTTGAAGCGGGCAAATCAACGGCCATTCAACTTAGCCAAATCGGAATCGGAAACGATCTCAAGACAGATTGGTATGGTCAGCCCGCAAGTCCGCCGTATCAACAAATAGCCAAAAGGTTTCCAGGAGAATTCAAACAGTATCAGCAATCGAGACAGAATACTAATCTCTGGAAACAAAGTTTAGATTTTGATCGTTTGAATACAGTATTTACCGCTTTATTATGGCTGAGCGTATTATGGCTCATTTTAATTTTTACGAGCCACTTCCGACGATACATATCGCCCTTGCAATGGCAACTATTCATCGTTTTCGTTTTGGCGATCTTTTTCAATGCGGCTGTCACCGCTAATTTATCCGTCGTAGCGGAAAGGTTTCAAAGTAGAATCATTTGGACATTTCCATTACTCGTATTAATGCTAATGGCAGGAAATTTTTCTCACTGGCGCAGCTTATTTCAATTGCCAGAAAATAAAAATAAATGAAACGATCTATTCTTTTTTTGCTCATCGTATTACTTTGTACCATTTACTTTACGAGTAATGCTCAAGTAGACGAAGTCTTAAAAATTGGTCAATGGAAAGCGCACCTCAGTAGTCAGCACGGTCGCTACGTTACCCAAAGTGAAGATAAAATTTACTACGCGACCGATTGGGCTTTGATCGAGTTTGACAAAGCCTCCTCCGAAATTAACTTCATCGATAAGATCAATCAACTCAGTGATGTTGGTGTAGGGGTCATTCGCTACGCCAATGAACAAAAAAAATTAATCGTTACTTATGATAATAGCAATATTGACTTGATTGATATCGATCATAAAAACACGACCAACCTTCCTTTTATCGCACGGGATAATAATATTATCGGTGATCGAAAAATCTACGATATCTATGTTTATCAAAACAAAGCTTACCTTTCCTGCGGCTTTGGCGTCGTAGAAATGGACTTGGACCGCGAAGAATTTGGCTTTACCCTAAAAACGGGAATCAAAATTAATCGCATCAGCATCTTCGAAGGATTTATCTACGCCGCAACCGACGAGGGCATTTATCGTTCCCCGTATAACAATACTAATAATTTAGCAGATTTTAATAATTGGGAATTACTCGGAGCAGCAGCAGGTTTTCCGGCAGATTATACTGCTCGTGATCTTACCGTATACCAAGACAAACTTTACCTCGCTGCCAACGATAGTCTCTTTCAGTGGAAGAATGAAAGTTTAACCTACGTCTACCACGATCCTCAACGTGCTATTAATTTTCTTAGCGCAGAAGGTGCCCATTTACTCGTCGGTTTTGCATTTTGTGCCGATAATAGTTGCCGAGGTGCCGTACTAGCTTTTGATGAAAATCAGAGCACAACGGCTATTGCTGAAAGTTGTGTAGATCTTCCACTTTACGCCATCGAGGATGAACGTTCGCAAGTCTGGCTTTGTGATACTTATCGAAGATTCCGGCAGACTTACGGAAATCTCAGTGGATGCAATACCTTAACTTTTGACTCGCCTCCCACGCATTGGGTCAATCGCATCGCCGTAGAAGAAGGACAAGTTTGGATTAGTTCCGGAGGTATCAAACCCAATCAAAATAGACTTGCACGTGCCGACGGTTTCTATGCGCTTGTCAATAACGAATGGAAACGATATAGTCGTTTCAATGACGATTCTTTACTCGTTGCCCAAGCAGAGGATTTCTATGATATTGCCGTACATCCCACCAATGGGAAAGTTTATACTGGTTCCTTTAATGCGGGCTTGATTGAGCTAGATAAAGGAATAATTCAAGTTTATAATCAAAACAATTCTATTTTAAAAGAGGCTTTTGGTGTAAAAGTCTCGGGCTTGGCTTTTGATGAAAACAATACCCTTTGGCTGAGTAATCACGGCGTCACGAATCCTATTTACGCTTTGCGTAGTACTGGAGAATGGTATAATTTTGACCTTGATTGTGGCTTTACGGAAGCACTTGATATTGCAATTGATCAGAATGGTTATAAGTGGATTATTGATGGCAGCGATGGTGGCGGACTCTTAGTATTCGACGAAGGAGATCTCGATAATCCAAACGACGATCGTTGTCGACAGATTCGTTCCTCAAATAGTACATTGTCTAGCAATACCGTGCTTTCTATTGCCGTAGATTTAGATGGTGATGTATGGGTGGGTACGGCGGAAGGAGTCGTTATTTTTGAGTGTGGCTCTGGTGTTTTTGATGACCAGTGTATTGGATCCAGAAGAATTGTGGCGCAAGATGGTTTTAATGCTTTCTTATTAGAAACAGAAGAAGTAGCAGCCATTGCCATTGATGGTGCCAATCGAAAATGGTTTGGTACGAGCAACGGTGTTTTTGTACAATCCGCCAACGGTGAAAAACAAATTGCTTTTTTCAACGAGGAGAATAGTCCACTTTTCGATAATAATATTTCTGATATTGCCATCAATCAAGAAAACGGTGAAGTTTTCATCGGAACTAATAGAGGACTCATTTCTTATCGTAGTGATGCTGTAGAAGGTAAAGTGCTCAACGAAGAAGAAGCACACGTCTTTCCTAATCCAGTACGACCAGATTACGACGGCCCCATTGCGATTAAAGGCTTAGCCAGAGATGCCAACGTCAAAATAACCGATGCTACCGGACAATTGGTATTCGAGACTACCGCACTTGGTGGACAAGCTATTTGGGATGGAAAAGATTATAATGGTCGGAAAGCAAGTTCTGGTGTTTATCTGGTTTTCAGCACGAGTACCAAAAACCCTGACACACCCGATGCTATCGTCAGTAAGATTCTGTTTTTAAACTAATTTGAAAGAAGCACCTCAGTCCAGTTTTGCACGCTCAATGACCTCTCGGTAATAATTTTCGTATTCTGGCAGGATATGTTCAATGTCGAAACGTTCTGCTTGTTTCAACGCATTCGCTCTAAATTGCGTCAACAACGCTTTGTCTTTAAGCAAGCGAATGGCATTGTTTGCCATGTCTTCTACGTCACCAACGTTGCTCAAAAAGCCGGTTACACCGTGTATATTCACTTCGGGTAAACCACCAATGTTGGACGAGATGACGGGAACCTCACAAGCCATTGCTTCTAAAGCCGCCAAACCAAAACTTTCACTTTCCGAAGGCATCAGAAAAAGATCTGCCACGGCAAGTAGCTCTTCTACTGCATCCTGTTTTCCTAAGAATCGAATTTCATCACAAAGCTTAAGCTTTCTACACAAGTCTTCCATGTTTCGGCGCTCTGGTCCGTCCCCAATAAGCAATAGTTTAGAAGGAATCTTTTCTTGTACTCTTTTAAAAATTTGCACAACATCCTCTACTCTTTTTACCTTACGGAAATTAGAAACGTGCACTAATATTTTTTCTTCGTTGGGGGCAATCGCTTTTTTGAAATGATCTTTATTACTTTTTCTAAAGCGTTCAAAGTCGATAAAATTGTAAATGACTTTGATCTCATTATCAATTTTAAAATACTCGTTGGTTTGGTCTTTCAAACTTTGAGAAACAGCCGTTACGCCATCTGATTTATTGATTGAGAAGGCAACGACAGGGGCGAAAGATTGATTTGTACCAACCAAAGTTATATCTGTCCCGTGCAAAGTCGTCACTACGGGAATGTACTTATCCTCCGAAATCAGTATTTTTTTTGCCATATAGGCGACTGCAGCGTGCGGAATAGCATAATGTACGTGCAAAATATCTAGTTTTTCGTACTTCACTACATCAACCAATTTACTCGCAAGGGCGGTATCGTAGGGAGGAAACTCAAACAAAGGATAATCGGCGGCACTGACCTCATGGTAAAAAACGTTCTCTTGAAAGCTAGCCAAGCGCGCCGGCTGACGGTAAGTGACAAAATGCACTTTGTGTCCCTTCCGAGCTAAGCCTTTTCCTAATTCTGTAGCCAGAACACCGCTACCACCGTAGGTGGGATAACAAACAATTCCAATTTTCATCGTTGCTGTGGGTAATTTTCTTTGAAGTATTTATTTATAAATCTGAAGCTATTCGAAAATAACTCTAATCAAAACGTTATGCCCCTATAAATGGTTTAGACAAAATAGGTTTCTCTGAGAACTTGTTTCTAACTTTAGGCTAAGGCCAAGCTTTCTACCAATACGCCCGCTTGTTCCAATCGTGCGTGCGTACCGACATCCAACCATTGATCTTCATCGTGTGGATAAGCCATTAAGCGTTGAGTTGCGGACAAGGCCAAATAGACATCAATAATAGAAAAAGCATCTTCGTTGGGCATCGCTTTGAAAATAGCTGGGTCAACAATTTGAATCCCACTAAATGCCCAAAGTTTTAGATTCGTGGCTCCCGCTCGCGAAAGCTTCATTTCTTTTGATTTTACATTGAGCCAACCATGTAAAACTTGTGCAGCGTTAAAAAGCAAGTAGCGAGAAGTTTCTCGCTGACGCACCGCTAACGTTACCATTGCTTCCGATGCTAAGTGGGAAGCATACATCGCTCGTAGGTCGATATCCGAAAGAATATCGGTATTGCAAACGATAAAAGGCAATCCATCCTCAAAGAACCAAGCGGCTTGCTTAATTCCACCGCCCGTATTTAACAACTTACTACGCTCGTCTGAAATCGAAATATCAATATCAAAATAGTTTGCACGCTCCAAAAATTGAATCACTTTTTCTCCAAAGTGGTGTATATTAATAATGATACTCGTGCAACCAAAGTATTTTAAGCGACGAATAACGATTTCTAGCAAGGTCATTTCATTCACTTCTACCAGTGCTTTAGGGATCGTATTAGTTTTTGGGCGAAGTCGGGTACCCAAGCCCGCCGCAAGAATCATCGCTTTCATAAAATAATTTCTTTTGATTGTTGTTTCTTGAGCTAGATTTAGTTGAACAATTCTTTAAAAAACTTCTTATCCCTTCCTCCTCTAAATGCAAGAAACCGTAAAAGCATCCCCAAAGATAGAAAATACTAGTTCTTGTTCTATACCTTCCTCGTATTTCCCCTGTTTCTCGTCCTGATCAGGACAATTCATTTTAATAACTAGGAAGCTCCAATCAATCTGATTATCGAAAAAATTAGCATTTCTGACTAGAAATACTGTTTTTGGTACATAATTAATGCTTTTTAAGCATTCTCTTATTTACATTTGTTTATTTGCAGTAAGTAGTTCTACTTCATTATGATACAAAATGTCCTTGTCAAAATATTATTAGCACCTTTTTCCATGCTCTATGGACTAGGGATTAGTTTGCGCGATTTTTTTTATCGTAAAGGCTATTTAAAAGGGATTGAGTTTGATATTCCCATTATTTCTGTCGGTAATCTTTCCGTAGGTGGAGCGGGCAAAAGTCCACACATCGAATACTTGATTCGTTGCCTAAAGCCGTATTTAGACGTTGCAACGCTAAGTAGAGGTTACAAAAGAAAAACCAAGGGCTTTTTGTTGGTCTCTCCCGAAGGTTCCGCAGATATTGTCGGAGATGAACCTTTACAGTTCAAACGAAAGTTTCCAGAAGTATTAATCTCCGTGGCAGAAGATCGTATTTTTGCGATTCCAGAAATCATGAAAAACCAGCCGACTACGCAGGTTATTTTGTTGGATGATGCGTATCAACATCGGTCCATCAAACCCGGTTTAAATATTTTACTAACAGAATACGCTAGTCCTTTTACCAAAGACTACTTGTTACCATCGGGCAGATTACGCGAATGGCGGTCCGCTTACCGTAGAGCTGACATTATCATCATCTCTAAATGTCCACCCGTTTTATCGAAAGCGGAGAAAAAAAAATTCATTGCACAGATAAAACCGTATCCACACCAAAGAATATTTTTCACTTATTATAAATATCAACAAGCCTATCGTCTTTTTCAACCAGAGGAACGTATTCAGCTCAGTGAAGAAATGGACTTGCTTTTAATTTGTGCCATTGCGCGCACCGATTATTTATTGGATTACTTGGAAGAAGAATGCAATAGTGTAAAAGTACTGGCTTACGAAGATCATCATTACTTTAGCAATTATGAAGTTTCTAATTTGAAAAACAGCTATGACAAGATGCCTTTCAAACAGAAAATAATTCTAACCACAGAAAAAGATGCGATGCGCCTAGAATTGCACCGTAAATTTATTCAGGAACACCAACTTCCCATCTTCGTTTTGCCCATTGAGGTTGATTTTCATTTTGGGGAAGGCAATACCTTTGATCAAGATGTGAAAAATTTTCTCTTAAATTTTCGAGCTTAATACCTTAAAAAAAAAGATTTGAAAGCTTTTTTATACTTATTCTATCATTCCGTAAGACTACTTACGCTGACGATTTTTCGTTTATTTTACAGCAAAAAAACGATCCTCAACCAAGAGAATTTGAAGATAGACTATCCTTGTATTTTAGTTTCTAATCACCCCAATACCTTACACGATCCACTCCACGTAGCCGCAAAGGTCGATCATCGGATCGTACACTTCTTAGTTAATGCCGGTTTGTTTGCCACTCCAATTACCAATTGGTTTTTTAGCACTTTCTATTGTATTAAAATTGAACGACCACAAGATGTCAAAGGCGGTAAGATTAGCAATGAGAAAGCTTTTGCGGCTTGTGATGCTTTTTTACGACAAGGTGGCTGTTTATACATCGCGCCGGAAGGTACGAGTAGAGTAGAACGACATATTCGTAAAATGAAAACGGGCGCAGCACGTATTGCACTCAGTGCAGAACGGCATAATAATTATCAACTCGGACTAAAAATTCTTCCCGTTGGACTCAACTATGACAATCCAACCAAATTCAGACGTCCCGTGCTCCTCAACGTTGGAAACCCCATTTCCGTTGCTGATTTTCAAACCCAAGATAAAGCAGATCATTTCTCCGCAGCCCAAGCCTTAAGTAACGCCGTTGGTCAAGCATTGAGCGAATTGACCATTGATACAACGGATGAACAAGAAGAAGCTTTGCTCTCACAAATAGAAATCATTGCCCAAAGCGATGATCCCATCAGTTTCAAGGAAGCCTTTTTTCGTTCCAAAAAATTACTCGCTCGCTTACGCGAAATAGAAAAGCAGTCTACACAACAATCCGATCAACTTTTTACGCAGCTAAAGGCATACTACGAAGGGCTCGCAAAGTTAAAAACGGATGACTACAGTTTATCACAAATCACAAAGTCACAAAGTCTTTTTGTAAAAGCAATATTGTACCTGATTGGTTTTTTACCTTTCTTATGGGGCTGGATCAATAATTACTTAGTCTGCTATCTTCCCGCCTGGCTTAACCGGAAAATGAAACTATACATCGGTTACAGTTCTACCATTAAATCCATTGGAGGAATTTTTACTTTGGCTTTTTTCTACAGCGTACAGACTGGTCTCGTATACCACTTTACCCAAAACGCTTGGTGGAGTTTGATTTATCTCTTCAGCTTGATTCCTTTAGGATTGTTCGCTTGGACCTATCATCTCCGGCTAAAAGAAGAGCTCGCTATTTTTAAATTAAAAACTAAAGCAACGAGCCACGCAACACAAATCAAAGCATTACAGACGTACCGAACACAAATTAAAAAGACCATTAATTTGTAAATAGTGAAGTTGTTTTAAAATTTACCCAAATGCTCTTAAGCCTTCTTTACTATACATTTTTACTCGCCAGCGCTATCCAACTCTCTTTCTGGCTTTTGCTCTTTGCCCGACTAGCATTTTTCAAAATTCCGATTAGCCACGCAAAACCTAAAAAAGAACCACCCGCCGTCTCCATCATCATCTGCGCAAAAAATGAGGCAAAAAATTTATCTCAAAATTTACCACGGATTCTCAACCAAAGCTACCACTCCTTCGAAGTTATCGTCGTTGACGATGGTTCGACCGATGAAACCGCTAGCATTCTATTGGATTTTCAAAGAAAAAACCCGACCTTACGTATTATAGATAATTATAATAAGTTAAATAACAATATAGGTAAGAAAGCGGCGCTCGCAAAAGGTATTGCCGCTGCAAAAAATAAAGTACTATTACTTACTGATGCCGATTGTTATCCCAATAGTTTGGAATGGCTTTCAACAATGCAGGCTTTACTCGATGATACTAAAGCAATTGGTTTGGGTTACAGCCCTTATCGCTACTATCCAGGAATGCTGAATCGCTTAATTCGTTTTGAGACCGTTTATACGGCGATTCAATATTTCTCTTTTGCATTAGCGAAATTGCCTTACATGGGCGTTGGCAGGAATTTAATTTATCAGAAACAATTATTTCAGCAAGTCGATGGTTTTCAAGCGCACCGACACGTTGTTTCTGGAGATGATGATCTATTTATTAACCAAGTTGCCAATAAAAATAATACGGCAATCACAATTTTACCGAAAACTTTTATGTACTCGGAGCCAAAACGTAGCTGGCACGCCTATTACAGGCAGAAAACACGCCATTTTACGACGGGCATTCATTACAAGTTTGTCCACAAAAGTCTCTTAGCAGTACTCGCAATTAGTCACTTTTTTCACTATACAGGAGGAATAATATTGCTCTTGGCAAAGTTTAGCACGATATTTGTATTTTTAATATATGTTGTGCGAATGGTAGTAATCTTAATCGTATACGCAGCCATTTTGAAAAGGTTTCAGGAACGAAACTTATTGCTTTGGATTCCTTTTCTAGATGTTGCTTACCTTGCTTACTACATTATCTTCGCTCCCGTATCACTTATAGGTAAAACTGATTCATGGACGTAAAAACAAAAACAAAGACCCTCTCTTCTCGTGCTCAAGAAGATTACGAATTCGTATTATCCGCAATCGATGGCAATCAAAAGTCGTATGCGGTACTGATGGAGCGTTACCGGAATTCCATTTTTCACATGATGTTAAAGATGGTTAACAATAGAGAAGATGCCGATGATCTTACTTTAGAAGCTTTCGGCAAAGCTTTTAACAAGCTACCAAGTTATGCACCTAATTATGCGTTCAGCACTTGGTTATTTAAAATTGCAATCAATAATTGTATTGATTACATCCGTAAGAAAAGGCTCAACTTACTATCAATTGATGACCCAATCGAACAAGGTGGCACCAATGATTATTCCTCTAACTTAAAATCTAGTTCCCTAGATCCAGAAGAACAATTTATTCGTCGCCAAAAAGTAAAACTAATGCGCAACGTACTTGGCAAATTAAGCCATAAGTATCGTTTGATGATCGAACTTCGTTTTTTCGAAGAATTGAGTTACGACGAAATCGCGCGAGAACTAGATATTCCATTAGGTACCGTAAAAGCACAGCTTTTTCGCGCCAAAGAAATTTTATACAATCTTTTGCAAAGTCCCAACGCTAAGGCTCACTTAGAAACCACCGTCAAATGGTCAGAAAAACAACGACGTGCAAAATTGAAACGCCAAGCTGGTAATCAAGCTTAATACACTTGTATTTGATATTCCTGCTGGTATATTTTATTATCTCCTCGTACTTTCTTAATATTGAGCTTCCTTATCGTTGAATAGGGAAGCTCAATATTTTTATCGCTCGTTGCAAATAGGTTTAAAGCACATTTTTGGTTGTTTTTCCCTCAAGGCTTCAAAATTAATGACATGGAGATTATCCAGAAGTATTTCCCTGATTTACCTCAGACGCAATTCGATCAACTTGCCCAACTTGGCGCGCTTTACCGAGCATGGAACGAAAAGATCAACGTTATCTCTCGCAAAGATATTGACAATCTCTACGAGCGGCACGTCTTACACGCCTTAGCAATTTATAAAGTCGTTCAGTTTTTGCCCCAAGCAGAAATTCTTGATATTGGTACCGGAGGAGGATTTCCCGGTATTCCACTCGCCATCGTAATGCCCGAAGTTAGTTTTACACTAATTGATGGCACCCGCAAAAAAATTACCGTCGTGCAAGAAGTTAAAACGGCCCTCGGTCTCAAAAATGTCATTGCCAAACAAATCCGCGCAGAAGAAGTAAAGCACCATTTTGACTTCGTGGTTTGTCGCGCCGTAGCAAGCTTAGATAAACTTTGTAATTGGAGTTTTCCACTCATTAAGAATAAACAAAAGCACCCGCTTCCCAACGGACTTCTAACGCTCAAAGGAGGAGATGTCTCTGAAGAAATCAAAGCTCGCAAAAACCGAGAATACATCGAACAGTATCCTTTGGCAGGCTTTTTTGAAGAGGAGTTTTTTGAAACGAAGCAGCTGATTTACGTGCAAGGATAAGCCCCCTTAGAGTAGCGTTTCTAAATGATGATAAGCAATACCAAATTCAGCTTTGATCGCCGCAATTTTTGCTTTCGCAGCCAGATTCGGTTGATCTTTTTTACCAACAATCATTAGGTTTTTGCTCGTATGTTCCGAGGAAATAAATTCAAACACTTTTGTGCGATAGCCATGTGCTTCTAGGAGTAACGCACGGAGTCCATCCGTAATTAACTCCGCCTGCCGTTCCGCCAAAATGCCGTGCCGTAGTATCCCTTGCCAGGCATCTTTTCGGTCTAATTGCTTGCGAATTTGTTTGTGACAACACGGCGCCACCATAATCAATGCTGCGCCCGCCTTAATTCCTTTCGCAATCGCAATATCCGTTGCAATATCACAGGCGTGCAAAGCAATTAGCATATCTATCCGCTCTGGTTTAAAGTCATTGATGTCCTTTGCCAAAAAATGCAGTTGCTCATATTCCACTTTCTCCGCTAAATTCTGACAAAATTCGACTAAGCCTGTGCGCAATTCAATGCCCGTAATTTTTGGAGCATATTCCCGATGATTTTTCAAATAATCATACAAGGCAAAGGTAAGGTATCCTTTTCCCGAGCCCATATCTACAATGTGTGGATCATTCGGTAACCCTGATCCTTCAATTGCGTGCTCAATAAGCTCAATGTATTTATTGATCTGTTTGAATTTCTTCTGTCCTCTTTTTAAAACCTTTCCATCTCGATCACTGATTCCCAATTCGTATAAATACGGATTGGCTTGCGCCTCAATATTCCTTTTTTTCGCTCGGTTGTGGGTTTGAGTCCCAACTTCATGATGCGTCGCTGCTTTGGTCAATAAACGGGCTTTTCTTTTTTTATTAAATAACAAACTAAGATCCTGCGCCGTCGTAAAGAGATGCGCTTGCAAAAACTGATCTCCAAGGTAACTCGCTAAGATTTTGAGTGCTTCCGCAATTGGATAATTCTTGACTTGGTCGTTTGTAGTGTATCGGTAGGTAAAAGACAATTGTGCTTCGCCCTTAAGCTCAATCCACCGGGCGTAGATATTTTTTAAGTCGCTTTGCTTCGCAGTGGCTTTACTCAAACTCAATTTCACAAAACGCTTGGCCTCAATGCTCTCACTGATTGCTTCAAGAAACTGCTGTACTGGACTTTCTGAATTCATGTGGGTAGTTTTTACACCGACTTTGTCGGCGGGCAAGATAATACCTTTAGGAAGTTAAAACCACTCTTTTTCAACAAATTCAGCGATATTTTCACTATTATCACGGTGAAATCGTATAAAGGAACCCCTTTATACCAAGAAGTTATTTTAAGAAAGCTAAAGATCACTTGGATCCTGATTTTAAAACCACTTCAATTTCTAAAGTTATTCTCTCCAATATTAAAAGAAACATTTATGCAAAAAAAGTTTTACGCGTTAATTTATTTCTTGGGTTTTGCACTACTTAGTACAACACTACTGGCGCAAGAAACCTTCCCTAGAAATGGCGTTTACGACCAAAGAGATGGTTTATACGCATTTACCAATGCAACCATTTATCAAACTTATCAAGACAAAATCGAAAAAGCTACCTTATTAATCCGCGATGGAAAAGTAGTTTCCGTTGGTAAAAGTGTAAGCATTCCCAAAGAAGCAGTCATCATTGACTTATCTGGTAAGTTTATCTATCCTTCTTTTATAGAAGCATACACCGAATTAGGCTTACCTAAAGCAGAAAAGAAAAAAAGTGCGGGTTTTCGAGAAAATATGGTTTCTACCAAGGATGGCGCTTACCTCTGGAACGAAGCCCTCCGACCAGAATTTCGAGCGTACGAGTTATTTAAAAGCGACTCGAAAGCCTTCGAAACTTATCGGAAAGTTGGTTTTGGTAGTTTCATGAGTCATCGCATTGATGGAATCTCTCGAGGTACCGGAATGGTTGGTTTACTAGGAGATGAACGTGCTCATCTTTTATTGTTAAAAAAGGAAGCTGCCCACGTATTGTCTTTCAAAAAAGGAAGTTCTGTCCAGACTTATCCTACTTCCCTCATGGGAGGAATTGCCCTTTTACGACAAACTTATTACGATGCGAAGTGGTACAAAGACCACGGCCATAAGATGGAAACTAATCTATCCTTAGATGCCTGGAACAGGGTACAAAGTATGCCACAAATCTTTGATGTACGAGATCAGTTAGAGGTCTTTCGCGCAGCGAAAATCGGAAAAGAGTTCGGCATAAAATATATATTCAAAGGAAACGGAGATGAGTATAAAAGAATTGACGATATCAAAGCTACTGGAAGTGCTTTCTTGATTCCCGTAAATTTTCCGGATGCTTACGACGTAGAAGATCCTTATGCTGCTGCTTTGATTTCCTTATCGGATATGAAGCATTGGGAATTAGCCCCCACTAATCCTGCAAAATTAGAAGCGGCAGGAATTGAGTTTGCATTTACTTCGGACGGCCTCAAGAAAAAGTCAGAACTTTTGGGCAAAATCAGAAAAGCCATTAAATATGGTCTTTCCGAAAAAACAGCCCTCAAAGCATTAACCCATACGCCCGCAAAATTACTCGGTATCGCGGATCACGTCGGTAGCCTAACAACGGGTAAGTTAGCCAACTTCATCGTTTGTAGTGCGCCAATTTTTGATGAAAAATCAACCATCTTGCACAATTGGGTGCGAGGAAAAGCACACGTGTTAAAAGCATTGCAAGAAAAAGACCTTCGGGGTGTTTATCGCCTTACTGTTGGTAAAAATCAGTACACGCTAAACGTCAAAGGTAGCATGGAAAAGCCAACAATGATGATCGAACTCAACGATTCAACCGAGATCAAAGTAAAGTATAGCTTAATTGATGATTTAATCTCTTTATCCTATAATCTTACGGGTGAGAAAAATGACGTCGTGTCGCTTTCTGGTGCCGTTGAACAAAGTGGATGGGGAGGAAATGCAACTTTAGCCGACGGAACCTGGGTCACTTGGAAAACGGGTTTTACGCGCGCTTTAGCTGAAAAAGAAGATAAAAAAGAGGATAAGAATGCAGATAAAGATGCAGCCGAAGATCTCAAACTAGGTACTGTAAGTTATCCTTTTATGGCTTTTGGTTGGACCGATATGCCAAAGGCTGAAACTATTTTAATTAAAAATACAACCGTTTGGACAAACGAAAAAGATGGTATTCTCCAGGATACCGATGTACTCCTCGAAGGAGGGAAAATCAAGAAAATCGGAAAAAATCTTGCTGCGGGTAGCGCTAAAGTAATCGACGGAAAAGATAGACACCTCACCGCAGGAATCATTGACGAACATTCTCACATCGCCATCTCTAGAGGCGTCAACGAATGCTCACAAGCAGTTACTGCTGAGGTTAGCATTTCCGACGTGGTCAATTCGGAAGATATTAATATCTATCGACAACTAGCGGGTGGTGTTACCGCTTCACAACTCTTGCATGGATCGTGTAATCCAATTGGTGGACAGTCTGCTATTATCAAACTACGTTGGGGATTTGCTCCTGAAAAAATGAAGTTTGAAAAAAGTGCGGGCTTCATCAAGTTTGCCCTCGGAGAAAACGTTAAAAGTTCTCGGTCTAGCCGAAATAATCGTTTTCCCGATACCAGAATGGGCGTTGAACAAGTATACATGGATGCCTTTACTCGAGCCAAAGAATACGAGCAAGCTAAGAAAGCAGGAAAAGCTGATTTACGAAAAGACTTAGAATTAGAAGTTTTAATCGAAATCCTTAACGATCAGCGATTTATTAGTTGCCACTCTTACGTACAATCAGAAATCAATATGCTCATGCACGTTGCCGATCGTATGAACTTTAGAGTCAACACTTTTACGCATATCTTAGAAGGATATAAAGTAGCAGATAAGATGAAAGAACACGGTGCGGGAGGATCAACCTTCTCCGATTGGTGGGCATACAAATACGAAGTTATTGATGCTATTCCACAAAATAGCTCCATCATGCACGAACAAGGCGTCTTAACGGCCATCAACTCTGACGACGCAGAAATGGGCCGACGATTGAACCAAGAGGCAGCCAAAGCGGTCATGTACGGTGGAACTTCCGAAGAAGATGCCTTGAAGTTTGTCACTTTGAATCCTGCAAAATTATTACATATAGATCAGTACGTAGGAAGCATCAAAGTCGGTAAGGATGCCGATGTCGTTTTATGGTCTAACCATCCTCTTTCCATTTATGCTAAAGCAGATATGACTTTCATCGATGGAATCAAATTTTTTGATCGTACTCTCGATAAAAAGTTACAAGCGGAAGTACGGGCAGAACGAGCTCGCCTGATCCAAAAAATGCTAACGGCTAAAAATAAAGGAAAGGCAACACAGCCTGTCAAAGTCAAAAAGCAACACTTATATCATTGTGACCACGGGGAAGATGAAATGAATCATTAGACTTTAATCTGAAAAAAAATTAAAATGAACGTTTTTAAAAATATCATAGTTGCCATCCTTACTATACTAAGTATACAAGTAAGTGTGGCCCAACAAACACCTGCTCCGCCTCAAGCAAAACCGATCGTCATTATGGGCGCTACAGCGCATCTCGGTAACGGGGAGGTCATCGAAAATAGTATTATTGCTTTTGACCAAGGGAAAATTACTGCCGTTGGCAATCAAGCACTTGCACAAGACTTTAGTAATCACCAAAAAATTGATGCGACGGGCAAACATATTTATCCTGGCTTCATCGCGCCAAATAGCCAAATCGGTCTCGTAGAGATTGAGGCCGTACGTGCCACCAGAGACAGCCGAGAAATTGGTTACCTCAAGCCACACGTTCGCTCAATCATCGCTTACAGTACCGACTCGCGGGTAACCCCTACGATTCGGTCCAACGGTGTTTTGCTTTCTCAAGTTGTTCCTCAGGGAGGAAGAATTTCTGGACAGTCAAGTATTGTTCATCTCGATGCTTGGAATTGGGAAGATGCCATTTACAAAATAGATGATGCAATTCATTTAAACTGGCCTTCTGCTTTCAGTTACTCTGGCTGGTGGGCAGAACCGGGTACCATCAAAGCAAACAAGAACTACGAGAAAAATACGCGGGAAATAGAAACTTTTTTCCAAGAAGCAAAAGCGTATCACAAAAGTACCAATCGCTCCAAAAAGAACCTTTTATTTGATGCCATGACTGGATTATTTGACGGGAGCAAAACCTTGCATGTACATACCAGTTACGCACGCTCCATGATGAGTGCGGTGTTGATGGCAGAGAAGCACGGTGTCAAAATTGTTTTAGTTGGCGCTGGCGAAGCTTGGAAAATCACTGATTTTTTGAAGAAGCACAAAACTTTCGTGATTCTTTCCGATGTCCACAGTTTGCCGAGTCGCACGGATGATGATATTGATCAAGTTTTCAAAACGCCTTCCATTTTGGCGAAAGCTGGGATTACTTTTTGTTTTAGTATGAATGGTGCTTGGCAACAACGTAATCTTCCTTTTCAAGCCGGACACGCCGTTGGTTTTGGCTTGGATTACGAAAAAGCAATAAAAGCTCTTACTTCCGATGCGGCTAAAATTCTTGGTATTGACAAAACAACGGGAAGTCTAGTACGTGGTAAAGACGCTACTTTAATTATTGCCGACGGAGATGCTTTGGATATGCGTACTTGCAAAATTCAACACGCTTTTATTCAAGGGCGGAAAATTGATGTCGATAATAAGCAAAAAGCATTAGCCCGGAAGTTTAGAAAAAAATATGCTGATCAAAAGTAGATCACACTTAAATATTTCGTTAAAAACTGCCTTTTGCTTCTAAGAAGTGAAAGGCAGTTTTCGTTAGAGCCAGTTTAAAGCTTTACTAAAAAGGCACCTTAACAGAAGTATAACATCATATTAATGCATTTTAATGTAATTTGGTTATGAAATTGCAGTTATAAAGGTGGGGTTGTGGTAAATGTCGGGGCAAGATTTAAATTAATAAACTTTAGACAATGAAAAATATACTTTGCACAGGAATACTTTGTTTGCTCTGCATCAGTGCAAGTTTCGCACAATTAAAAGAGCGCAAAGAAAAGATCAAACTCAACGGAGAAATTGTTACGGCGCTCATCACTGAAAATAATGATACTATTTTAATTGCCGATTTGGAGGATGTTTCCATTTCTACCCCTAAGAGCTTTGAAAGCGACGAAGAATATCGCCGTTACCTTAAGTATCGCCGTTATGCTGCGAAAGTTTATCCTTACGCCGCCAAGGCCATTCGTATTTTTAGAGAAACAGAACACGTTACGCAAAATATGAAACGGCGAGAACGTAAAAGACACATCAAAAGATTACAGCGAGAGTTGAAGAAGGAATTCAAAGAACCGCTTAAAAAATTAAGTAAAACCCAAGGGAAAATCATGATTAAAATGATTGAGCGAGAGCTAGATACGCCCTTCTTTTACTTACTAAAAGGATTACGAGGTGGTTTTACGGCCACTTATTGGAGTGCCCTCAGCCGATTTTATGGCTATCGCTTAAAAAGAGGATACAAAGAAGGGGAAGATAAAATTTTGGATTCGGTACTTAAAGATTTTGATATCTCTTATACGGCAGACGAGCAAGAATAGAGTTTATCAATCGCCCTCAGCGTCTACTCGATCGGTAGCATTTCCTATTTGCACTGATCTTTTTTTCTAATGCTCGGCTTTACTTCGAATTTTAGTACAACTTCCATATCTTTGAGCTTTCATTTTAATACGGAATTTTAGACAACTCACACACAAGGGAAAATTCATGCTCAATTATCACAACCCCGATTTAGTGCTAACGGATCTTTCGATTACCGCTGGCAACATTCACTGGAAAAGTCCTTCTAATCTAGCCATTATTAAATATTGGGGTAAGTATGGGCAACAGCTTCCTAGAAATCCTTCCATTAGCTTTACTTTAGAAAATGCGTATACCGAAACGCAGTTTAGTTATCAAATAAAGTCTATTGCTTCGGATGATATCATACTGGATTTTTACTTTGAAGGAAAACCAAACGAAGCATTCAAAGCAAAGTTGGTGAAGTTTCTACAAAGTATTCGACCAATCTTTCCTTTCTTATCGCAATTTGAATTAACCATTAAGTCAAGTAACTCTTTTCCACATTCTGCGGGTATTGCTTCCTCCGCCTCGAGTATGAGTGCGCTTGCGCTATGCCTATGCAGTATGGAACAAGCTCTTTTTGGCAATTTATCAACGGAACAAGCGTTTTTGCAAAAAGCATCCTTCGTAGCGCGTTTAGGTTCGGGCAGTGCTTGCCGATCCGTGTATCCAACCATGGCCATTTGGGGAGAAAATGACGTTGAAGCGGATGCTTCTAACCTCTATGCAACTCCTTTTGTAGAAGACTTACACCCTGTATTCAAAAGCTTCCACGATGATATTTTAATTGCCAGCAAAGCAGAAAAATCAGTCTCTAGTCGAGCAGGACACGCTCTGATGGAAAATAATATTTATGCCGAAAATCGTTATGCGCAGGCTAGACAACGTTTCCAAGAATTGTTGAATGCCTTACGAAGTGGTGACCTTGAACAGTTTGGTAACATTGCAGAGAATGAAGCGTTGAGTTTGCACGCTTTAATGATGACTTCTAATCCTTCCTATATTTTGATGCGACCTAATAGTTTGAAGATGATCGAAATGGTACGCCAATATCGTGCGGATACGAAACGAGCACTTTACTTTAGCTTGGATGCTGGTCCGAATTTACACTTACTTTATCCTGATGATATTACTACGGAAGTCCAACAATTCATTCGAGAAGAATTGAGTCCATACTGCGAAGATGGCGTATGGATTGCCGATGTAGTTGGGCAAGGTCCCGTTAAGAAGTCAAGCTAAAGTTATTTTAAAATCCTCTTCTCAATAAGGATTAACGAACTCCGCGAGGCAGTTTTGTTTTTGTCCCGACAAACGATCACTTCTTTGTAGCAAGATTTAGCGTAAAGCGAGCAATTTGACGTTCTATTTAGCAAGGTCTTATTTTAAAATAAAAAAAAATGATTCGTACGATCCCTTTACGCTTACTCGCAAGTTTACTTTTTCTGTGCTTATTCAGTTGTACACAAGCACAAGAACCTGCGACTCGTCCCCATTGCCAACAGCCAGCTTTTGATGCAGCGGTCGCAAGTTTGATTAATTTTTCGGTTCCATTAATCGGAGTAAAGGAATTGCAACGGATTCAATCCGATGTGGTACTTTTTGACGCACGGGAAAAAGAAGAATATGAGGTAAGTCATATTGCTGGAGCAAAATATTTAGGGTACAAAAAATTTGATCCTACGACCCTCGCCAATGTTGATAAAGATCAAAAAATTGTCCTTTACTGTTCGGTAGGCTATCGTAGCGAAAAGATTGGAGAACGCTTATTGGCTTTGGGCTATACTAATGTTTACAACTTATACGGCAGTATTTTTGAATGGATCAATCAAGGAAACCCCGTCGTAGATGAACAGGGTAAAGTCATTCAGAAAGTACATACTTATAATAAAAAATGGAGCCAGTGGGTCGAGGAAGGAAAGGTAAAAAAAGTGTGGTAAGCACTTTGGCAAACAAAAAAAGGTCACCGAGCAATTAACTCAGTGACCTTTTCAATTTTAACTTGATTTACAGTTTTTTTTAACCGTAGGATCAAGTAGTGTACTAATCATTAGCTTTTTAGCTTACTTCAATTTTACAAATTTCAAGAAGTCGGACTGAATATTTTCTCCGTCGATTCTCAAGAAGTAAATTCCTTCACTTAAGTCATTCACTCGAACTTGAATTTCTTCTCCATTAAGAATTTGATTGTTTAGTGCTAAAACCGTTTCTCCCATCGCGTTGATGATTTGAACATTAACCCGTGCTTCGGAGAAGTTTTGATTAAAGGATACATTTACCACATCCTCTACGGGGTTGGGATAAATATTTTTAATCGTTGTTGGTGCATTAGCATCATCTCCTTGCGCTAAGCGACTCAACGTTCCATCAAGACCAGGACCGTCATTGAAAATGGTACATCGAAGGCTACGACAGAATTGTCTAACACAGTCCGTTCCGGGAATACTGACCCTCATGCAATAGGTTCTGGACTTGCCACTTAAAGTAGTATATAAAATCTCATTCCCCATCGTTTGACCAATCACTACACCATTGCTAACCCAAGTAACTTCGTAGCATTCGTCCAAACCGAAAGGTGAGAGTGCTACTTTACAAGAATTAGTACTATACTGAACTAAGTAGCCCATATTACTTGAGAAGAATTTTTCATCACAAATACAATCATCACACTCTGGTATTTCTACCCTAAAGGTATCTACAATGCAACACCAATTAAGCGTATCTCCGAGAAAGCTTTTCAGTAAGGCTTTATACTCGACAACATCGCCACCAGATACACCCGAAAGGTTTACACAATAATCTGAAGTTTGACCAGGTGCTAAACTTACTGGTACTGGATTTGGGTTGAAAGTTGCCCCACTAGGTCCGTAGGGATCTAAGTAAAGTTGCGTAGCAGGATCATCTCCATTGTTGGT